>NZ_MNUD01000023.1:0-63590 GCF_001917295.1 Akkermansia sp. 54_46
TTGGAAACAGTGGAAAAGGATTTGGAACTCCATAAGATATTTGCCCGGCATGGAATGAAATTAACAGGCGATGGAGCTTCCTGGAGAAGTAAAACTTGTCAGATCTGTTTCGTTGTCGAAGACGGAACGAATGCCCGGATTCCTCCGGAAGTTGAGGAGTATCTGTTAAACAATCCTAACCTCGTGAAAGGCTGCCGTATCGAAGTACAAATCATGGCACCTCCAAATAATGGTTATCCTTACACTACTTATTGTGAAAAAATATATTTTCCTTGGAGACTTTTCTATTAAATGAATAGAAATGAAGGACATATTATGGAAAAGTCAATCAACATGAAATAGATGCTATTTAAAAAAATATCGAATGTCCATGCGATGAAAATCAATAAATATATTTCAATATTCTTTATCATTTTATTTTCAATATTGTTGATTGATTGTGCAATATCTGAAGAAAATAAAAATCAACATATGGAGCCAGGTCGAATTATCTTGAGAGATCTGACTAAAAATTTACAAGTCATTGTAACATTTGGTCATTCCTCCCGGGGAACACAAGAAATTATACTTAAAGAAAATCAGCATATAAAATTCTTTGGCATTGATTTTGTCCTGCGTAAAGGTATTTTATACGCGAAACGAGATAAAGAAGAAAAGGTTTTCCTTTCTCCTGGATCATATTATATAGACATATCTCCTATAGATGGGACATGGGTGTCGGGTAAAGTACATACTCCTTTTGAGGGGAAATATCATCCCAAACAATAATTGGCATGAATGTAAATTTATGCCAATTGTTTAATTGAGTAGACATGCTCAATATTTTTTTTCTGATTCAGTTATTTAATTTCGGAATTATGTAGAATAATCTTGCTGTAAGATTTCTAGAATATTCTTGATGTTGATATTCAGTAAATTGCTTCGATAAAAAATCGGGAAGGTCAACGAAACAAGACTAAAGTAAATAATGCCGATAAATTATTTACAATGAAAAAGAAAATATGGATTGTAATAGGAATAGCCGCTCTTTACTTCATTTATTTACCGTTCTCCCTCTTCTGGTCGGGCATAGATAAGGGAAACGGTATGAAGAGGAGTGTAACTCTGTTGAAAACAGTGAAAAAGGATTTGGAACTCCATAAGATATTTGCCCGGCATGGAATGAAATTAATAGGCGATGGAGCTTCCTGGAGAGGTAAAACTTGTGAGATCTGGTTCGTTGTCGAAGACGGAACGAATGCCCGGATTCCTCCGGAAGTCGAGGAGTATCTGTTAAACAACCCTGACCTCGTGAAAGGCTGCCGTATCGAAGTGCAAATCAAAATTCCCCCTGAATCAAAAGAAGAGCCTTACAGGGTTTGTTGCGAAAAAATATATTTTCCAGCGGAATTATGTTCCCTATTTCTACGGGAATTGCTCTGCTTGTCTTATCTTTTTCTAATTCTTGATGGAGGGAGCCAGATTCTCATCGTTGCCGACCGACTTTCTGCGGCAGTTGATGAACGAAGCGTTATAAGATTATTTTAAGCATGTGCCATCATTGATCCTGTTTCCTATAGTTTGTGTAACGCTATTCGACAAAAACATTCGCTTTTCTGTCTACAATGAGACGGAAACCCATATGAAAGAGTTGTACTATACACACGACACGTTCAAGAACACGAACGCTCTATCTGGGGAATCGTTCAGGACAGTGTGCTTTGCACGAATACGCTTCTTATGGTCAGTCTGGCCGTCAAGAGAGAATAGAACGTGGCAGGAATGAAACTGTCGCTGATTCTTCAGCGAATATTCGAATGCTTAGATGAGGAAACCTGATTTGCGTTATATCATTCCGCGTATGACAGATGGCGTCAGGTTCTTGATACGGTGATCATTAAGTCCGCCTGTGTCCCGGAGGATAAATACTGAATCATTAAGCAATAATACAGGATGCGCCTGTGATAACCGGCAACGTCTGCAATGTTGACGGAGGCCGCCTTTCGACAACATTTCCATGAAATGCATGGAGGAGGGTCGTTCGGTGGGCCTCACCAGAGCAGATGAAAATGTTTCCTGGAACGGTGTTGCAATAGGGGGGCAGGTTTTTCTGTACGAACCATAATATAAAACCCGCACATCATCAACATTTGTGCGGGCCTTTTGCTATAAAAAGTTGGAGCGGATGATGGGATTCGAACCCACGACATCAACCTTGGCAAGGTTGCGCTCTACCCCTGAGCTACATCCGCTTGGAACGATTGGAGCCTTACGGCGTCCGTGTGCCAAAAGTATATAAGGTTTTTTTGCCTTGGCAAGATTTTTTTAGAGAAAAATCCTGTTTTGCCGACATGTGTGCGTTGTTGCCGGCGTATGGGGCAGGAGAGGGGAGAATTCTGCCCTGTGGGGTATGCCGCTCCGTTTCTTGTTCATGCCGTTTTTGGGGAAAGTGGAGAGGCGTAAAAAACGGGATTGTTCCGAAAAGGCCCGTTTTGCCTGTCTTGGAACAATCCCGTTGAAAGGGGGTGTCAGGGTTCAGTAGCTTCTGGCCCAGAGAACACGGCGTTTCGTCATGCGTCCGGTGAGGATGCAGGGTGCCGGCTCGCCGCGGCCCAACTCGCCGAGCGGGATGCAGCGGATGGAAATGCGCAGCCGTTTAGCCAGTTCTTCTTCTTCTTCCGGAGACCCGTCCCACGGCACCTGGAGCCAGTCTGCATCTCCCTCTCCGGAGAAGTTTTCTTCCAATTCCCGCAGAGTGGAGGCGGGGCGGATATGGGAGTCCCGGAAGGCAATGGCCCGCTGAAGCAGGGTGTCCTGGATGCTTTGGAGAATATCCGCAGCGGTATCGATCAGTTCCGTTTCCGGGACGAAGGATTTTTCATTGGAGGACCGGTCGCGCCGCTGAAGGCAGACGGAGCCTTTTTCTAGGTCCCGGGGGCCTATTTCCAGACGCACGGGCACGCCTTTTTTCACCCATTCCCATTTCTTGGCTCCGCCGCCCAGGTCGCGCCTGTCCACCAGCACGCGCAGCGGCTGGCCGTGGAAGGTTTTGGCGCGGAGGGTGCGCGCCAGTTCTTCGCAGTGGTCCAGAACGGCCTGGCGGCTTTCTTCCTTGGGTGTGACGGGAATGATGACGATTTGCTGGGGAGCGACGCGGGGCGGGCAGACGAGTCCGTCGTCGTCGGAGTGCATCATGATGAGCGCTCCGATCATGCGGGTGGAAACGCCCCAGGAGCTTGTCCATGCGAATTGCTGGGTGTTGTCCCTTCCGGCGAAGCAGATGTTCTGGGACTTGGAGAAATTCTGCCCCAGAAAGTGGGAGGTCCCTGCCTGGATGGCCTTGCGGTCCTGCACCATGGCTTCCACCGTGTAGGTTTGTTCCGCGCCGGGGAAGCGTTCCGCCTCCGTCTTTTCCCCTGGAATGGTGGGGATGGCGAGCACGTCTCGCTGGAATTCTTCATAAACCTTGTGCATGGTGAGGGTTTCCTCAATGGCTTCCTCGCGGGTTTCATGGGCCGTATGCCCTTCCTGCCACAGGAATTCCGCCGTGCGCAGGAAGATTCGGGGCCTCATTTCCCAGCGTATCACGTTGCACCACTGGTTGACTTTGAGGGGCAGGTCCCGGTAACTGGAGGTCCAGCGGGCGAAAGCCGCGCCGATGACGGTTTCCGAGGTGGGCCGGATGACGAAGGGTTCCGTAAGCTCCCCGGTGGGAATCATGCGTGTCTTGCCGGTGGCTTCATCCTTTTGCGCTTCCAGCCTGTGGTGGGTGACTACGGCGCATTCCGTGGCGAAGCCTTCGGCATGCTCCGCTTCCTTTTCCAGATAGGAGATAGGAATCAGGAGGGGGAAATAGGCGTTCGTATGGCCGGTGTCCTTGAAGCGCTGGTCCAGGTCCTTTTGAATGAGTTCCCAAATGGCGTAGCCCCATGGCTTGATGACCATGCAGCCGCGCACCTCGGAATTTTCCGCCATGTCGGCGGCCTTGATGACTTGCTGGTACCACTCGGGGAAATCCTGGGCGCGGGTAGGGGTGATTGCGGTTTGCTGAGACATATTGGATGGTTTGTTGAATAGAACGGGCAGGGCCCGCGAAGGAAACTCGGAATAATATTAAAAGGGGGCGTTTTTGTATTCCCGGTAATTGCTGTAGGCGAAGAGGGCCATGAAGATGGGGATAAAGTAGCCGTGGAAGAGCTGGAAACTGAGCAGTCCGATGAGGATGGCCGTGATGAATCCGGTCATGAATACTTTCCTGGGGGAGCGGATGTACTGTGCGATCAGCTGGCCGCCGTCCAGGGGGTAGATGGGCAGCAGATTCAGGATAGTCCACCATTCTCCAATCATGATGAGGCAGGAGAGAATGTACAGCTTGGGGGAGATGAGCGCTGCTGTGAAGGGGCTGATGGCCAGGTCCCAGAAGTTCAGGTTGTAAGAAGTCATGACTGGAGCGACGATGTTCCAGGTGAGCCCCAGGCTGATAATGCCCAGCAGCAGGGTCATCATGGGGCCTGCCAGAATCATGAGGGCCCGCCCTCCGCGCGTCAGTTGCATGCCATGGCTGCTTGTCAGGCCGCCGAAGAGTTCCAGAACAATCGTCTGCTGGCCGCCGCCCAGCTTGCGGCCCACCAGCGCGTGCCCCATTTCATGGGACAGGATGGCGACGAAGCCGGCAATGACGAACAGGGCCGGATAAATGAGATCTTCCACACTGCTGATGCTGAGGGCACCGCCGAAAATGGCCAGCACCACCCAGAAGCTGGGGCGGATGTAAACAGGTATCCCGAACAGGGTGAAATGAACCATGCGCGAGAGGGTAAGGGCAGATTTCCGTTTTGCCAAGCCCGGAGAATGTGCATGCACCGTTTTGGCGTTGGAGCGGCGCAGCGAATTGTGTTAAAAGTCTTTCATGAGGCTGTTTTCCATCATCCTGTGCTGTGCCGTGCAGGCCGTCCTGGGGTATGACGGGCCGCCGCCCCTGACGGAGGTGGACGGCCGTTCCCCCATCCGCATGGGCGGGGAGATGCTTGGCGGCTACCGTTCATACTATGTCCACCGGGGGGAAAAGATGGGGGCTGATTCCACGGAGGGCCAGATTTCCGGCGGAGCCTCCCTGTCTGATTCCTGGGCGGTGAGCGGGGAACTTTTCGCCATCCGCAACTGGCAGGGCCGCCATTTCAGTCAGGCCACTTTACACGGGGAAGTCCAGTATTATCTGGCGGACGAATGTACGGCCGGGCTTTTTGTCAACGGGCAGTGGTACGATTCCTGTCCCCTGAAGAACGGGACGGAGCCGGGCCTGTCCCTTAAATGGAATCCCACCCCTTCTTGGTCTTTCCGCGGTTCCTTCCTGTATGATTCCGGACAGGAGGGTGCATATTCCCAGTGGGGCGTTACCTGGCAGCCCCTGCTGTGCGAATCCGTCGCCATGGTGAATACGGTTTCCTTGGGTTTTGCCCACGATTATCTGGGGAGGAACGGCTTGAAAGAGCTGATGGTGCGCACGGGGGCGCTGTGGGCCGTTTCCGGCGGTCTGCGGGTGGAGCCTTTCCTGGGGTGGTATTGCGGCTACGGGCGGGACGATTTCAAAAAAGTAGTGCTGGGGCTTTGGTGCTCTTACGTTTTTTAACGGGCGGATTTCTCCGGTTTTCCGGCATTTTCCTGTTGCCAAACGGGGAGGCTTGGTCATAATGGCCTGCGTATGATGAAGCCTACACTTCTTGTTTTAGCAGCTGGCATGGGCAGCCGTTACGGCGGTCTCAAGCAACTTGACCCGATGGGCCCCAACGGGGAAGTAGTTCTTGACTACTCTGTTTATGATGCCATCCGGGCCGGTTTCGGAAAAGTGGTATTCATTATCCGCCGTGACTTTGAAGATATTTTCAAGGAAAAGGTCGGCAGCCGTTTTGCCGGCAAGATTGAGGTGGATTACGCTTTCCAGTCCCTGGACGACCTGCCGGAAGGCTTCTCCGTGCCGGAAGGCCGGGAAAAGCCCTGGGGCACCGCCCACGCCCTGCGTGCCGCCCGCCACGTGGTGAAGGAACCCTTTGCCGTAGTGAATGCGGATGACTTTTACGGTGCGGACGCTTTTGTGCAGGCCGCCAAGTTCCTGACCTCCACTACGGATGAACCCGGCAAGGCCCATTACGGCATGATCGGCTATCCGCTGAAGAACACCCTCTCCGACAACGGGGACGTGAACCGCGGCATTTGCTCCATCAAGGGCGGCCTTCTGGATGGCGTGGAGGAATTCGTGAAAATCCAGGCTGACGAAGACGGCGTAGTGCGCGGTAACAACCTGAAGGGCGAACGCCTGCCGGTGGATCCTGCAGAACTGGTTTCCATGAATTTCTGGCTGTTCTCCCCCTCCTTCATTGAACTGACGGAGGATCATTTCATTGACTTCCTGAAAGAACACGGCCAGGAACCCAAGAGCGAATGCTTTATTCCCACCGTGGTGGACGCCCTGATTCATGCGGACCGGGCGGATTGCGCCGTTCTTCCCACTTCTTCCTCCTGGTTCGGCATGACCTATCCGGGGGACAAGCCCATGGTTGTGGAAGGCATCAACAAACTTATCCAGCAGGGCGTATACCCTGAAAAGCTCAACTAAGCCTTTTTCCCTATGCACGATCTCAAGGCTGTATCAACCCTGTTCGATCTCCGCGGCGATTTTGTCCACGGTTATTCCTACGGCAGCGGCCACATCAATGACACCTACTGTATCTGGGTGGATCAGGCGGGACAGCGTATCCGCTACATCCTCCAGCGCGTGAACCATAATGTGTTCAAGCAGCCCATCCCTCTGATGGAGAACGTAAAGCGCGTGACGGACCACGCCCTGAAGCGCCTGAAGGAGGAACAGTGCCCGGAAGCTTACCGCCGCACTCTCACGCTGGTTCCCTCCGTGGACGGCAAGCCGTACGCCCTGGATTCGGACGGCAACTGCTGGCGCGTGTACCCGTTCATTGAACGCGCACGCACGTATGACCAGATTGAAACTACCAAGCAGTGCCAGGAAGCGGCGCGCGCCTTCGGCGAGTTCCAGAAGCTCACGGCAGACCTGCCCGGAGAGCCTCTGTTTGAAACCATTCCCAATTTCCACAATACTACTTCCCGCCTGGCGGCTCTGAAAGAAGCCATCCAGTCCGACCCCCTGGGGCGCGTGAAGGAAGTGCAGAAGGAAATAGACTGGTACCTTTCCCGTGAGTCGGACTGCCATCTGGTGGTGGATTACCTGAAATCCGGGGAATTGCCCCTGCGCTGTACGCACAATGATACCAAGCTGAACAATGTGATGCTGGACGATGTAACCGGAGAAGGCATTTGCGTGATTGACCTGGATACCACGATGCCCGGTTCCGCCATTTACGACTTCGGCGACATGATCCGGACGGCCACGTCTCCCGCCGCGGAAGATGAAAAGGACGTCTCCAAGGTCACGATGCGCATGTTCATGTTTGAAGCTCTGGTTCAGGGTTACCTGAGTTCCGCCAAGAGTTTCCTGACGCCTCTGGAAAAGAGCCTGCTGCCGTTCTCCGGCAAATTGCTCACGATGGAATGCGGCATCCGCTTCCTGACGGACTACCTGTCCGGTGACGTGTATTTTAAAATCCACCGTCCGGAACACAACCTGGACCGCTGCCGCACGCAGATGGCCCTGGTAGAATCCATTGAGGCGCAGATGGATGAAATGAAGGCCATTGTGGACCGCTATTAACCAATATCTACCAACATCGGAAAAACATGAAGATTCTCGTAACCGGCGGCGCCGGATTCATCGGTTCCCACATTGTGGAACACTATCAGGATAAGGCGGAGGAAATCCGTGTGCTGGACAACCTGCGCACGGGCTATCTCAGGAACCTGGAAGGGCTCAGGCACACGTTCATCGAAGGTTCCATCTGCGACCGGGAGCTGGTGCGCCAGGCGGTGCAGGGAGTGGACTATATTTTCCACATGGCCGCGCTCGTCTCCGTGCCGGAATCCATGAGCAAGATCAGCGAATGCATCGACATCAACGTCAACGGTTTGCTGAACGTGCTGGAGGAAGCTTCCGCCGCCGGAGTCAAAAAAATCGTGCTGGCGTCTTCCGCCGCCATTTACGGAGACAATCCCACGGTGCCCAAACTGGAAGCCATGTACCCGGAGCCCAAGAGTCCCTATGCCATTACCAAGCTGGATGGGGAATACTACCTCAACATGTTCCGGGCGGAAGGAAAAATCAATACGGCAGCCGTGCGCTTCTTCAATGTCTTCGGCCCCCGGCAGGACCCCAAGGGCTCCTATGCTGCGGCCGTGCCCATTTTCATTGAAAAAGCTGTCAAAGGAGAAGACATCACCGTGTATGGGGACGGCTCCCAGACGCGCGATTTCATTTATGTGAAAGACATTGTAGGAGCCCTTACCTTTGTGGCGGAACACCCGGAAGTCACCGGAGTGTTCAATGCCGGTTACGGCGGCCAGATCACCATTGAAGAGCTGGCGCAGAACATCATCAAGGCTGCCGAGTCTTCCTCCAAGGTGCTTCATGCCCCGGAACGTCCGGGAGACGTCAAGCATTCCCGCGCCTGTGCGGACAAGCTCCGCAATGCCGGATGGCAGCCCAGGCATACTTTGCCGGAAGGCCTGGCGACGACGCTGGAATACTTCAAGGGCATTCTGGGCAGGTAACCTTCTGTAATTTCCGGTTTTATATTACCCCCGGACTGCCTCCGCTCCTGCAGCGGAGGCAGTCTTTTTTATGGGAAACCGGGGCTGTGTATGACAAATTGAACGGGTGTTGAAATTCGGATGATGCAAAAAGACTTTTTTATCATGGGAAAAGACGAAGAGCAAGTGTCCGAAAAAGGGAAAAATTATTTATAATCAAGAGCGTTTCATGAATTTTCAAAGCCTTTTGGTTTGACAATAAGGTAATGGGCGGAAACCGATATTCCGTATTTGTTAGAGAGGAAAATTTTCTGCGGAAAAAATCCGGGCTGGCATTGAATGTTATTGACGGAAGAAAGGCGTAATAATAGAGACTTCGGGCGATATGTATTTCTTCAGAGATTCTTCTGCCAAGCAATTGCCTGCGTTTAAAGATCCCTGTTTCGAATTGGCCATGGCCCGCCGGAAGGAGGAAGCCCGCTAGGGATGGATACCTTTTGCCATATTCGTCTTCTTTTTGCTTGTGTACCGCTTCTTTGGCCTTGTCATGCCGAGCAATAATGCGGACGGCTCGCAGTCATGGCTCTTTTTGCTGGTGCTGGCGGGCTGGGGGCTCCTGGGTCTCGTCCACATGGTTGTGATTCCCATCTGGATGCTGATCGCCTCCCTTCATTACTGGGAGGTGAACCGCAGGGGATTGGCTGTTGCGGGGCTGCTGTTCAGCATTTTGGCTCCTGTCAGCATGGTTTTCATGCTGTCCTGCTGGTCCATGTTTGGATAAAGGTGCATTTTCCGTCCTGAGGGGGGAACGGTGTCGCTTCCGCCAAACTTTCAGGATTCCGGGGATTGGCCTTTTCTCCGGCCTTTCAACCGGGTAAAGTGTTTCCGATGGATTTGTTCAGTTTACAGGAAGCGGAAGCGAGGGAAGGCTTTGAGCCCGGGGCGGACACTTCCGCCATGCCGCTGGCCGCGCGCATGCGCCCGCGCACCCTGGATGAAGTGGCCGGGCAGAAGCATCTGCTGGCTCCGGGTAAGCTGCTGAGACGGGCAATTGAGACGGACCGGTTTACGTCCCTGATTTTCTACGGGCCTCCCGGGTGCGGAAAAACTACTCTGGCCGCCGTCATCGCCCGGACGACGAATGCCCATTTCATGATGCTCAACGGCGTGGAATCCAATGTAGCGGACATCCGGGAAAAAATAGCCCAGGCGCAGATGAGGATGAGCATGCACGGGCGGAAAACCGTTCTTTTCGTGGATGAGCTGCACCGGTTCAACAAGGCTCAACAGGATGTTCTGCTTCCCCATCTGGAAAAGGGTACGGTCAGGTTTATCGGGGCGACCACGGAAAACCCCTATTTTGCGATTAACTCCCCCCTCCTGTCACGCTCCCAGGTTTTTCCGCTGGAGCCGGTGCCGGAGGAGGAGCTGGCCGCCCTGCTGAAGCGCGCCCTGGCGGATGAGGTGCGCGGGCTGGGCGCATCCCGCGTGGATATGGAGGCGGAAGCCCTGAACCATTTGGCCGCCAAAGCGGACGGAGACGCCAGGAAGGCGCTCACGGCTCTGGAAGTGGCTGTTCTGTCCACTCCTGCGGGGAAAGACGGCGTCATTCATGTGGACATCTCCGTAGCGGAGGAATCCATCCAGCGCAAGGCTATCAGATACGACCGCCTGGGGGATTCCCATTACGATACGATTTCCGCTTTCATCAAATCCATGCGCGGCTCTGACCCGGACGCCGCCCTGTATTGGCTGGGTATGATGCTGGAAGCCGGGGAGGATATCCGCTTTATAGGAAGAAGGCTGGTCATCGCCGCGTCGGAGGATGTAGGGCTGGCGGATTCCAACGCCCTGCGCGTAGCTTTGGACGCGGCGCGCGCGGCGGAAATGGTCGGCATGCCGGAAGCACGCATTCCTCTGGCGCATGCTGCGGTTTACCTGGCGACGGCCCCCAAGAGCAATTCCGCCTACGTGGGCATCAATGCCGCCATGGATGACGTGCGCAATGGGAAAACGCTGGCAGTGCCGGAACACCTGCGGACGCCAACGCGCAAGAAGCTGGCTGCCGCCGGAGGCGCGGACGCCGCCAGGCTGGAATACCTTTATTCCCACGACTATCCGGAACATTACGTACCCCAGGCCTACCTCCCGGAAGGCCGCGTGTATTACACCCCCACCGGAAACGGGCTGGAACTGAGGATCCGGGAACGCATGGAATACCGCCGTCAACTGGCGGAGAACGCCGGGGAAGGCGGGAAGAAGGGGTGACTTCCTTTGAAGGCGCGGGAATGGGAAGAACGTTTCCCTTATTGATCCCTTGAAGCTGCCGGGAATGTTGTTCGGCCTGAACCGGCAAAAGGCAGGGAAAGAGGGGATGATTTCGCTTGAGAGCCGGTTGGAAATTCTTATCCCTCCGTAAAAAAGGCAGGACATCCCTTGGGGATGTCCTGCCTTAGTGAAGGTTGTGGTATGGCGGTTTTGTTGTTTGCCGGCAGGAATCAGGATTCCTTGGTCACGATGATGTCGCAATCCGCATCAAACCAGCCGTGGCCCTGGCAGTCGAAAACCAGGTCCGGCTTTTCGGAACCGGAGAGGCGCAGGGTGAATTCGCGCCCGTTTTTGTCCTGTCGGTCCTTGGGCAGTTCGCTGACTACGCGGTTGCCCTTCATGAAGCGGGGGTTGCGGATATTGCAGCCGCCGCTGTTCATCTTGAAGGTGATCTTGTAGTTTCCGGGGCCGTCAAGCATGCTGCTGACGTTGACGCGGGTAGGCGTCAGTTCCGGACGCAGGTCGTAGCCTGTGAAGTGAGGACTTTTCAGGGTGACGGGTTCCGTCAGGTAGCGGTAGTAGTTCTGGGCGCCTATTCCCATGAGGGTTTTAGGGGATATCCTGGCGATGTCCGTCAGGGTCTTCAGCGCCTGGTCCTTTTTCCCCTCATTGCGGTAGAGCCAGAACCTGGCCGCCATGACCTGTTGTTTTTGAAGGGGAGTCAGGCCGGGGGTTTTGAGCTGTTTGTTTACATAGGCATGGGCGGTTTTGTAATCCTTTGGACCGCCGTCTTTGGCGGAATCATTCACCATTCTCTGCACTTTTTCGATGTAGGGCAGATGCCTGAACGTGTATTTAAAGTGCACTCCCTTGATGTCTTCCGGATCCGCCTTCTTGATTTTTTCCAGAATATCCTTTCTGGAAGAGGCCGCATAAGGAGGAAGCTGCTGAAGCCCTTCTCCGTAAAGAAGGGCCGCGGCCGTTCCGGATGAAGCGGCGGCTTTTTCCCACAGGGCATTGGCCTTGTTTTGCTGTTTTACGGCTTCCATTGCCTGCTTCATGACGGCTGGCAATGTTTCCCTGGAGACGCCTTCCGACAGGAATACCATGTTTCCGGTGGGGGAGACCACCTGGATGGCGGGGATGTTCCAGATTTCCCCCGGGGGCTTGGGCAGTTTCTGCTCTTCTTCCGTCATTTCTTCACGCTCGTCCTGGATACACCAGAGCACGGGTTCCGGGGAGTTCTTGGCCAGATGTTCCACAGCGCGGGTGATTTCACGTGATTTTGGGGACCAGTCCGTGCCGGCCCATACGACGATCATGTATTTATTGACGGTTTTCGCCTCGTCTTTCACGGCGCTGTAAGCGGGGAGAGCCGCCTGGACGGGGGCGGACAGGAAGAGGGCTGCGGCCAGCAGGCCGGAAACGGGATTGAAGTGATGAAGCATGGCGTTAATGGAGAATTTATTTTTCGTAAACGAGGATATGGCGCAGGTGCATGAATTCCGGCTGTGCGTTTTTGGCTTCCACCTTGATCCACTTGGCTTTGGTGCCTTCCGGAGCGGTGATGACCCATTCCTTGGGCATGTTTTCCGTGGCGGCCAGGGGGAACCAGGTGGCTCCGTCCGTGGACGTGGAGACCTCCATTTTCTTCATCCGGTTTTCATTGCCGTCGCGCTTGGTGACTACCAGCCCGGCCAGATTCACGCCGTTTTTCAGTTCTACAATAACGTTCGGATTGGACTCTTTGTCCGTATGCTGGGCGCCGCCGCAGGGACGCAGCAGGTTGATATGGTCCCAGGGGCTGTCCCACTGGCTCGTGGTGGAGCACCGGACCATGCCGTCTGCGGGCACCAGTTTCCAGCCCTGCGGAATGGACGCCTTGACCGTATTGTTCGTCGTATTGGCGCCGGAGAAAGAGGCCGCCGCTTTGCTCAAGGCCTGGAAGGCCGGAATGGAGCGGGCCGTTTCCGTGGCATAGATGGCTTTGCCGTAGGCTTCCTTCAGCTTTTTGGGGTCGGGGGCTTTCCCGGAGGTCCCGGTTTTTCCCGTTTGCTGGGCTACCTTGGCGAATGCGTTGGAGAACACGTCCGCCTGTCCGTTTTCCACAAAGTTTTTCACGCCCCATTCCAATGCCTGGCCAAAGTTGGTGCCGTCCCCCGTTTTCAGGTGGGTGGATAGGACGGTTTCCAGATAGGCCGCTTTTTCCTGCGGATTTGCCAGGAAGGCGGATTGGGAGTCCAGCACGGGCTGGAATTTCACTGCCCATGATGTGGGAGTGGTGGCGATGGCTTCATGCAGGTCCCGGAACCAGGCAATCCGGTCCGCGGGCGGAATATCCATCAGGAATTTATTCTGCACGTCCTTGAGGATGTCGAATGCGGCAAAGCCGTTGCCCTGATAGTGGGAAAGGGCGTCCTTGGCGTAAACGTACCAGTCGACAGGCTGCATGCCTTCCTTTTCCATCAGCAGGCGTTGAAGTTCCGTGCGGAAGAACGGGTGCAGCGGTGTTTGCCTGAGCGCTTCCTCCCATGCCTGGATGGCCTTGTCCTTGTTGCCGGAAGCTTCGTCCAGTCGGGCCTGGGCGGCCCACAGGTAGGCCTGGTCCGCCTTATCGTTGTCCGCAAAGACATTTTCCATCAGCAGGTAGGAAGTCGGAGCCTGGGAGCCGAAGATATGGTTGTGCATGCCTCCGTCCGGTCCGCCGAAGCCGCCTTTCCATTCCCCCCGCTTCACGCGCACCGCGTACGCGCAGTGGCCGGGCTGCCCTACCGGATAGGCCGGGATGCCGTGGGCCTGGGCCGCTATGGTGCCGAAGTAGGAGAGGCCGCCGCAGACGCCGCCGATGATCTGCGTGTTTTCCGCAGTCGTGTGAAGATCCCTCCACGGCACGTAGAAAAGCGGCCCCTGAATGGTATCGCCAAAGAAATTATGGCCCGTATAGGGGGCGGCCCAGCAGGCGGCCGTGTACCGCCGCCAGGGGAGGTTGACATGTTCGTTGCTCCATTCGTAGGATTTATCGTCCCAGGGACTTCCCACGACGAAGCGCATTTCCCATGGGCGCAGTTTGATGAATCCCGGATGCAGCTTGTTTTCCTGATGCAGTTTTTTGAAAATCCGGTAGCGGCGTACCGGATTGCTGTTGGCGGAGTTGGTTTTAAGCCTTCCCGCTACGGGGCCGGTGGAAAAGACAGAGGCCAGTCCGGTGGCCAGGGATTGGTAATTCCGGAAATCCGGGCTCTTGCCGTCCGTTTTCCAGATGTCGGAAAGGATTTGAAGGCCTGCCGGTGAATTTTCCGGAATCAGGCCCGCTCCAAGATAAAGCTCCATCCACGCCGGGTCCTGTAAAAAGGTTTTGATGAAAGCGGCATCCTGTGCGCTTTTGGAGAAAACGGCTTTCACTTTGTCCGGTCCCGTGACGCGCAGAAGTTCGTGCATGTCCAGCAAATGGCGGTACTGCCTGTTCTGGAGCAGTTTTTGTTCGGATTTCGTTTGTTCTCCAGCCTTCAGGAGGGTGGAGCGCAGTTCCGTCTGTAGACCGTCAAAGTCTCCGGAGGCAATTTTTTGTGCCAGGGGCGCCGGCAGACGGCTGGAGGAGGCCGGCGTTTCCGTTTCAATTTCCGTCGGGCCCTGCGCCGTGCAGACGGGCGCCGAGAGCAGGGAAGTGCAGAGAAGAAGATGTGAAATATTCATGTGGAAGGGATTACTTGATAATAGCAGAAAGAGGGGGGAGGGGACCAGTGCGTTTTTCGACTTATTACGATGCCGGAAGGACGTTTTTATCATCCTTCGCGGCATATTTCAGCACAAATGGTCACAGAGCATTTTGACGCCCAGGCCGATGAGGATGAGCCCGGCTCCCGCTTCCAGATGAAAGGTCGGAAAGCGGTGCAGCCGTCTGGTCAGGAAAAAGCCGGCCGCCGTGCACAGGAAGGTGGTGAAGCCGATGGCGGCGGCGGGGAGAAGCACCGCGTGGAGGGTAGGGTCGGTTCCACACTGGGCGGATGAAAGGTAAATGCTGACGCCCGCTACCAGCGCGTCGATGCTGGTGGCGATTCCCACAGCCATAAGGGTAGGAAGCGTCAGGCTGGTGACGTGGGGCATATCCTCTTCTTCGTTGCGGTGATTCCAGCCTTCGCGGAGGACGTTGACCCCGAGGAAGGTGAACACGGCGAAGCCCAGCCAGTGGTCCCAGGCCGCAATATACCGGTGCACGGAGCCTGTAAGCAGAAAACCCAGCACGGGCATCAGGAATTGACCGGCCCCGGTGGACAGGGAGAGCTTGATTCCGTTGCTCAAACGCTTTTGCTTAATGAGCAGGCCGTAGGAGAACGCCACGACGAAAGCGTCCACGGAGAGGGCAAAAGCCAGGAAGATCAAGTCGGCAAGCGGCATGCTCATTGCGGAGAGGCACTCTAGGATATCCCCGGGAAAAAGCAATTTTTTTGTTCCTTGCGCTTTTTCCTGATTCCAAATGCGGCACAGGCGGGTCGGCTGGATTCCTGCTTCCGGCCGGAGGATTTGGTTGTTTCATGATTTTTTGTTGTATTTCCTATAAAAACACACCCGTAAAGACACAAGCATACCGGATGGAAGTTTGAAAAAATATTCACTTTTGCTACATGGTATGATTCACGTTTGGGGATATGATATTCTGCGGCGGATGTGTTTTTTGATATAGACCTCGTCGGAATTTGTCGGCATGCTTTGTGCTTCATGGCAGTTATTCCCGTTGGCCGCCATGTTTGAAAGCATAGTTGCATTATTTTTTAGGGAATAAAAGAACGGCGGCCTTGATTGTTCAAAACCGCCGTTTGTGTCATTGGGCATGTATAATTTCTGTCGAACGACGTTTTTTTTCGTCGCCCGGCATATGTTCTTAACCTATTGACGCTTCATCTTGATTGTGTTTCGGCAATGGAATATAAGGCTGCTTTTCCTGCTAATTTTACCCGTGCTCCATCCATGCGGCAATAAAGTGTTCCACCGCGTTTGGAAGCCTGATAACCTATGATGTTGTCTTTTCCCAATCTGTTCGCCCAGTAAGGTATAATGTGACAATGACCGGAACCACAAACGGCATCCTCCGGCACTCCGCATTTGGGGGCAAAGGTACGGGAAACGCAGTCAGTTTCCGCACCTTTTGCGGTTACATGGAGCAAAAGACCGTTCAGGGCATGAACTTTTGATAGATCCGGATTGAGATGTTCGATTATTTTTACATCATCAAACACGCATAAAAGGTCACGCCCCATATACGCTTCTCTGGGGGTAGCGCCGATAGCGTCGATCATTTGCTCCGTTACGGGAACTGATTTTAATTCATAGGCGGGGAAATCCATTTCATAAAGATCACCATGCCGTTCTACCGCCAAATCACCGCTTAAAGTTTGAAAAACAACTTTTGCCGCTTCTTTTTCATGGAAGTTCAAAATAACATAGGCACAGGCTAATGTCGCATGACCGCATAAGTTAATCTCTCCACCGGGGGTGAACCACCGCAGATGATAGCTCCCCCCCTTTTTGACAGCAAAGGCCGTTTCTGAAAGATTGTTTTCAACGGCCATATTTAACATCAATTCCCCGGACGGCCATTGTTCTAAAATGCAAATCGCCGCGGGATTTCCATGAAAAACTTTGTCAGTAAAGGCGTCTATGATATATTATCTCGTTATAATATATTTATTCCAAATCAACTGCAACTTCGGTTCTGCGCAAAATTTTCAGACGCGGGCCCTGGCATCCATGCAGCTTTTTGCGGGCTTGGCGGTAAATACTTTCCATGCTCCGTATTGCTTTTGTATCTTAACCGTTTATTAAAGCGGGCTCCCCAAAGTCCGGACGTTACTCATAAGCATTCAGGGCGGAGCCGCCGGGAAAAATGAATTGATGGACATGAGTGGTGCTTTTCAGGCTCCATAACCGCAGTTTCAAAATGAAGGCTGGACAGTTGTTGCTGCGTAAGCTTCATCATTGATTGACAAATATGTTCCCGAACCGCACGCATGACTGGCGGAAGGGGGCATTCCGACAGTCATGCGTCGAGGATGGGAAAGAAAGCTATTTGCAGTATTTTTTGATATAGGGCAGCACGGCGTCTGCCCAGATGGCGTAGCCTTTTTCCGTAAAGTGCAGGTTGTCCCTGCTGATGCCGGGGAGCAGTTTGCCGGAGGAGTCCAGAAAGCGCCTGTTGATGTTGGCGTAAGTGGTGCGGGGCAGCTTGCACTGGGCCAGAATGGCGTTGATGCGGTCATTGTGCTGGCGCAGCTTGTCCTGGGGGCCTGTGCCGCGCGGGAAAATGCCCAGCAGGAGGACGTGGGTGTCCGGGAACCTGACCAGCAGGTGTTCAACGGTACCCAGAATTCCCATGGCCGTTTTTTCCGGGGCTTCCCCTCCTTTGAAATAACCGGTATTGTTGGTGCCGATCATGACGATGCAGAGTTTGGGGTCCGTCTGGGCCGGGATGCCGGAATCCGTGATGCGGTAAATCAGGTTGGTGGTTTGGTCCCCGGAAATGCCGAAATTGCAGGGATGATAGGGGGAGAACGCCTTTTCCCATATTGGTTTTCCTTCCCTTTTCCAGTAGTCCGTAATGGAATCTCCTAGGAAAAGGACGCCGCAGGGGTTGTTCTTTATTTGTTCCACCTGCTGTTCATATTGCTTCCTCCACCATTGGGGCTGTTCCCGTGGCAGCGGAGTCAGAGGGGACGGCGCAGCCGTTGAGAGAAGGGAGGCCAGCAGGGAGAAAGAAAGTATATGTAAGATCTTCATTGGCATTTATTGTATGAACGTTTTCCAAAAACACCACATGAAAGTGGTGGCCTTTTTTGCTGCTGCGGTGTGCGGGCAGCTTTTGCTGCAGGGTGTTCCCCCTTGCCAGATTCCGGGGGGTGGTGTAGCTTGTGGGCGGTATGAGTGAGGTATCCCTGCAGCATGGAATGACGCGCCAGATGGCCGTCTCCCAGTCCATGCAGACAGGGATGCAGATTCTTCAGGCTTCCGCTTTGGAATTAAGGCAGATTATCCGTCAGGCGCTGGAAACCAATCCCATGCTTGATGAGTTGCCGGACGCTTCCCCGGAAGCGCTGGAAGACGGTCCGGACGGGGATGCTTGGAATGAGCGGGAGGACGGGTGGAACGAGTTTACGGCGGAAGGCCGCCTGTCTGGGGACGCGGCCGCCCGCCGTGATTTCATGTATGAATCCGTCGTGGCTCCGGAATCCCTGAAAACCCATTTGATGGATCAGGCGCAGCATTCCGCATTGACGGGCCGCGCCCGGGACGCCCTGTTCCTGCTGATTGACGCTTTGGACGAACGCGGGTTTCTGACGGAGTCTCCGCAGGAGCTGGAAGAGCAGGGGTGTTTCAGCATGCGGGACATGGAGGAAGCTCTGGCTGCGCTGAGGGAAATGGACCCGCCCGGAGTGGGGGCGGCGAATTTAAGGGATTCCCTGCTGATCCAGCTTGAACAGCGCGGTTTGAAGCGTTCGCTTGCTTTCCGCCTGGTCAAGCGCTGCTGGCGGGAACTGGCGGCGCACAAGTATGAGGAAGCCGCACGCCTGCTGGACGTGGAACCGGGGGCCGTGGCGGCGGCTCTGGAGGTGATTAGGAGCCTGACTCCTGATCCAGGGGGAGCCTACGCCCCCGGCGGAAACCCTCATCTGCTGCCTGACGTCATTGTGGAGGAGGGGCCTTCCGGCGTGCTGGAGGTTATCCTCACTTCCGAGTATCTTCCGCGCCTGTCCATGAATGAACGGTATATGGAGTTAATGGCTGAGGGTTCCGGAAGCCGGGAGCTGAGGCAATATCTCCGCAGGGCGTTCCGTGAGGGACAGGAGCTGTTGCGGGCTTTGGATATGAGGCAGGAGACCGTTTTGCGCCTGGCCCGTGTCATTGTGCGGAGGCAGGAGGATTTTTTCAGGTCCGGCCCGTCCCGCCTGAAGGCCATGGGCATGGAAGAAGTGGCGGAGGAGATGGGGGTTCATGTTTCCACGGTTTCCCGGGCGTGCCGGGACAAGTACCTGTTGTGCAAGTGGGGGATGAAAGAGCTGAGATCCTTTTTCAGTGCGGGAGTTCCGTCTGAAGGCGGCGTTTCCCCGGAGGGTGCGGCCTCCGGAGCCGTGGCTTCCGGAGCCGTCCAGGAGCTGATGCGGCGGCTGATTGCGGAGGAAGATTCATCCAAACCCCTCAGTGACGCCGGGCTGGCGGCCGCGCTGCGAGAAAAAGGGGTGAACATCGCCCGCAGGACGGTGGCCAAATATCGGGAGCAGATGAAGATACTGCCCGCTTCCCTGCGCCGGGGAATATGATAGTCCCTTATATTTTGAATTGTTTATTAACAATTTTACAATCAATGTATTGTGTCTTTTGTTGATGGGGCTCTTTTTTTGTTTTTCTTTCCGACGGAAGAGGCGGTTGACTGATGCGGCTTTGGTGCTATAGTCCTCGCTTTATCGTGATGCGTACATTTACCTGGCCTATTGCCCTGCTGCTGGCGGGGCTTCTTTTCCAGACAGTGGCGTTTGCCGTATTGAATACGGTTGTTCCCCTGTGGATGGAGCAATTTGATGCCGCCACCTGGGAGGCAGGGCTGGTGGGGGCTTTCTTTTTTCTCGGGAACCTGGCCGGAACGCTGCTGGCTGGCGGCGTGATTCGACGGGCCGGGTTCAAAGGAAGTTACCAATATGCATGCTTTTTATGTGCAGTGTCCACCGTTCTGCTGCCTGTGTTTCCCGGCGTGCCGGCCTGGAGCGGCCTCCGGCTGCTGGCGGGGATCAGCTGCGCCCTGGTCTGGGTGGTGGTGGAAAGCGCCCTGCTGAGGGCCGGAACGCTGCAAACCCGCGGCATTCTGCTGGCTTCCTATATGGTGGTTTATTATCTGGGCACGGTGCTGGGGCAGTTGCTTCTGGGCTGGTTCCCCAGCGATATGCCCCTGATTGTGACGGAAGTCTGCATTTTATCAGTGGCGGGCATGGTTCCGCTGATGTTTGCGCGTCTGGAGCCGGGCAATGGACAGGTTTCATCATCCTCCCATATAGAGATTCGGACACTGCTGAGACGCCGCAGCGTCTTTCTGGGTGTTGTGGGATGTGTGATTTCCGGCGTGGTATTGGGTACTATTTATTGCCTGATGCCCCTGTTCCTGAAGCACCAGGGAATGGATCACTCTTCCGTGGGATACTGGATGGCCCTGCTGATTGCCGCTGCCATTCTGGGGCAGTGGCCCATGGGGCGGCTGGCGGACAGGTACGGCCGCGCTTTCGTCATGAAATGCCAGTCCCTGCTGGTGGCGGCGGCCTGTGCCGGGCTGATGCTGAAGGGGGGGCTGATGGCTCCCTCCCTGATTGCTCTGGGGCTGGCCGGATTTTCCCTGTACCCTGTTGCCATGGCCTGGGGATGCGAGGAAGCTTCCCGGGATGAACTGGTGACTATGAACCAGCTTCTGCTGTTGAGTTATTCCCTGGGCACGCTGGCCGGCCCTTCCCTGACTTCGTTCCTGATGCAGAGGTATTCCGACAATTGGATGCCTATGGTTATTGCGCTGGTGGCCCTTTCCTTCATGCCTGTGCTGATGCTGGGCGGCGGCCACGGAAGGAGAAAGCTGTCCCGGTAACGGGGAGAGAGGGAAACGTCAGGATGCTTTTTCGCCTTGGCCGGCGTTTTTTGCCGGTTCGGGCGCGTCGTTGTCCGCTATCTGGTGAATCATGTCCGTCAGCGCCTGCACATACTCTTCCGTACGGGCATCCGTGACGGGATACTTGCTCCGGCAGGAGACCGTGGGAATGCCCAGGACCGCGTAATGGCGGTCATTGCCTGTGAGGGCGGAAGGTTCCCGGTAGAAGGTAGTGGGCGCCTGCTCCCAGGATTTGGCGAAGGGGGCGGCGCACTGGCCTGCAAATTTCTTGCCGTGCGGGGTGGTCGTGAACAGAACGGCTTCCCGGGAGGCTTCCGGGCCCGGCTGTTTTCGTTCCCCTCCGGCATCCAGCTTCTGGGGTTCCAGATTGATCATGCCCAGGATGTTGGTTGCTCCAATGCTGCCGCTTAGGGTGCCGGCATGCACGCAGGCTCCGGAAGAGATGGATTTCCCTGCGGGCTCCGCTCCGTTCGCGTATGCGACAAAATAGATATTGTGATTGGTGGGGATGTCTTTCAGGCCTCTTGCCGTCTCCAGCAGCAGGGCCGTTCCGCTGCCGTTGTTGCGCCGTCCGCTGGAATCATAATTGGCTCCCACGACGATGCTTTGATTGTTGGAATACAGGCCGGGCTTGTAAACCAGGATGTTGTAAATGGCCGCTCCTTTTTTCACGTTTCCTCTGGATACGGGCTGCATGGTGACGGCGTACCCCATGTCCGAGAAATTCCCGGCGATGTATTTGGCGGCGGCTTCCATGGATTTGGGCTGGCTGGCGTTTCTTGCCCCGATGTCTTTTTGCAGGACTTCCGTGTGTTTTTCCATGCGTGCGCCCAGGGTCCGCGGCGTTTCCTGCCCCCCGGAGGAAAACATGGGAAGAAATGTGCAGGAGGAAAGACCGGTGGACAGCAGCAGGAATCCGGAAGACAGGACGGCGGAGGGATGCATGCGGGGCATCATGGCTTTACAGGGTTTCAATATAATGCAGTTCACGGGCAATCTGGGCTGCCAGGGGGATTTTCATGTGGTCCGGCAGGACGCTCCAGGTATAGGTTTCCACTTCCAGATGCGGCTGCGGGCCTTTGCGGGATCGGAGGAAATTGCGTGTTTTCAGGATGAATTCTTCCGTACCTTTCAAGGGTGTTTCCGGTGAAGCGTACAGGGGAATGTGGTAATGGATGCGCCATTGGGAATCCCGCATTTCCTCCGCATAGTCCCGTCCATAGGCCAGGGCATTGGGCAGATCCGGGAAAAGCATGACGCCTTCCCGGTGGAGGATGCTGGTCTGATGGAAATAAACGCCGTCGTCAAACTGCCGGAGGCGTTCCAGGTCTTCCTCCCCGCATATGCGGCATTCCAGGGCGTTGGAGAATTGCACTTTGCAGAGGGCGATGTTGTTTTCCTCCCAGGCGGAGAGGGTGAATTCCGGTTCTTCCCGGAGAATGGCGAAATGGCAGGTATCGTATGTCAGCCCCAGGTGGCGTTCGATAAGTTCGGGACGGCGGGAACGGTTGCGAAGGCCGTTGAAAAAACGGATGGCTCCATCCGTATCGTGAAAATGGCCGAAGGGTTCCGGTTCCAGCCCCAGCTGCATCAGGCGGCCGGTCTGCCTGCCCAGCACATCCAGGAATCCGCTCATGGCGTCCAGCCGGGAAAAGATGCGTTCTTCATCCGCATGAAACCAGCTGTGCGAGGCAGGGAGCGTGCTGACGGTCAGCCTGTCAGCCTGTTCGTCTCCAATGAGTGCCAGAATGCGAAACAGGTTGCAGGTGTATTCAAAACGTTCCGGTGTAGTCCAGTCCGGCTGGAAAACGCGTTCTTTCACGCGCTGCCCGTGGAAATTTCCGTAAGGGAACCCGTTAAGGGTTTCCACGCGCGCGCCCTGGTCTTCCAGCCATGATTTCAGGGTTTCCGCGGCGTGCGGCGTTTCCAGAAGTTCTGCCGCCGCCCTGGCGGACAGGCGCAGGCCGATGCCCAGGGGGAGATTCTTCAGAGGGGAGTCCATCGCCGCAAGTTCCTGCCTGATGCGGGGAACGCAGGTGAAAAGGGCTTCCCTGGTTTCCGCCCAGGATTCGGCGGGATGAATATTGGTGCAGTAGGAAAGCATGGAGGCGTGTGCGATGTAAAGGGAACGGCGGTTCGCTGCGGGATGTTTCCCACGTTTATATACAGCTCAGCGGAGAAAGAAAATTTCACGGAATTCCGCTTTTTGGCGCCATACGGGGGCTTTCCGGACAAGTGAAACGCGTGCAGCGTCTTTCAACTTCTGGAATAGGATGTCGTTGACGCAATAAAAAACAGGCCGCCTGCAAGCTGGGCCTGTTTTTTTGCAAAGAGGGCATTGGCCCCGGCCCGGAAGCCCGCCGTGGAGGCGGAAAAGCTCCGGGCCGGGGAAAGTCGCCGGTTGTTACTGGACGATGCCCAGCGGAGCAGTCGTTTTCCAGTCTCCGCGGGTGAAGTCCGGGAATACCTGGGGCATGCCGCCCTGGGCCACGGAGTATTCGGAAAGCTCGGAGACGGAGGACCAGAAGGCTCCTTCATAAACGTTCTGGTCCATCGGTTCGCCATTGCGGAGGCATTCGATGATGCGGAAGAGCATCACGAAGTCCATGCCGCCGTGACCGCCCATCTTCAGGGCCAGCGGCCCGATTCTCTTCCAGAGCGGGTGGTCGTACTTTTCAAAAATGGGGGCCAGTTTTTCTTTGCCTTCAATCCATTCATGATAATTTCCGTTGCCCAGTTTTTCGCCGGCTACGCGGGTCGGGAAGCCGGCCAGGGTGCCCAGGGTGCCCTGGATAAGGTTCAGGCGGGAGTAGGGGCGCGGACTTGTTTCATCCCATTCCACCAGGACGGTGCGGCCCATGGTGGTCTTGATGATGGAAGTATTCATATCGCCGCAGGCAAAGTCCAGCTTGTTCCACTTGTGGTCCGCCGGGAAATTTTTCCTGGCGTACGCGGCGCGGCCCAGGGCCGGGCTGGAGAAGGAGACGAGCCTGCCGAAGCAGTCGTCCTTGCGGGCCAGATTCATGTACTGGGCAATGGGGCCGAGGCCGTGCGTGGGATACACGTTGCCGTTGCGCTTGGCGTAGTGATAGGTTCTCCAGGAACCGGTGCCGCGTTCCACCTGCTTCATCTGTCCGCGCAGTTCATGGATGTAGGCGGCTTCTCCGTACAGCAGATCGCCAATGACGCCCTGGCGCACCATGTTCAAGTACATGAGTTCTTCACGTCCGTAGTTGACGTTTTCCATCATCATGCAGTGCTTCCTGGTTTCTTCGGAGGTATCCACGATTTCCCAGAGTTCCTTGATGGAGACGGCCATAGGCACTTCCACAAAGGCGTGGGCGCCCATCTTCATCACGTCGCAGGTAACACGGCAGTGCCATTCCCAGCTGGGGCAGACGATGACGGCGTCCGGCTTGACTTCCTTCATCATGCGCTTGTAGTCTTCCGGTCCTTTCGTGAAAATGGGGGGGCGCTTGCCCGTCTTCTTTTCCACGACGTCCGCACTGCGCTTGGCCCAGTCTTCATACAGGTCGCAAATGCCGACAATTTCCGCACCTTCTATAACGGCCATCTGGCCCACGTGCATGGAACCGCGTTCACCCACGCCGACAAAGGCCACACGCACCTTGTCCAGCTTGGGAGCCCTGAAGCCGCCCATGTAGATGGCGCCGGGCTTGCGCGGGGGCCACGTGGTCATGGGGCCGATGTTATTCGGGTCCGGAATGGTGATTTTCCTGGGAGCCAGGGGGGCTACTTCCTGGGCGTTGGCAAAGGAACCGGCAGCAAGGGCGCCAGTGGCCAGGCCCAGGGTCTGAAGGAAACGACGGCGTGATGATGAATTATCCATGGATGGTAATTGTATGAAGGATTTGAATCCCTAGTCTGCCATAAATACTGAGGCTTGAGAAGCTTTCTTTCACAGATGATGAAAAAATGCATTCCTCTGTAAAAACGGAATATCCCTGATTCCTGAAGAGAATCAGGAGGGTATGCCGCCGCCTTTTGAAAATCCCGGATATGAAAAAGCCCCGGTCCTGCCGCAGCGCGGGAAGGACGGGGCCTGTAAGGGCATCATCCGGTTGTGCCGATGTTGCATGCCGTTGCTTGGGAATAAAGCAGGGGAGCGGGCGTATCGCCGCTCCGCGTTCCGAAGGATCGGCCCTGCATCGGAGGACATCCGGAGGGTGTTGTTTGTTGCCGCCGGCGCTGGCTGCCGTTTCCGTTCCCGGAGAAGGGGAAGATCATTCCGTTTCCTGCGGCTTCTATTCAGGGGACCCTGGCAGGGGGCCGCGTGCCGTGGAATCGGGATTATCTTCCCGATCATCCGTAGATGGTCCGGTTATTGCGCCATGCCGGCGGCGGGAAGTTTTGGCGCCGCAAGCCTGGCATAGGCTTCATTCAGAGCCTTGCCCAGCCTGGGGCGGAAAGCGGTGGTGGCAGGCAGCTGGGTGCCTTCCATGCCGCAGGAGCGGAGGATGTCCGGGATGGACGGGGCCAGAGTGCGCTTCATGATGTTCGTACAGTCTTCCAGGTCCACTCCGTATTTTTCCTCCATCAGGTTCTTGATGCGGTCCGCCATCTTTCTCATCCTCTCAATCTGTTTTCTGGACATGATAGGCTGGATGATTTCATTCGGGTCGGGGACGTAGCCAGTCAGCATTCCAATGGCCCGTTTCAGATCTTCCGGCAATTCCGTTACATTGCCGCTATTAAGGACCTGAGCCAGAACCTGATAACTGCTGGTGGCGTTTTCGTCGTAATCATGAATGCCCGAGGCCAGCGCCACGCCTGCGATGCTCTGCACGTAGCGGGCTACTTCCGGGGAATAATTTCCTTCCACGAAGGTGGAGGGAACGTCATCCGCGTAAGCCTGCATGGCGGCCTGGCAGGCGAGGGAACCGACGGTGCCCGCGCATAGTGTCCTGATGATGAACGAGGTTATTTTCATGATTGAAACTCCGGTTGAAGCTTCCCGACTGGAACGGTCCGGCGAACCGTTTGCAGCAAGTGAGACCGCGCTGACTTCAATTCCGTTCAAAAGTTTTTTGAATGATTAAAATCATGTTTCCGCGCTTTCCGGACCGTTTAAAAGTTGTTGAATAAGGAGCAGGGAGAATGCGTCCGTTTCGCCGGTTCCGGTTATTGACGGGAAATGGAAAAACCGGCGGGAAAAATTTCAGCTCAGCCAAAAAAGCCGTTCTGGTTGATGTTGAGGCTCCTGCGTTCATACTGGCGTTCCCTGCCTTTCCAGAAGAGAGCCGCGTGTTTTCGTCCGATGGAATCCATGTTCATATACCGCGTTCGCAGCTGTCTTCCGTCCCGGTGGCCCATTTCCCATTGAAGAGCGGTATAATCCCGAAAGGCCGCAGCGTGATAGCTGGCGAAGGTATGGCGCAATATGTCCTGCGCCCAAGGGTGGTTTTTGTTCCAGCCCGCCCGTACGCGCACCTCTCTCCATTTCCTTTCCCAGCCTTTCGGGCAAATGAAGGTATCCGGCGGAACGCGCCGGAATGAGCGCAGGAAGCGCAGGGCCACCGGCTGCAGGGTTACCAGCCGGGAGCCTCCCGTTTTGCTGTGCGTTGACGGAATGATCAGTTCCCCATTCTCCAGGCGGAGATGCCGGAACCTTAATCTTCTGACCTCCTGTGGGCGCACTCCCGCGTACAGCATGAGCACGGCCGCCGGCAGGCACGCGCCGTCATATTCCTTTTGTGCGGTTCTGATCAGTCGGCCGCATTCTTCCGGCATCAGGACGGGGATTTTTTTTTCAATGACGGCCGGGGCGAACGTGCCCTCCACGGGGTTTCCTCCTGCCCAGCCCCGGCGGCAGGCAAACGCGCAGATGCCGTGCAGAATCACTCTGGCTTTCCGCATTCCGCCCGGTGTCGGGAAGCGTGACAGGATGGCCCGGCAGTCTTCCGTACGCAGGCTTCTCATCATTTTCCCCTGCAAGGCAGGCCATTCCCTCATCATGCGCGCGCTCACGGAACGTATTTCTCCCAGGGTGCGCGGTCGCCGGTGCGCTCTGGCCTTCAGAGATTCCTCCACGCATGTCTTAAAAGAAACCGTTCTTTTCATCTCCCTCCAGGCCTGAATTCCCAGTTCCACGCATTGTTGCCTTCCCCTGGTTCCTCTTGCCGCTCTGCGGAGCATTTGGGTTGTCAGCATCAACTCCGCGGGGGAAAGGCGCGTTTTTCTTATCCATTGTATCAAAAGCGTTTCTTCTTCCGTCAAGTGCATCTTGTTCATGGATGTAGCATAAGCAACGGATTCCCTATCCGTCGTCAATCCTAAAATGTTGTCTTATTATTATATTGATAATGAATGTTTTATGTTTTGATGAATTTGTCGTCCCACTTCGTGTAAGAGAAAGAAGTCTCCTTTCTGGGCATTTAATAAATGCCTCTTGGCGATTTTGGGCGTAAAAATCAGAGATGAAATATGTTGTTGAGACGCTAGATGTCAGAATTTCAGATTCATGAACATCTATAATTATTTGGAAAGTCGCTCGATTGACGGATAGGGAATCAGCTAGTTTCAAACGGTGAAGAGCATCAAGGAGCTGTGTGAATTGAGGGATGGCGCTTTGGAGGTCAGAGTAGGGGAACAGATTGAGAATTTGGAAGAAGACATACGCGGGACGGACGGGAGAGCTTTTTTTGCCGGAACGTACGTGACGCGCGGGCTGGAAGAGCTGGTACGCAAGGCGGTTGCCCGTCTGGCGGGCCAATCCTCCTGCGCCGGGGTAGTTCTGAAGCAGGCGCTGGGGGGCGGCAAGACGCATTTGATGAAATGCGCGGCTCTTCTGGCGGCGGATCCGGAGTTGAGGCGGGAGGTGATGCCGGGCGTGCCGCATATCAATGACTTTGGCGCCGCCCGGGTGGCGGCGTTCAACGGGAGAAACCGGCCGCCGGGCTTTTTCTGGGGAGAAATCGCGCGGCAGCTGGGCCTTCCGAATGCTTTTACGACGCTGGAAGCTCCGGACTCCGGCGCCTGGAAAAATCTGTTCCGCCGGGCGGGAGGCCCCCTGCTGGTGATGCTGGATGAAATGCCGCCGTACTTTGAATATTACGCCACGCAGCCCTCCGGGAACGGCACCGTGGCGGACATCATTTCCAACGCGTACACCAACATGCTGGTGGCGGCGCGGGAAACGGGGCAGGCGTTCATGATCGTCTCCACGCTGGAAGGGGCGCATGCCCGCGGTTCCCGTTTCATGAACCATGCCCTGCGGGATGCCGTTAATGACGGGGAGAGGCGCATGCTGGATTCCGTCACGCCCGTGGAGCTGGAGGGGAATGAGATTTACGGAATTCTGCGCAGGCGCCTGTTCCGGTCCCTGCCTCCGGAGGAAGTCATTGCCGGAGTGGCGGAAGACTTCCGCCGCAGTCTGGAAGAAGGGGTGAAAGCCGGCGTGCTGGATGCCGCCGCCCTGCAGGACGCGGATTCCATCAGGCAGACGTATCCCTTCCATCCCAGTTTTTCCAAAATCGCGGCGCTGTTCAAGGATAATGAGGGCTTCCAGCAAACGCGGGGCCTGCTGGAGCTGGCCTCCCGCCTGCTCAAATCCATCTGGCAGGGCAGTTCCGGGGACGCGTGCCTGGCGGGCGCCCAGCACTTTGACCCCTCCCTGGCGGATGTCCGGGACAAGTTCCGGGATATTGCCAGATTGGACGGCGCCCTGGCGCGCGACATCTGGAATGAGCAGGGGGACGCCTTCGCGCAGGAGCTGGACCGCAGGAACGGCCATGCCTGCGCCACCCGGGCGGCCATGATGCTGATGATGAGCAGCCTGGCGGAAAACGCCGGGGCGGAAACGGTGCGCGGCCTGGCTCCCCGGGAACTGTTCCGTTACGTGACGGCGCCCGGCGCGGCGGTAGCCCCGTTCCGGGAAGCTCTTGAGGAGCTGCGCGGCCGCGCGTGGTACCTGCATGAGGAAGACGGGCGGCTTTATTTTGACCGCAATGAGAACCTGACCAGCAAACTGGCCAGTTACGCGCGGAACGCTCCGGCCGCCCGCATCCGGGAACTGCTTCGCGAACGGCTTCTGGAAACTTTCGCGCCGGCGGAAAAGCTGGCTTACGCCTCCGTCCTCTGTTTTGAGGCTCCGGACAGGGTGCGCGCCGCCCTGGCGCGCGAGCGCGTGCTGTACATCGCCATGCCGGGGGACGCGCCCACGCCGGAGGCCTGCATGCGTGCCCTGGGGGATTTCCCGGAAAAGAACAACCTGCTGCTCCTCTACGGCTCCCGCGGCATGGGGAATCTGGATGAAGCCGCCCGCCGCGTGTACGCCGCCCGCCGCGCCGCCCAGACTATGGGGAACGGGCATCCCCAGTACGCGGAACTGCAGGAACGCCTGAACAATGACGAACACAGCTGGAACGCCGCCGTCCTGGCCACGTTTGACTCCCTTCATTATTTCCATGGCTCCCGTTTCACGGTGAAAAAACTGGATACCTCCGGGAAAGACAACGGGGAAATCCGCGTCAGAAAGGCGTTGGAGGCCCCCCCCATCAGGCTGTACGCGGATGTGGAAGCCCATGCGGACATGCTCTGTTCCCGGGCGGAAGCCTGCCTGTTCAATCCGGACTCTCCCGTAATTGCCGTTACGGAATTGCGTTCCCGCCTCAAAACGGTGACGGAAATGCCGCTGCTCCCCGTCGGCCCTCAGGGGCTGGATGAGTTGAAACGGCAGGCCTTCCGGCGAGAACGCTGGGAAGACCTGGGCAACGGCTCCATCACCCGCGAGCCGCGCCCCCGCCGCGCTTCCCTGCGGTGGACGCGGGAATACGGTCCGGATGACAGCGGGCTGGTTCGTCTGGCGGTGGATCCCGTGGACGGAGGCCCCTGTCCGGAAATCCATTACGAGGAAGACGGCGCCGTGACGGAGGAGAGCCCCTGCCTGACGTCCGACAGGCTGGAAACCCGCGCCCTGCGGGTGGAATTCCTGGTCAAAGACCCCACGGGCAAATTTGAGACGGGGGACCCCCAATGCTGGCGGAATGAATTGCGCCTGCGCGTCAACCGCAGGCCGGGAACGGGGCTGGCGGAACTGCTGCTGGCTCCCGCGCGCCCGGATATTCCCATCCGCTATACGCTGGACGGCAGCAATCCCAGAGACGGCCTCCTTTATGAAGGCCCGCTGGAGGTAGGCGCCGGGGAGGTCCGGATTGAGGCCTTCGCGGAGCATGAGGGGCTGGAAACCAGAGAAAGCTTTACGCTGCCGGCGGAACGGAAGGGGGGGGCGGTCAGCGATCCCATGGCCGTTTTGAGCCCGGACGCTCCGGCGCGCCTGGATGCCGCCGGGGGGTATAAAAGCCCCGGCGTCAGCGCGGCGAAGGCGCTGGACGTGGCGGAGGAGTGCGGCGTCACCTTCCGGGAGGCGCAGCTGCTCTTCGGGTCCGGGGAGCAGAGCGTCCAGTTGAAGCTGGGGAGGCTGGAGATACCGGCGGGCCGCCTGAAGGGCCTGGCGGCCGCCATCCTCGCGCCTGGAGACGGCGGTAAAACCCTTCTTCCGGATTCCGCCGGCATGGAATTGAGATTCAAGACCTGTCTGGCTCCTGCTGCCCGGGAGCTGGAACGCTTTCTGAAAAATGCCGCCATTGCTTATCAACCTGAAGAATTGAGACAGGATGCCTGAATGGATTGACTTTGGCGCGCCGGCGGCATGCGGCGCTCACCGTTTCCGGTTGGAAATTCCCCAGGCTTCCCGCGCGGCGGTTGCCCTGTATGAGGACATGGGCTTTGCCGGTGACGGCAGCCGCCCGGAGGGCGCCCTGCTGAGGGCGCGGGTGAAGCGTTCCTGCTGGTCCGCCGTCAGCGAGCTGGTGATGCGGGAGTTCAATGAGCGCCTGCAGGCCGGGAAGCAGCTGCCCGGCAGGTGGCGTACGGGCGGCGTGTGGCTGGAACGCATGCTGGGCCGGGAGCTGTGCGTGTTGTGTTGGGCGCTGGAACACGCCGCCTCCGGCGCGGAGGCGCTGCGCATGGCCAACGCGTGGCAGGGGTTCCGCCCGGAGGAGCGGCTGTGGCTGTTCGGCAGAACGGCTCGTTTCGCGCCCTTGGCGGACGACTGTCAGCGCGGCTGGCGCAGGGCGCTGGCGCTGATGATGGGAGAGGCCGCTCCCTCCGCGCGCCTCAGGCGGCGGGAGGGCGCCGCCGGGCGTGGCGGGGAAGAAGGCGCGCAGATTTTTTTGAAGCTTGAATCTTAATTGTTTGTATCTTTATCACCTGAACCTGAATTCATCCTTATGATTGCTCCCTTCAGTTTACAGCATGCCCCCTCCCTGATGGAGGTGATTTTTCCCGTGCAGCGTTTGTCTGCGGAAGTGTTTAAAGAAAGACAGGCAGTAAGAGGGCAGACGTTGACTTCTTTGGGAAGTTACTGGAAGGGGCGCAAGCCGCTCATCCTGAACAAGGCATGCGTGCTGGGGACGCTGCTGCCCGCCACAGGGGACGATGTGGGGGACCTGCGCCTGTTTGAGCGCCTGATGGGGATGGACCCGCAGGCGCTGCAGGCGCGCCTGCGGGCCGCGCTGCCCCGTTCCCGCGCGCCTCAGGCGGCGGAAATGGCGGAGCGTTACCGGCGCGGGGAACTCAGCTACGCGGATCTGGTACGGGAGGCCAAACGGCCGGAGGAAATGGGGGAGGGGTTCTGGGAGGGCGTCTGGGATGAGGTGAACGCCCGCCTGGGGACGGAGGCACGCTCCTTCCCGGAGCTGGTGGAGCAGCTGGGCGTGGCGCGCTATGGCCGCCGCCCCCGCATGGCGGATCCCTTCAGCGGCAGCGGGCAGATCCCCTTTGAGGCGGCGCGGCTGGGCTGTGACGCGCGCGCGGCGGACCTGAACCCCGTGGCCTGCCTGCTGAGCTGGGGCGCTTTTCATGTGGCGGGCTGCTCCGAGGCGGACGCCGCGCGGCAGGAGAAGGCGCGCCGTGAGCTGGCGCGCGCGCTGGCGCGGGAGATGGACGCCCTGGGCGTGGAGCGGGACGGCCGCGGCTGGCGCGGCCGGGCCTACCTGTATTGCCTGGAGGTGCGCTGCCCCCAGTCCGGCTGGATGGTGCCCGTGCTGCCCACGCTGGTGATCAGCGAGGGGCGCCGGGTGGTGGCGCGGCTGGTTCCGGACCCCGTCCGCAAGCGGTATGACATTTCCATTGAGTACGTGGACGCGGCCCGATGGCCGGAGGAGAAGAAACGGGCGGAGGCGCAGGGCACCCTGCCCAGGGCGGGGAACGGAACGCTGGTTCATTCCCCGGACGGAATTACCGCGTACCGCACCCGGATGAGCACCATCCGCGGGGATTACAGGGATGAACAGGGGAACAACCGCAACCGCCTGCGCCCGTGGGAAAAGGAGGACATCGTCCCCCGCCCGGAGGACATCCTGCAGGAGCGGCTCTACTGCGTGCAGTGGATCCGGGAGACGGAGGAAGCCGGACGGGCGGAATCCCAATTCCGGGCCGTGACGGAGGCGGATCTGGAACGGGAACGCCGGGTGACGGAGTACGTCCGCGCCCATCTGGCGGACTGGGAGGCGGCAGGCCTGCTGCCGGACATGAAGATTGAGGCTGGATATAATACAAATCAACCGATGCGTGAACGCGGCTGGACGCACTGGCGGCATTTGTTTAATCCGCGCCAGTTGCTTGCGGGGGCCATCCTGCGGCGGCATATGACGGCGGAGACGGCTCCCTTCGTGATGAACGCGTTGAACTGGAATGCCCGTTTAAGCGTTTGGAATAAGGCATCGGCGGCGGGTGGTGGTGGTATTGTTCAAAATGTTTTTTACAACCAGGCGCTGAACACGCAGAACAATTACGGCTGCCGGGGAAGCGCGTATCTGGGAAATGTGGTGGAGGGGAGAATGAGCCCCTGTCCGCTGCCGGAGGGGGTTGCGGCGGAGGTGCTCAACCGCCCCGCGGAACAGTGGGAGGAGGAATATGATTTCTGCGTCACGGATCCGCCCTACGGGGATGCCGTGAATTATGAGGAAATTTATGAATTCTTCATCGCGTGGATGCGGCGGAACCCGCCGGAGGAATTCCGGGGCTGGGTCTGGGATTCCCGCCGCGCGCTGGCGGTGAAAGGAACGGGAGAAGGGTTCCGGAAAGGGATGGTCCGGGCGTTCCGCCGGCTGGCGGAACACATGAGTTCCGGCGGTTCCATCACGCTGATGTTCACGCACAAGAGCGGAGAGCTGTGGGGGGAACTGGCCTGGATCATCTGGGCGGCGGGGCTGCGGGTGACCGCCTCCTGGTATGTGGTGACGGAGACGGACTGCGCCTTGCGCACCGGGGCGAACGTGACGGGGACGGTGCTGCTGACGCTGCGGCGCGCCGCCGGGGAACATCGGGCCTGGCGGGATGAGCTGGAATATGAGCTGCAGGAAGAAGTGCGCGCCCAGGTGGAGCGCATGAACGGGCAGAACAGCCGCCTGGCGGGGGAGGAAAGCGGCGGCCTGTACCAGCCGGTGGATTTCCAGATGGCGGCTTATACGGCAGCCATGCGCGTGCTGACGGGCTGTGACGTCATTGACGGCGTGGAGATGCGGCGTGAGGCGGAAGCGCCCGGCGTCCGCGCGGTGGCCATGGTGGATGCGTTGATCCGCTACGCGCAGGATGTGGCGGAGGAATTGCTGCGCCCTGCCGGGCTGCCAGCCGCGCTGGAACGCGGCTGGAACATGCTGAACGCCGCGGAGCGCTTTTACCTGAAGACGGCCGCCCTGGAACGGGAAGGCTCCCAAAAGCTGGACATGTACACCAACATGGCGCGCGCGCTGCGCGTGGCGGGCCATGAACGCCTGATGAGCGCGGAATCCCGCGCCAATAACGCCCGCCTGAAGCTGTCAGATGAACTGGGTAGCGGTGACCGCGACCCGGAGGATGAATGGGGCGGCTCCCCCCTGCGCGCCCTGTTGAACGCCATGCGCCTGCTGCGGCAGGGGGAAGAGGCGGAACAGGTTCTGGCGGCGCTGGCGGAAGACTGCCGCGGCCGTTACGCCCTGCTGCGGGAGACGCTGGCGGGCATGGCGGAGTTCCTGGCGCGGACGCGCGGCGGCAGGGCGGACAAAGGCGCGTTTACCCCGCAAAAGGAGGCGGAATGCGCCCGCGTGCTGGCGGAGGCGCTGCGCGCGCACCGGGCCTGACGGGGGAGGGAAAAACTGACGGAAAGCGATGAGCCTGCAACGCTACAGTTCCCGCACGGCGGATTTGCACGGGGATTTTCTGGCGGAGGCGCTGAAGGGCGCCCGCCGCTACCTGCGCATTGCCGGGTATTTCCGCAGTTCCGTTTTTGAGGTGGCCGGAGAAGCGCTGGAAGCCGTGCCGGAGGTGAAAATACTGTGCAATTCCGACCTGGACGCGGCGGATCTGATGGCGGCGGGGGGAGAGGCGGAGCTGAAAGCCCGCTGGAATGAGGAAGACCCCGGCATGGCCTCCCTGCTGCGCCGGGAGCAGTACCGCCGGCTGGCGCGGATGCTGGAGCAGGGGAACTTGGAAATACGGCTGGTTCCTGGAGAAAAAATGTTCCTGCACGGCAAGGCGGGCTGCATCTCCTACTCTCCGGAATCCGGGCGGCCCCGCCGCGCTTTTGTGGGTTCCGTCAATGAAAGCCTGAACGGCTGGAAGAGGAATTATGAACTGCTGTGGTCTGATGACGGAGAGGAGAGCGCGGTCTGGGTGGAACGGGAGTTTTTTGCCCTGTGGAACACGGCCGTGCCTTTGCCGGAGGCGATCAGGCAGGAGGTGTTCCGTCTGGCGCGGCGGGAGGAAATTCCCCTGGCGGAGGCAAGACGGACGCCGGAGTCCATGCCGCGGGCCGCCCTGGCGGAGGCGCCGATCTACCGCGGCGGCGAACAGCTCCAGCCCTGGCAAAGGGCATTCGTGGTCCGTTTTTTGCAGGACCGCCGCAGGTTCGGCAAGGCCCGCCTGCTGCTGGCGGATGAAGTGGGCGTGGGCAAAACCCTCTCCATGGCGGGGAGCGCCGTGGTCAGCGCCCTGCTGGGGGACGGCCCCGTGCTGATTCTTTCCCCCTCTACGCTGACGTTTCAATGGCAGGTGGAAATGAAGGACAGGCTGGGCGTGCCCTCCGCCGTGTGGTCTTCCGTGGAAAAAGCGTGGGTGAGCGTGGACGGCCGCATGTTATCCCCCCGGAAGGATCTGAAGAGCATCGGCCGCTGCCCGTGCCGCATCGGCATTGTGTCCACCGGGATTATCATGCACCAGTATGACGCGGGGACGAAAAAGTTTACCCGTGAGAGCGAGGTGTTGCTGAACGGGGTGTACGGCCTGGTGATTCTGGATGAGGCGCACCGGGCCCGGGCGCAGGGGACGGAACAGCGCAGAAAGAAAAACAACCTGCTGCGCTTCATGGAGCGCGCGGGGCGCAGAACCCGGCACATGATTCTGGGCACCGCCACGCCGATCCAGACCCAGGTGCGGGAACTGTGGGATTTGCTGGAGACCCTGGGCGGGGATGCCCCCCATGTGCTGGGGGATGCCCTGTCCCCATGGCGCGATATGGAGCGCGCCCTGCCGCTGGTGACGGGAGAGGCGGGCGCTGACGGCATGAGGGAGGAGGAACGGTGGCAATGGCTGTGCAATCCCATGCCGCCCCGTTTTGAGGATCCTGCCCTGGATGACTTGAGAGATGCCGCCGGAGAGGATGACGGGTGTTTTGTCTCCCGCGCGCTGTACAGGGATCTGGCCGGGGCTTATGAGTTCCGTTCCGCCCTGGACGCCTGCGCCGGGAGGGATTGGTTCAAATTCCACAATCCCGTGTTGAGGTGCACCGTGTTGCGCAAACGTTCCATGCTGGAAGAGAAGGGGCTGCTGGTTCGGGTGGGGGTGCGCCTGCATCCGCTGGGAACGGACGCTGACGCCGGGAGGAAATACGGGTATCATTTCAATGGGCTGGCCTTGCCGACCCAGCCTTCCTTTGACGAAGCTTATGCGGCCGCAGAGGAATTTTGCCGTCTGCTGGCGGCGCGCACGCCGTCCGCGGGATTTATGAAATCACTGCTGTTGAAGCGCATCTGTTCCAGCTACGAGGCCGGGCGTTCTACTGCGGAAAAATTGCTGGGCCGCGGCTCCATGGAAGAGGATTGGGCGGAAGGGGAGGATGACGAAGAGGAAATGCGGGAAAGTTTTTTAAGCAATCTTTCCCCGGCGGAAGAAGCCTGCCTGAAAACAGTGAGCCGCCTGCTGGAGCAGGAAAGCGCCCGGGATAAAAAACTGGAGACAATCAGGTGGTTCCTGACGGAGTTCCGAACGGACGGAAAAAACTGGCTGGAACATGGCTGCATCATTTTCAGCCAGTATTATGATACCGCCGCCCATGTAGCCGGCTGGCTGGCGGCGGAATTGGGCGATGAGCCGGTAGCCCTGTACGCCGGGGTGGGGCGCAGCCGCCTGTTCCTGGGCCATTCTTCCGCCGCGGAAGAGCGGGAACCGATTAAGCGCGCCGTGAAGAACCGGGAAATCCGCGTCGTGGTAGCTACGGACGCCGCCTGTGAAGGGTTGAACCTCCAGACTCTGGGAACGCTGATTAATTGCGATTTGCCGTGGAATCCGTCCCGCATGGAGCAGCGGCTGGGGCGCATCAAGCGGTTCGGGCAGAGCAGGGAGTGCGTGGATATGCTCAATCTGGTTTACCGGGGAACGCTGGATGAACGTATTTATTCCGTTTTGTCCGAACGCATGAAGAATATTTACGATTTGTTCGGGTCTTTGCCGGAGACGATTGATGACGCGTGGATAGATGAGCAGGAATCCCTTCAGGAGCGGCTGGATAAATACGTTCACGAACGTGACGAGGCGCGGAACGCTTTCACGCTGACGTATGATGACCGCCTGGATCCGGAAGCGGACCAGTGGGAGGAATGTTCCCGGGTGTTATCCCGGAGGGATATTGAGGAAGAAATGAACAAAGGGTGGTAAAGGACGTATGCCCTCCTATTTCAGGAATTTGCGGGCGCCCGCGCAGTAAACGGCTCCGGAATAAACGGTCAGGATGACGGAGCCCCACAGCGTAACCTGGTACAGCAAGTTGGATGCGCCGGAACCGTGCCACAGGCAGAGCGCGGCCAGCCGGTCCGCGATGGAGGGCAGGTATTCCGGCGTATGCGTCCATGTCAGGGCCAGCAGGCAGGCGATGCAGAAGGCCAGCTGGAATGCGGTTTTCCATTTGCCGGACGTTCCCGCAGGGATGATGACGCCATGATCCTGCGCAATCTGGCGCAGTCCGGTGACCAGGAATTCCCTGCTGATGATGAGAATGGTAATCCAGGCGGGGCAGAGCCCTTCCCCCGTCAGGTAAATGAAGGCGGCGGAGACGGCTATTTTATCCGCCAGAGGATCAATCAGCTTGCCGAAGGTAGTGACCTGGTTCAGGCGGCGGGCCAGGTAGCCGTCCAGCCAGTCCGTGCAGGCAGCCAGAATGAACGTGACCAGGGCGGCCAGGTATCCCCAGGAATACTGGTCCGCGACGCTGACTGCTGCCGTAAAGACGACTACCAGGGCAATACGCGTCAGGGTAATGGCATTGGGCAGGTTCAGCATACGCGGTTTATTAGGGGACAGATGTCTGCCCGTAGCAAGCTTTTTTGCTGGATTCAGGAATGAAATTTCCGGAAAAAGGCGTACGGAAAAAAGAGAAGGGAATACGAAGATACAGGCAGCCGGACGCATGATGCGCGCGTTTCAGTTTCTGCTTTCCGTTCCCGCTGTTTTGCGGCAATTAATTTCCAATCATTTTGTAGAAGTCTTCCTCGGAAATGACGGGCACGCCCAGCTTGAGGGCCTTGTCCCGCTTGGAGCCTCCTCCGCTGCCTGCCAGGAGGAAGGATGTGGATTTGGAGATGGCCCCGGTAGCTTTTCCTCCGTGGGAGGCGATAAGCTGTTCAAAGTAGTCCCGCGGATGGCTGAGCGTTCCCGTAATGACGAAGGTTTTTCCGGACAGGGATCCCGCCGGGATTTCCAGAAAGTTGGCCCGGTAGGACTGGGACTGGGGATTGATGCCCAATCCGTTCAGGACGTCCATGGTGTGATTCCCTGCTGCGGAGGCGAAAAAGCTTTGGAGGGATTTGGCCGCCGCCACGCCTATTTCGGAGCCATAGCTGAATTTGGCCGTGTTTTTACGCAGGTAGCCCGTTGCCAGATAGGGCGCGGTCAGGCGGTCGATTTCCTCCATCAGTTCCTGGTGGCGTTCCTGTACCGCTTCTGCAGAAAGCGCGCCTTCCTTCACCGCCTTTTTGTTGCCGCGGGTGTTGGGGTTGGTTTTGGCGGCCTTTTCCATCAGTTCATCCAGGCGGACGATGTCCCGGAGGTAGGGAGAATCCGCCACATGCTTCAGGTCGGGATGCGTGTCCGCCAGCGCCTTGGCGACAACTTCCCCCACCAGAGGAATGCCGAAGGCGATGAGCCAGCGTTCCAGCGGAAGCCCTCGCGCGTTTTGCAGGGCGTCCAGCGCTTTCCGGGCATTTTTTTCCCCATAGCGGCGCGGTTCCTCCGGCGTGCCCAGGTTCAGGTTGGCGAGCTGGTCCGTAGTCAGGGAGAAAAGGTCCAGCGCAGAGGATGCCAGACCGGAGCTTCTCAGCGCTTCCGCCACGGAAGAGCCGATGCTCTCCACATCCAGAGCGGAACGGGAACAGAAGTGGGTGATGCCCGTCACGGCCTGCGCGGGGCAGGTGAAGTTGGTGCAGCGCCAGGCTACTTTCCCTTCTTCCTTCATGATGGGATTGCCGCAGGCGGGGCACAGACCCTGCGTGGCTTCCAGAATGCTGTAGGGCCTGGCGTCCGCCGGGCGTTTGGAGAGGTTCACTTTCAGAACGGCGGGGATGATTTCCCCCGCCTTTTCCACCAGCACCGTATCTCCGATGCGGACGTCCTTCCGGTCAATTTCATCCTGGTTGTGGAGGGTGGCCCGCGCTACCGTAGAACCGGACAGAAGCACAGGCTGCAATTCCGCCACAGGCGTCAGCACCCCGGTGCGTCCTACCTGCACGATAATATTCAGCAGGGTGGTTTCCTTCTGTTCCGGGGGGAATTTATACGCCGCCGCCCAGCGGGGCGCGCGCGCCGTAGTGCCCAGCGCTTCCCGCGTAGCCATGGAACTGATTTTAATAACGGCTCCGTCCGTGCCGTAGGGGAGCGTATGGCGGAGGCTGTCAATATCCCGCACGGCCTGGCGGGTGGATTCCAGGCTGTCCGTGTAATACACCGGTTCATTGCAGGGGATGCCGCAATGGCGGAGCATGTCCCAGAAGCCTTTTGCGTCCCTGAGTTCCGGGCCTTCATACGCGCCCAGTCCATGGGCCAGGAAGGCCAGCGGACGGGCGGCCACCTGCCGGGGGTCCAGCTGCTTGAGGGTTCCGGCGGTGGCGTTGCGCGGGTTGGCGAAGGCGGGGAGCCCGTCGGCGTCCCGTTCTTCGTTCAGTTTGGCGAAGGCTTCATTGGGCATGAAGACTTCCCCGCGCACTTCCAGCACGGGCGGCGCGCCGGGAGGGAGAGTGAGGGGGACGCTGCGGATGGTGCGTACGTTGGCCGTTACGTCGTCCCCAACGTCTCCGTCTCCGCGCGTGGCCGCGTAAGCCAGCTTCCCGCCGCGGTACATGATGGAAAGGGCCACTCCGTCAATCTTGGGTTCCACGGAGACGGGAACTTTCTCCGTTTGCAGCGCCCTGGCCAGCTTATGGTAGAATTCCGCCAGTTCTTCATCCGGCACGGGGGCGTCCCGTTGCTCAAAAATGTCGTCAATGGACAACATGGGCACCGCATGCCTGATCTGGTTGAAGCCCTGGAGGGGGGCGCCGCCTACGCGGCGCGTGGGGGAGTCCGGATCCGCCAGTTCGGGGTGGGCTTCTTCCAGTTTTTCCAGCTCCAGGAACAGGGCGTCATATTCCGCGTCGGAAATCTCCGGTTCCGCCTGTTCGTAATACAGACGGTTGTGGCGGCGCAGTTCGGCACGCAGGTAGTCTATGCGGCGGGGAGCGGTTTCCTCCGCGTTTCCGGGGTGGCCGGCGCCGGCGTTTTCCCGCGCCTCCCCAGCCCGGGATGCCGTTTCATTCGTTGCCTGCTGTGAAGGCTGTTTGCCGGCTGCCAGGGAAAAAAGGTCTTCCTCCATAGGACAAATGAGTGGGAACAATGGCTATTTGCTCAGTTTGATGACGGAACAGGGTGTTTTGGAATGTTCATGAGCCTTGAACAGAACCGTTCCGTTGACGACGGGAAGGACGGTGTTGTCCCCCAAAAGCAATGCTTTGGAATAGCCGGCGGGCAGGGTGATGGCCGTTCCCTCATCATCTTCATAACCGGTGGCGTCCAGCGGCTGCATGCGGGCGTGTTCCGCGCCCGCCGTCAGTTCTTTCATGGTTCCTTCGCTGGGCGGCTGGGCCGCTCCCTTGTCCGGCGGCGGAATCAGGAAGACGAAGATATCCCCCTGCCGATTGATGGAGGCCGGCTGGTCCAGTTGAATGAATGCCCGTGTGCCGTACACGGCTTCACCGTTGATGTTGAGCCACCGGCCTACGCCGCGCATGGTGGCGGCCACTTTTTCCGGAATGGTGCCGTCTGCCATGGGATTGACGTTCAACAGAAGATTGCCTCCCTTGGTAACGCATTCCACCAGTTTTTCAATGATGGTTTCCGGGGACTTGATGTTGGTGTCGTAGCGGTTGTAGCCCCATTTGTCGCTCACCGTCATGCAGGATTCCCAGTCCACGCCGGGATATCCGCGCCGGGGGATGAAGCGTTCCGGAGTAATATAGTCCCCGCAGCGCAGGTCCAGCGTTCCGGCCTGGTCCTTGTTCAGGCCGGAATAGGCGTACAGGCGGTTGTTCATGATGACGCCGGGATTGATGGAGCGCACCATGTCCATCAGTTCCGGCGCTTTCCAGCCTTTGGCCCCCTCCATGGCCCCCTGGGAGTAGTCCCACCACATGATATCGATGGGCGCGTAACGGGTCATCAGCTCCCGGACCTGGGCGTGCAGGTATTTCTGGTAGGCGGCGTGGTCGCGGGGAATGTTTTTCCTGTTAAGCATGGCCGCCTGCCCCGCAGGGTAGCAGAGATCCGGGCAGATGGTGTTGTCATAAGACGGGTGGTGCCAGTCAATGACGGAGTGGTAGAGGCCCACTTTCAGGCCGCGCCTGCGGCAGGAGTCCACATATTCGCGAATGATGTCCCTGTTCACGGCGCTTTTGGCGTCGTAATCCGTCAAGGCGCTGTCAAACAGGCCGAAGCCTTCATGGTGCTTGCTGGTGAGCACTATATATTGACACCCCGCATCCCGGGCGAGCTGGGCCCATTCTTCCGTCAGTCCTTCCCTGGGCTTGAACAGGGGCAGGGCTTCCGCGGCGTAGGTGTCCGTATCCACTTCCACGTTTTTTTGAATCCATTCGGAACCTCCGGGCCTGCCTTTCCATTCCCCGGCCAGTCCGGAATACAGGCCGTAGTGGATGAACATGCCGAATTTGGCGTCCCTCCACCATTCCATGCGCCGGTTACGTTCCTCCGCCGTTTCTCTGACTGCGGCATGGTTGGCATCCGCGGGGAGGGGGAGTCCGGGCGCGGCTGCCGAAAATTCCGCGGGAACGGTGGCCGGGAAGTTCTGCTTTGTTCCACCGCCGCGCAGCCGGGCCGCGAACTGTTCGTCCAGGGCCAGAGAGGGCTGCCCGTTTTCCGTAATGATTTTAGTGACGGACTGCTGGGCTGGGGCGGGAAGCCCCAGAGTGACGGCTAGGGCGGCAATCGTGGCTATGTTCATGGTTGTTCAGGATGGTGTGAGGCTGGGGGGAAAGCTGAACCGGCTTAAATGACGTCCGTATCCGCGTAGCTGCCCAGAATTTTCAGCATGGAACAGTGCTGTTCCAGCTCCGGAAGGGTTTCCCGGAGGGGGGATTCCTGAATGTGGCCGGCGGCGTCTATGTAGAAGACGTATTCCCAGTTGATGACTTTGGACGGGCGGGATTCAATGCGTATCAGGTTATTGTTGTGCCGCTGGAAGCAGTTGACCACTTCCGCCAGGGTGCCGGGCTTGTGCTGGATGCGGATGAGCAGGGAGGTGCGGTCCCTGCCGCTGGGCTGCGTTTCCTGGCGTCCGATGACGGCAAAACGGGTGGTGTTGCAGGACTGGTCCTGAACGTCTTCTTCCAAGATGTTCAGGCCGAACAATTCCGCGGCCAGCGGGCAGCCTAGGGACGCCGCGCCCATGGCGGCGTTCTCCTTGGCAAGAATGCTGGCTTTCGTAGTGGAGGACGTTTCCACGAGTTCCGCGTTCGGGAAGTGCCGCTGGATCCAGTTCCTCGTCTGGCCGAGGACCTGGGGGTGGGAATACAGGATGCGGATGTGTTCCCGCGGAATATCCGCCATCAGGCTGTTGCGGATGTTCAGATTGATCTGGGCGCAGATTTTGAGGGGTGAGGTGACGAAAAGATCCATCACGGCGGTGACGGAGCCTTCCGAAGAATTTTCCACGGGAACTACGCCGTACTGGGCCTTTCCCCGGTCCACCATGTCAAACACGTCCTTGAAGCTCTGGCACGGAATGAGTTCGCAGCTTTTTCCGAACTGCTTGAGAGCCGCCTGATGGCTCCAGGTCCCTTTGGGGCCCAGGTAAGCAATGGTCAAGCCGCCTTCCAGGAAGAAGGAGCAGGAGATGATTTCACGGTAAATAGCCTGGAGGGAGGCTTCCGGCAGCACGCCCGCATTCAGGCGGTTCAGTTTGTTGAGCAGGACCGTTTCCCGTTCGGGAACGAAGATGGGGGAATTTTTTTCCTTTTTAATGCGGCCGACTTCATGCACCCATTCGGCGCGTTTTTTTAACAGCTCTACAATCCGGGCGTCCACCTCGTCAATAGCCAGGCGCGCCTTTGTCAGGGCGATGGTCTGTTCATCCGTGTTTCCGCTTTTTTGCTGCCTGGGGGGATTGTCCGGAGAGGCGTCCTCCCCGTGGTGCGTGGTCTCCATGTCTCTGTGAAAGCTGTGTGGTTAAAGCCGTGTCAAGGTAGCGGTTCCGGGGGGGCAAATCAAGATTAAAGGGGAGGTCTCCGCCGCGGATTCTTCTTGCATGCGCGGAAGATGCCGGGCAGGTTCATTTCTCCTTGATTGATGAAAAGAATATTGTTCCCGGCTGACTGTGACCGTAGACGCTCCTGCCGGAAAGGGGGCGTAAGAAGGTGAACGACGGGTCTATTGCCGCATCTTTGTCCGCAAGGATGGGGGCGCCGGATGACGGCGGATTGCTGACGAAGGCCGGGCCGGCTCTGGGATTTGAATATGGCGCTTTCCCGTATTCTGTCCGTTGAAGCGGCTTCCGCTGCCGGGAAATGGCGGGGAGGTTTAGTTCCGTCCTCCGTCTTCCTGTACCGGGCGCGGCTCCGGGATGGCCCCGTAAAGCCCGTTGGGGAAGAGCTGGAGCCACGGCGTGTATTCCGGCGGGACGGGCGCTTCGAAATCCATGCGCTTTCCCGTGCGCGGGTGGTCGAAGCCCAGCCGCCACGCGTGGAGCATGAGCCTGCCGGGTTTTGCCTTTTGCCGGGCGGGTTTGGCGTAAATGGGGTCCCCGATGAGCGGATGGCCCAGATGGAGCATGTGCACGCGTATCTGGTGGGTTCTGCCCGTGTGCAACGTGCACAGAACCAGGGAGGAGTCCGTGGACGGGTCCGCGCAGAGCAAATCGTAGTCCGTAATGGCGGCTTTCCCGGAACCGGGATTGACTACTGCCATTTTCAGGCGATTGACGGGATGGCGGCCGATATGGGTGAAGACCGTGCCGGAACTTTGGGAAGGAATGCCCTGGACGACGGCCAGATAACGCTTTTCCGTGCTTCGGGCCGCGAACTGCGCCGTCAGGGATTGATGGGCGGCGTCATTTTTTGCGATGACCAGGCAGCCGGAGGTGTCCTTGTCCAGGCGGTGGACGATGCCTGGGCGTTCCACTCCGCCGATGCCGGAGAGGTCCCCGCAGTGGTGGAGCAGGGCGTTTACGATGGTGCCGTCCGGGTTACCGGCCGCGGGATGCACGACCATGCCGCTTTCCTTGTTGATGACGACCACGTCTTCATCTTCATACAGGATGTCCAGGGGGATATCCTGAGGCTGGGCTTCCGCCGGTTCCGGCTCCGGAATGCGGACGGTGATGGAATCACCGCGGGAGACGGGGTTTTTAGGCTTGGCGGGAGAGCCGTTGACCAACACGTCCCCGCTTTTGATCAGGTTCTGAATCCTGGAGCGGGAAAGCTCCGGAAGGTGGGCGGCAAGGTATTGGTCCAGGCGGATTTTCCCGTCGGCGTCGTCCGTAGTCAGATTCATGTTCCGTGGAGTTTGGTCAATGGCTGTAGGCGGAGGGCGGCAGGTCAATAAAAGTGTAGTCCAGCCCGTAAACATCCTTGAGAAGAAGCCCCAGGGCCTTTACGCCGAACGTCTCCGTAAAGTAGTGGCCGCCGAAGACCAGATTGACTCCCAGTTCCTGGGCCAGGGGGATGTTCCAGTGGGAGCCTTCCCCGGTCACGTAGGTGCGGCAGCCGAGGGCCGCTGCCTGGGCAAGATCATCTCCCGCGCCTCCGGTACAGATGAAGACATCTCCGGCCGGAGCCTCCGGGGAATCTTTCCAGAAGGCCTGCACGGGCGCGCCGAGGACGGTTTCCAGTTTTTGCTCCAATTCCGCGCATGTACCTGAAAATTCTCCGTGCGTACCGAGGGAAACGCCGTGGTAGTCCAGCCCATCATGGGAACATGGCCGGAGGCCGCAGGCCTTCGCCAGCAGGGCATTGTTGCCGTATGCGGGGTGGACGTCCAGAGGAAGGTGGGCGGCGTAAATCGCCAGGTTCCCGTCCATGGCGGCTTTCAGCTTCCGGTAGGCGATGCCGGTAATGGGCTGCATGGGCTGCCAGAAAATGCCGTGGTGAAGAAGGAGCAGGTCCGCCCCTGTTTCCAGGGCAGCATGAATGGCCTTTTCTGAGCCGTCCACGGCGGCGGCCACCTTGGAAACGGAGCCTCCGTTTTCCAGTTGAAGGCCGTTCAGGGCGCGGGGGGCGTCCGGAATGGAGTCCACGGAAAGGATTCCGTCCAGAAAGGAGATGGCGGTGTGCAGCTCAATCTTGCTCATGCGGGAGGAATGGTTAGTTATCTTCCGAAAGGCTGGCGCCGAGCAAACGCACGGCGTCCATGTTCAGGATAAAATAATTCGGGGTTGTATTTACTCTGCCGTAATAAAATCTGCTGTATCCGGCCTCCCCCGCCGGGGCGATTTCCAGCGTGATGACTTTGTCCTCCGTTTCCGGTTCCGGGGCAAAGGTAATGTCGCCGGTCCCGGATTTGGTTGGCACGGGGGGCGCCTCCTTGTAAGACTGGAGGATGAGTTTCAGGCGGAAAACGGGATTTTTCAGGGCTTCATGCGCTGTGGCGTCCGTATAGGGAAGCCAGGCGCTCACCTCCATTTTTTCCAGTTCGTCCAGATAGCGGTTGGCGCGGTTCGGGTTGATATTCAGGGTTTCATCCTTTCCGTCTTTGGAGGCCGTCCAGGAATCGTCCAGACGGTCGAATTTCAGGACCAGGGGGCCTCCGGAACCGATGCGTTCCAGGTGCATTTCTCTGAGGTCAAACCTGCTGAAGGAGAAGAGCCTCTTTTTTTTCCAGGCCAGTGCATCCGTCAGCAAATCCTTCATGTAGGCGTTGTCCAGTATGGCAACGGTGGGTTTTCCGGCCTGGAGGGCATACCAGGAACCGTCCGCCCCCTTGGAGAAAAATACCGTCACGGGGGGGCGGGACTCTTCACCGGGCTTGGGCAGAAGGGACATGGTGAGCGTCATTCTGGGATTATCCAGCCCGTATACGGAAAGATCCGTAGCCTTGTCCGAGGCGAATCCGGCCACTTTCCCCTGTTTAACTGTTTTCAGCAGGGAAATGAGATGTTCCGGATTCGCTTCCTGGTAACGGGCGCCCTCTGCCGTGTACAGCCAGGTGGGCTTGATGCCTTTTTTCTCATCCCCCTGAATGAAGCGGGCGATGGTGGGGTAATCCTGAAAGCTCTTGCGGATGGAAAGGCCGGTAATTTTGTAATCCCCGATGTCCGTCAATTGCTTGGAACGCAAAAGGCCCAGATCCAGCGGAATATTGCGTACGCCGGGAATTTCCTTGTTGGTTTCCGTCGTTTGAGCCAGTTCAAAGACGGCCTTGCGGTCGGAAACGGTGGCCTTGACCAGTTCGGACAGGCTTCCGTTGTCGGAGGGGGGGTAAATCCGGAGCGTGACGGGCTGTTCCTCCATTTGCAGGGATTTGCCGTCTTCTGAAAGACGGCCTGTGAAATTCCTGATGGAAACGGAGGTGATCTGATCATCCGTCATGTCCGGTACGCTTGTTTCCTCCGGGTTGTACACGCGAACGGCGGTCAGCTTTTGGAGCGTGCCCAGCAGCACATCCATCATGGCCGGATCCGTATCCAGAGAAAGGGGATACGTGATTTTCCAGGGAGAGCCGGGAGTCTCGCGTTTCAGGGCGATGCGCTGGCCCCGGTTGTTGATTTCAATGGAGGCGGGCATGGCCGGATGCAGGAGCAGGGGACGATGGTCCCGAAGCTGGCGGATACCGGATTTGAACAGAGGAAGGATGTTGCCGGTGCCCACCAGAATGCGGGTGTCCCGTCCGTAGAAATCCGTCTGCATATAGGTGGTGTCATCCGTGGTCTTGTTCTCCGGATCGTCCACCAGCCAGGGCGCCGGGGAACCCAGCGTATAGCGCGCTACGGTGGAGGAACGCTTTCCGTCGTCGCTCATTTCCTTGAGAGTGATGGTAACGGGGGTGGTCTTTACGCCGAATTCCTTCAGGGAAGCGGAATCAATTTTGTGCAGAGGCAGCGCGTCCACAATGCTGGTGGAATACGTGTACTGGAGAATGGCCGCCGCCGCGCGAGGGTCCATACGGTCGTTCCAGGGTTTTTCGCACCACCAGACGCCGTTGGGCTTACGGCGGAATTCCGCGACATCCCCCACGCAATTGATGCGCATCCAGGAAACCTCGTTCATTTCTTCCCGGGTGTATGGGAAAAGCCGTTCTCCGGAACTGAAGGCGGTGCGCCCGATGATGCGGGACAGGTTGCCGTCAATGGTGAGGAGCACCGCCGCGCCGACAGAAGCGAGGGTGATGAGGATGAGAAGGATAAAGCGGAATGTGCGCATGTGCTTCCGGTAATGGGCGTGGATGGGGTTAATGACGGCGCGTGTTCCAGATAATCAGGGCGATCAGCAGCGCCAGCAGGGGAAGGCCGATATTCGTCAGGAGTTCCAAAACGCCCAGGGCGTTGCGGTCCAGATTCAGCTTGACGGTCAGGTCATGGCGAGAACCGAGGCCGCGCAATTCTTCACGGTCCGTCATCCAGCCGATCAGCGTGCGCATGAAATCCCTCTGCTCCGGTTTGATTTGCCGGGGCTGAAGCAGGTCCGTATTGCCAAGCAGAACCAGGCGTCCGGTAGTCTTGTTCTGGTTCACGTCTCCGGCATTCCCCCGGATAAGGGCCGCGCCGATCATCAGAGGCCCCGGATTGTCTTCCCTTGCGTCGAACTTGGCTGGGAACTGGTTGTATTTGGTTTCTCCGTAATAATCCTCCGTAGTCACCAGAAGGGGATACGGCGTAATGCGCTTCTGTTCCATGGCCGCGTTGTCGGAATCCAGAATGAGGGAGATGCTCTCCCCTTCCAGTCCGGTGCTGGAATTCCAGAATTCACGGGTGCAATTCAGGGAGGGGGCGAAAATGGAGTTAATTTCAAAAACGGAACGGTTGCTCCTGTTGCGGAGCATCACGCGGTCATTCTGGGGCCGCAGCCCCTGTTCGCGGAGAAAGCGGTAAAGCTGTTTGGGGGTGTCATTCTGGGGTTCCAGCATGATCAGAATGGCGGCGTTCGGTCGCGCCCAGTACCGCTGGAGCACTTCCGCCTCCTGCGGGGACAGATCATACCTGGAACCGATAATCATGAATCCTGCGGCATCTTCCGGAATCTCTTCCAGACCGCTCATGCGGATGGGCACAAGCTGCAGGTTGACGGAACGGCAGATTTTGCCCAGCGTCGTGAAAATGCTTTCCTCCTGGTTGTTGCTCAGGGTTTCGTTGAAGTTGCTCTTGTCCGCCGCGATATAGATTTTACGAGGTTCGCCGTTGGCCGCTCCGTAAATGCCGGCAGTCATCATGTCTTCAATCTGGAGCGCCACCGCCTTCATGCTTTTGCCGTCCGGCCCGGGGGCGTACACTACGAAGGCGTCTCCGGGCAGGATGCGCACGTGGGCGGCGTCCGCCTGGGTGCCTTCAAACGTCTTGAGTGCTTTTTCCGTATCTTCCCGGGCATCAATGATGACCAGGTTCTTCTTGAATTCAATTCCGTAGATATTGGAGATTTCACGGGCCTTGTTCGGCTGGCGGAGGGGATCCACGTACTCCACTTTCACCTTGCCGTTGGAATAACGTTCGTATTCCTCAAGAAGAGAACGCATGCGGGTGTAGTTCTGCGTGGTGCGCAGGAAAGCGAACGTGATTTTGACGGGGGGTTTGCGCTTCTGGATTTCCGGGGACTGGAGCATGTTGATGCTCTGACGGGATATTTCATAGCGCTGGTCTTCCGTCAGGTCCCGGCGGTAATACTCGTGGCAGCCCACGTAATTCAGGCATACGACGATAAGGAACAGCAGGAAAAGCTTGATCCAGGTCATCCAGGGGCGTTTGACCTTGCGGGAGGCGGGCTGGGAGGCTTCCGCGGCCGCGGCGGGGGTGTCTGGTGTTTCGCTCATAGATAGATAAAAATAAAAAAGGGTGAAGGCAGAATGAATCAGTGTTTCCAGCGGCGGTGGTCAATGATGCGGATGGTGACGGCCAGCGTCAGAACCGTCATGGTCAGGTAAAATATGACGGGGCGCGTGTCAACCAGCCCGGCGGAAAAGCGGTCCAGATGTTCCGAGCAGGACATGTAGTGGAAAATTCCCGCTGCGGGAAATTCCCCCCACACCACGGGAATCAGCCCCATGAAGAAAATCAGAACCAGCAGGCCGATGGTGATGATGCCGGAAATAATCTGGCTGCCCGTCATGGAAGAGGCGAAAATGCCAATGGCCGTGAACCAGGCGCCGATCAGCAGCAGAATAGCGTATGCCCCGGCCCAGTCCGCAAGGCGGTAGGGAAGAACCATGCCCGCATCATACCCGTAAATCCACTGTACAATCAGGTTGGACCAGTCCGCCAGGAGGGGGTATAGCAGCATGGGCAGCCACAAGATGATGTAAAAAGCGTACGCGGAGAAGTATTTTCCCAGGACCACCTGCCATGTCTTGATGGGCGTGGTAAGCAGGGATTCCAGCGTTCCCGTCTTTTCCTCCTCCGCCAGGGAGCGCATGGTGAGCAGTGGGAAGATGAACAGGAAGTAAAACCAGAACATGGGGGAATGCAGGATGAAGAACAGGATGCCTTCCTTCTGCGGGGCCAGTTGAAAAGCCTTCAGCGTGCCGGACAGGGAGACGCTCTGAAGGGCCATGACGAAAGCCAGGATAACCCATCCGTACGGAGTCATTACGTAGCTTCTGAGTTCTTTTCTGAAAATGGTAAGTACTGGAGACATGGGGAGAAAAGGGAAATGGGAGGTGGTGGATGGGCGGGGATGGAAAATGGGAGTTAATCTTTACGGGTCATTTCCACGAACACTTCTTCCAGCGTGGGGGTGTGGCGGTAAATATGGCGCAGGGGGCATCCCTGTTCCGCAAGGAGGCGCGCGGCCTTTTCACGGGTATCCGTCCCGGCCTCCGCGCGTACGGTCAGCGTATGCCAGCCGTCGGCGTCCGTTCCTTCATGGATGACCTTCTTCACATGTTCCAGATTTTCCAGTTTCTGCGTAATCAGGGCCAGGTCTCCCCGGAATTCCAGCGTAATCTTGCCGGCGGCCCGGAGATTGGCCGTCAGGTTGGAGGGGGTATCCGCCGCCTTGATAGTTCCCTGGTCAATGATGATGACCTTGTTGCAAATCATTTCCACCTCACTGAGAATGTGGGTGGAAAGAATAATGGTGTGGTTGGCCGCCAGACCTTTGATTAGCTCTCGTATCTGGCGTATCTGGTTGGGGTCGAGACCGTTGGTAGGTTCGTCAAGGATCAGCAGGTCCGGTTCCCCCAGCAGGGCGTCCGCCAGGCCTACGCGCTGGCGGTAGCCTTTGGAAAGGGTGCGGATCATCTTGCGGCGCACGGGATCCAGGCCGCATTGTTTTACAACCTTGGAGACGGCAGGCCAGATCTGCTTGGAAGAGATGCCTTTAAGCCTGGCGCGGAATTTCAGGTATTCCGTGACGCGCTGGTCGTCGTAAAGGGGCACGTGTTCCGGCAGGTAGCCCAGATGTTTGCGAGCCTCCAGGGGATTTTTCACAATGTCAAACCCCGCAATCGTGGCTGTGCCGGAAGTGGGGGGCAGATAGCCGGTCAGCATGCGCAAAGTCGTGGTCTTGCCTGCGCCGTTCGGCCCCAGGAACCCTACGATTTCCCCCTTTTCAATCTGGAAGGAGGCATTCTTTACCGCTTGAAAGCGGCCAAACTCTTTGGAAAGCTGGTCGGCGTGGATCATGGAATCAATGGGAACAGGGTGATTCTAATCCAAACCGCTTTCGCCTCAAGCTTATTCTCCCCTGCGCCGCGGAAGCGCTTCTTCCGCCTGAAAAGCCATGGGGGCTAACGGGACCGATGCTTTTCCTGTCTGGCCGGGAGGGAATGAAGATAAGGAAATCAATCCCTCAACTCTTCTTCCAGCCTCTGGACGATGTCCCTCACGCGTACATCTTCTTCCATACGGGAGGCGACCAGCTTATTCGCATGGATGACGGTGCCGTGGTCCCGGCCGCCGAATGCCTGGCCGATATCTTTCAGGGAGCGTTCCGTCAGGCGGCGGCTCAAGTACATGGCGATCTGGCGCGGAAAGGCGATGCTGTTGGGGCGGCGCTTGCCGGTCAGATCGCTGACCTTGAGTTCGTAAAAATCCGCCACGCGCTTCTGGATGGAATCCACGGTCAGGATGCGGCTTGTTTCTTCCCGCAGGATGTCGCGTAGAAGCTGCTCAATTTTGGCGATGTCAGGCATGTCTCCGGACAGGGAAGTAAAGGTGGCTACACGGAGCAGTGCGCCTTCCAGACGGCGCACGCTCTTCTGGATGCGGCTGGCCAGAAACTCCAGAATTTCGTCGGATACGTTCATGCCAGCCCGGTCGCGCTTGCTGCGCAGGATTTCCAGCCGTGCGTTGTCGTCCGGAAGGTTCAATTCTACCGTAAGTCCGGATTCCAGGCGTGCCGCCAGCCGGGGATCCAGATTGGAAATATCGCATGCGGCGGCGTCTGCGCAAATCACGATGGTTTTGTGGGCATGGAACAGTTCGTCAAACGTATGCAGAAATTCCTCCACCGTTTTTTCCTTGCCGGAAATAAACTGCACGTCGTCCACCAGCAGGACGTCAGCCTTGCGGTACTTGCGGCGCAGTTTGGTGAAGCTTTGTCCGTTCTGGGTCCGGGAAGCGTCAATAAATTCATTGGCGAACTGTTCGCCCGTGACGTACACCACATTGGTGGATGAATCCTGATGAAGCACCTCATGGCCGATGGCCTGGAGCAGATGGGTTTTGCCAACGCCGGATTTTCCGTACAGGAAAAGCGGATTGAACAGGGCCCGTTCCGACTGTGCGGCGGACAGCCCTGCCTGATAAGCAAAGCGGCTGTCTTCATAAACCACAAACGAATCGAACGTATATAAGTCATTCAGGCATGCCCTGGCGGCCGGTGTGCGCTGTTTTTTTGCCGGTGCGGCCGGGGAATCCGCCGTCTGCGGCGTTTTGGCCCGGGAGGAAGCCTTTTGCGGCTGGCCTTCTGCAGCGGGCATGGAAGCCACTTCATCCGTGCAGATGAACTTTATCTGGCGTTCCGTGCCCAGAGCCAGCATGGCGGCCTGCTTCAGCTCCGGCGTATAGCTGTTTTCCACCCAGAGGGCGGCCATAGGATCGTCGCACACCAGCGTCAGCGCCTTCCCTGAATCCTCCAGCAGGGAAAACTTGGGAAACCACAATCCATAAACCTCCGGGGACATGATTGTTTGCAAGGCTCCCGTGATTCTGGACCAGGTGGCTGACAGTTCTGATGGCGGCGTCATTGTTATTGGAAATAAAAGATGTTGCTGGTTAGAAATAGCCGTAAGGCGTTCCGTCCCGCTACGAGGCCGCCCGCGGATGGAACCGGATCAGGTTCATCCGCAGCCGTGACAGCTCGTGGCGTCCATCGGGGTGGAGAAGGCGAACTCATCCGCTTTCAGCTCAACACCCCGGTTGACGGGAGCGCCAAATTACTGATTTGCGACTGAGAAAAAAATATCTTTTTGAAACAGCGCGAGTCATCGTTCCTCGGCCCTACGTTCCACGGGGGTTCCACATGAAAAAATATTTTGTTCTTGCTTCCTCCGATAATTTAGTCCTCCTGAGTATATTTTCTGTGTAATTTTATAAATTATTTATTGTCAATATATTATGGTTTTGTTACAGGCTTGGGTGACGAAAAGGACATGATTACGCCGCCGGAAATCAACCACTTACAGGAACCGGATTGGAACTGCACGGGAAGATGCAGAAGGGAGGCGTTCCGCATGGTTGACAACAGACGGACGGAAACCTAACGTGGGCTGCATCATGGAACAAATGGAACAGCCAGAGGAAGCATGCCTGTCTCTCTGCCGGGGGAAATTTCTGGAACTCCTGAAAGAGGGAAGGTGGGAATACGTGCGCCGGGTGAATGCCAGCGGAGCTGTTATGATCGTGGCCGTGACGGAAGAAGGAGAACTGCTTCTGGTGGAAGAATACCGTGTTCCCCTGCATGCCCGGACCGTAGGGCTGCCTGCGGGTATTTCCGGGGATGAAGGGGAGGAAAGCTCGCTGCAGTCCGCCCGGCGTGAACTGGAAGAGGAAACCGGGTACCGGGCGGATTCCTGGACGTATCTTCTTGCGGGGCCTTCCTCTCCGGGATTGACTACGGAAATGGTATCTTTCTATATGGCGGAAGGCCTGCATCGAATATCGGAAGGAGGCGGTGTGGCCCACGAAAATATTACTGTGCACCGCATTCCTCTTACTCTGGTGCATGACTGGCTGATGGAGCAGATGGAGCAGGGAAAAGTGGTGGATCCGAAAATCTTTATGGGTCTCTATTTCCTGTCCCGCTCTGTCAATGGCATGGGGCTGGAGGAATAATCATACCCTGCGTTGTAAATGTCGGTATGCAGGAAATGGTCCGGGACGCGGGCCATATGAGACGGTTGAGTGGAAAAATGATTCATCAGTAATGATTTCCCCGGAGGGAAAGGCGGATTGTCATGATAAAATGCTCCTGAACCATAAAAAAATCTGGACATTCTTTCCAATCCGGGCTAAATATCTCCCCGCCTTACGGCATCAACCACTTAACGGCAGGGTAGCTCAGTGGTAGAGCAGAGGACTCATAAGCCTTTGGTCGGGTGTTCAAATCACCTCCCTGCTACCATCTTCAAAGCCCCTTAAATCCAACGGTTTAAGGGGCTTGTTACTTTTAGAGCATAGTTTACATTCCATGCTGGAAAATAGTGAAAAAGGGTATAATGTGGTCAAAAAAGCATGCACAATTATGCACAGCTTGGTTGACGATTGGAAGCCGCGCCCCTGCACTTCCCGCCCTGGAAAACCGTGGCGGGTTGTCATCCCGGAACGCATATCCCACACGGGGAAACAGACCTCAAAATATTTCGCCACAAAAGGCGAGGCTGAAGGATATATTGCGGAACAGATACGCAATTTGAAACGTTTTGGAACGGTAAACGGAAAAACGATCGATCTTGATGCTTATAAGTGGAACGCGGTTGATGAAATACTGTCAGAAATAGGGGTGACGCCTTTAGAGGCCGCCACCCATTACGCGGCGCTTGTGAAGCGGGCGGGCTCGGTGGCAAAGCTGGGAACATTAGTAGAACTGGGGCGCGGGGTGGCGCCGCCGGACGCGGATATGTCCCCCTCCCTCCGGGAACTTGCCAGCACGGCCAGCACGGCTAAAGCGCACAACAGCCGCGTGACGGTCCTGTCCCGGAAAACGCGCCTGGGGCGCCTGGAACGTCTTTGCCCGGATCTGGTGGCCAGACCATGCGCGGCCATTACGCCGGCCATGATCCGGGATGCCCTGGACACATGCCACGCCGGCCACCCTACCAGCTGGAACAACCTGAAGCGCGAGCTTGCCACCCTGTTTAACTTTGCCATCAAGCGCGGCTGGATCATTAAAAATCCCGTGGATCCCATAGACAAGCTTCCCGTGCAAGAAGCGGAAATAGTGGCATTGACCCCGGATCAGTTGACCGCCTTGTTCCGGGCATGCTCGCCGCCCCAGGAGATAGACAGGACGGCGCCGGTTTATCGGCGGCGCGTGGCGGCCCAGGACACAACGGATTTACGTTTGTATGTCGCCCTGGGGGCCTTTGCCGGCATCCGTCCCTGGGAACTTACCCGGCTGACATGGGCGGATATCTCCCTAGAGGACGGCGTTGTTTCCGTCCGGGCCAAACATTCCAAGACCGGCGGCGCCCGCCATGTGACCATTCAGCCCGTGCTGAAGGCGTGGATCCTGGCGTGCCGGCCACACAACGCGGGCCCGGATGATCCCGTCATCAATCCGCGGGATCTGAAAACGCGCCTGTTTGCCCTCCGCACCCGCGCCGGCTATTCTCCGGAAAATCCCTGGCCGCATGATTGTCTAAGACATTCTTTTGCATCCTACTCCATGAAAGCCGGGCATGATCTGAACCAGTTAAGCCATGATATGGGCCATGTCGGAACCGACTTGTTGAAAACCCGTTACCTGAATATGCGCGGACTGACCAAAGATTCTGCCGCGCGTTACTGGTCCCTGACGCCGGAATATCTGGCCACCGGCGGCGAAACAGCCGGCCACACGGCTTGACGGGACAAAAAAGGGAGATCCCGGAAGGGGGATCTCCCTTGAAAGGCCGTCTTACATGCGCGGTTCGGAAAGAATGACTACATTATATTGTGAAGACACGGCGTCTTCCCGGCGGCCAAAGGTAAAGACGCGCCCGGAACTGTCCACAAATTGCCGCCCCTTGAGCTTCCGCAGTTGATGCCCCATGCTCTGATTCTGGTTTTTGCCGCTGCAAATAATGTCCACCAGCCCCAGATCCCCGGCCACGCCCATCACAGCTTCCACCGTGTACAGGTGCGTCAGCTGCGTATGGGGCGCTTCCGGCGTTTCCGGCTGTATCTTGTCCGCAAGGGCCACCAGCAGCCGTTCCAGGGCATTCCCCCGGACGTCCCCGCCGTCCGTGGTGGCCGGGCGTTTGGTAAAGGGGGAGATAAAGCCCGCCGTCATGACGATGGATCCCACTACCTCCGAAAATCCTTCAAAGGACGGCATGGCGGACGCGGAACACACGGACGGACAGCCCTGTTCATTCCAATGCCAGACCAGGGACCACAAGGCCATAAGCATTTCCCGGCGCCATTGCGGGCGGCTGAATACTTTTTCCGTTAATGGATTGGCAATGTTTTTTTCGACGGACTTGCACACGTCAAACAGGTCAATAATCAGGCTGCGTCGCTCAATGTCCGGCGTTACCGTCAAATTGTTCCCCGTGCTGACAATCTGCATGCGGTTGACCCCGCAAAACTCCTTATTGCCTCCCAGGACGCGATCAGAAATGGCCTCGCTGGTGGCATACTGGTTCAAAGTCGTGCTGCTTAAATTGATCAGGTCATCAATGAGGACATACGGCGCCCCGGAAATAAGCTTGGTAAACAACAGCTTTTGCAGGGCGGCGTCATCCTTGGGAAACGGCGTGGCGTTCGGCACTCCATAAATGGGGCCTAGCGCAAATTTGGCAAGCAGCGTTTTACCCGTCCCCGGCTGGTTGCCTATAATAAGAATCATGGGTTGTCGCCCGATCAGGTGGCGGCAGAACTGCCCCAGCATATACGCCATGAAGCAGGATGCGGAACGGATATGCGTGATAGGCCCGGCGGATTTTTCCGCCCATGGGAAGGACGCCAGGGCTCTGTTCATCGCCCGGAGAACAGCATCCACCGGCCAAACCTTGTTGGCGTCCCATGCCACGGTTTCCGCGCTGTAAATGCGCGTGGCCGGATCATAGCCGGCGGGCAGGATCCGCAGGAAGCGTTCTCCCTTGGGCCCTACGCCCCAGGCGGGCAGACGCACGGGCATGATTTCCGCAATTTCCGGCACGGCGGCCCGCAGATAATCACTCGCCAGAATCAATTCCGCCATATTTTTCCCCATGCTTTCCACCGGATCTTCCGCACTGGCGGAAAAGGTCATGTATTGTTCGATCCACGTTGTGAAACGCCGGGGATCCATGGGCCTTTTTTCAAGTTCCGTCGTTTCCCCGTCCTGGTTGGTGCTCTTGATGGTGCTGATGGTCACATACTCGTCATGATACCGGTACAGGGCGCCGCTTGGCAGGTTGTCCGCTACCGCCTGGGCGATCAGGCTCACTTGCTGGTTGGTGCGGATATTGGGGCGTCCGTCCACCATGACGGGCGCCGCGCCTAATATTTGCGCGGTGGTCAAATCACTCATGATCTTGCCGCCTTTCTTGGTTGCCGCGCGGGCATGGTCAGGATGGGAACGCCGTGGACCGCGCCGGGGTTCAAGTAAAGCAATTCCTGCAGGCGCGGTTGGTCGTATTTGAAATAGGTTCCGTTTTCCCCGGTGGCTCCGTGCCTCATGCAGCCGGGCAGGCGGGACAGCCGTACAGGCGTCATGGCCGCGGCGTCCGCTCCCACGGCGGACAGCCGCAAGACGTATTCTGACTTAATGGCGTTGAATTCCTCCGGCGTGGCGGCGGAAATTTTCACCAGGGCATGGACGGATTTCCCGCCGCTGGTGTAAACGGCCACAACCGGATCCGCAAGCTGCACCAGAATTTTCAGCCATACGTCCGCGGTCAGTACGTCGCTTTCCAGGACCAGGAAGGGGAAGGACGTGCAGCATGCCGCATGCCGCCGCCCCGGCATCAAATTTCCCATGGCATCCCGCTTGCCGGGGTTGGGTTCCCATTTGCCCGTCACGGGCGCCGTTAAGTACCAGACGCCGGCATCCCCGCCGGCAGGCAGGCGCGGGGCTTTTACGGGCTCCACGCCGGGTTTCCGCCCCAGCTTGTAAACGCCATCCTTCACGATATACATATATTGACCCTGGGAGGCAAAGGCCGTGAATACCAGGATCCGCGCGCCGGCGGGATATAGTTCATTCAGCAGCAGTTCCCCCCAGGCGCGGGGGTTGCCGGGGATTTCCACCGGGCTATGATCCCTCAGCCAGTCAAACGTGATTTCTTCCTCCACCCGGCCCGCCAGCGCAAGGGCCAGATCTTCATTCAATTCTTCCGCTTTTACCTTCCGCGCCTGGGGCGCCGGGGGCAGGGGACGCTGGTATTTGGGGGTTGCCTTGCGGGTGCTGCGGGCCCCGCGTTCCTCCGCGCTGATAGCCCGGTAAAGCACCCTCATGAAGTCGTCGCGGGCGCTCTGGCAGGATTGATGGAAGCAATATTCATGCGGCTTTCCTTCGCCGTCAAACCAGATACGCCAATCCCGCGGCCCGCTTTGCGTGGTATGCAGCGCGGCGCCGGGGCAGGGGGCGCACCCGTCTTCCCCGATTGGATAGCCTAAAATTTCCTCGGCAAGTTCCTTGTGTGATTTCATGCGTGAAATTTGAAAAGTGAAAGTTGGTCAGGATAGTTCATCCACAGGCATTCCACCCGTTTTTTCCCCATGCCGGCGCGGGCTCCGTAGCTGACCTTGCACCAGCCGGAAAGGGCGTTGTTGTAAAGCGCGTTGTCGTACCCGCACAACACCACTTTCCCCCGGCAATCCAGAACCAGCCGCAACAGGTCTTCGTGTTGTGCATCAGTGAATTCGTGCGTGTAGGATCCTTCACGGGTGCGGGTGCTTTTCAGGTAGGGCGGATCAATGAAATGCAGGGTTTCCGGGTCGTCATGCCGTGAGATCAGTTCCAGGGCGTCCCGTTGTTCAATGTACACGTTCCGAAGCCGTTCAACGGCCTTTTCCAGCGTTTCCGGAAGGTTTTTCCAGTCAGCCGCCACCGTGGGCTGACGGTTCCGGCTCACCCGGAAGCCGGAAGAAGCGTCCCGGAATGCGTCATTGGCAATGCCGAACCAGGAGCGCACCAAAAAGCGGCGGGCACGTTCCACGGGATCCTTGACTGGCCGGGCATGGTTCAGTTCTTCCCGGCTGCAAGGCGTCAATCGGATAGCATCAATAAGTTCCCCGGAATTCCCATTCCTCAATACCCGGAAAAAATTCACCACTTCCCCGTCCAGGTCATTATAAATTTCCACCGCGGAAGGGGCCTTATTCAGCAGGACGCCGGCGGATCCGCCGCACGGTTCAAGATAACAGAAATGCGGCGGGAAGTGTTCAATGATTTCCCGCGCGTATCGGTTTTTCCCTCCTAAATATCGCAGTACGGCTTTCATTTTTTATTCAATGACTTATGAAAAAAATAAGTTAATTGTTTTCCCGTCGCATATATAACTTTGAAAATATTTCATATTTAGAGCAACCCACGCTTGGTTTTCATTTTTTCTGAAATAAAGAATTTCATTTTTCCCGGCGTTTATATCCACTTTTCCAATCAGGTCTTTTGCAACTTCATAGGAAACAAACATTGACGCACAAGGGCCGTTTTTGAAAACAGGATTATAGATGCGTATTTCAAATTCATGTTCAGGATTCATTTTTTTACAGGGTAAATTCTTTCCCGTACAACGCTTTATATATATTGTTCCTTTTTTTCCGGGCGGTACGAATATCACATGTTTTCAAGTTGATATTTAGCGATATGATATGTTTACGGTCTGTGATCAGAATGTTGAACACGTACCCGTTTTCATTGAGCCGCAGGCAATAATCTTCATCCCCTGGATCATGAATTACTCCAATAAGCGTATATCGTTTTTTCATTTTATTATTCCTTTAACTTCCAATACCTTAAATTTGATCATCCACACCCAGGGATCCGCTTCCCCGCCGCCGTGCAGACGATCCCACAGCGTGAAAAAGGAATCTCTGGCGCGGATGCACATGCTTTCCGGGGCCAGATAGTTTTTCCAGCCGGTGGAGGACGTTTCTTCATCGTAAAAAATGCTTTCAATTCCTTCCGCCATAGCTTCTTCTTCAGTAATGGATTGTAGTTTCCTGACCTCAATATCAGTTATTTCCAGCAGAATCCGTGAGGCGCAACGGGGAAGGAACATGGCCTGACGCCGCCGCAAGACAGATCTGTCCAGCCAGGGCTTCACCCCCGCTTTCCGGCAGTCTTCCAGGCATTGTTCTTTCAGGCAATCCAGCCAGGCGGCAGAATAACCGCCGCCCGGCTCGCATACCTTCCGGGCCCCGTCAGCCAGGTATTCCACTTCAAAGCCTCCCCATGGCAGGAACAACCCTACTTTCCAGTGTTCCCTCACCCATAGCCGTTCCCCCGGCTTCCCATAGGGGCATTTCACCACAGGATCCAGCCCTGGCGGGCATTTCCCGCGCGGATCCTGGAAAACGGCGCGCCAGATTCCCGATTCTTCTTCTGTGAAATGACATAGTTTCCAGGCATCTTCACCCAGGGGGATTTTCCAGTCCGGCCAGCCATTGAAACGTTCTAAGCCCCGCGTGCGGCTGGTCTGTGTTTTCCAGCCTTGCAGCAGCGCCCGCACCATATCCGCGGAAAAGGCAATGGGGCGTTCTTTGATATATGTTTTCATAATATATTGAAGGTTATTTTTTTATTTCATCAATCAGGCGCAAAATTTCTTTCTTGTGCCGGTAAAGCACATCTTCCCCCACGCCCAACCGGTCACATAGTTCCCGCCAGGTAAAGGAGCGGGGATCCCCTATCCCAAGCAGTTTTACCAGGATGCCGGCATTAAGCGCCAGATGCCACAGGGTCAAATCCATGCTGCCGGGATGGACGCGCAGCAGCCGGAAAAACTGTTTCACCACGTTTTCCCGCTTGGCGTGGTAGTATTCATCCAGCAGCACAAGCTGATCCTCCGTGAATTCCTCACGCGGAAAATCAGCGGGCAATCCTTCCCCCGCCTCATTTTCCGCCGGCGGATGAAAAGGAAGCTGTTCCAGATCCTTCACTCTGACGCGCAAATACCATGCGGCATATTTGTTGCTCATAAAAAACGCTAATTGTTAAGCACTCCGAGTTTTATTTTATTCTTTTTCAAGGTCATGTGGAGATCCACAAACAGGGACGCTCCTATTTTCACCATGACCAGCGTTCCGTTGTTGCGCCAGGTCCGCAGCGTTTCTTTGCTGGGGGCGCTGTCCGGCAGGAACAGGCCCGGCGTTTTGGGCAAATCATACAGGCGGCAAAAGCGGGGCAGATATTTGATCTGATCCCCTGCCGTTTGCACGTTCCCCACGGCCACCACGCTTTCAGGATTCACTTGTTCCATTTTCGTTGCTGGGCTTGAATTCACATTTCGCATAAACTCCGGCCATCCCCATCATTTGTTTCAGATTCTTCAGGGGGATTTCAGAGCATCCCAGGCCCTGGGCCAGAAGAATTTCCGTAACCAGCGAACCGGCCAACGCTTCCAGTTGCACACGTGGCAGACCTTCCACCAGTTCCCGCGCATTGTTGATAACGTTTTTTATGATGTCATCCGGCGGAACGTTGGAGAGTCTTTCATGGATGATATTGATATTCCGCCGGTCTCCCATGGGGGCCGGATTGAATGCTGTATTTATTTTCATGATTCTAATCGGTTGTTTATCTCAAATTCAGGTCAGGATCCGCGCCGTTGACCACTACGGGGGCGGGAGTGGGGAACATTGCCGGCGCCGGGCATGTTACGGGCTCAGGGGCCGGGACAGGGGGCAATGCTGCCGGGGTCATGTTCCGTCCCTGACGGGTCAACGCTTCCCTGGTCAACAACGTGGAAATATCTATTCCCGCCTGCGCGGCCTGAATGGCGAGAGTTCCAAACGTTAGTGCCGGAATTTGCAGGGTGATATTACTATTATTCGTAATTTTGTTTCTCATAGCTGGACTAACAACTATGAAAAATCGTAAAAAACGTCAAGTCTATATTTCGTATTTTTCGGAAATTGCAGTTTTCACCCTTGCTAATTATTCAAGATTTTAGTAAACCGTCACGCATGGATTATTCTGTTGAAAGCATAAAAAAATGGTTAAAGGGTGCCGGAAAAGATCGTAACTGGTTGGCAAAGAAGCTTTATGTTAGTAAATCTACTGTTGATAATTGGTTAGCTCCTTCTACTCCTACGCCAATACCCAAAGCGAAGCTTGCTTTCATTCAACAGCTCATGGAACAATCAAAAACTATTGAAAATAAAAAGGTTAATTATGATGATGTTCTTACTTTTCCCGTACGTCTAACGCCGGAGGAATGGAAAGCCCTTCTTCCCCCGGATATTGATCCGTCAGACTATGCCGCCGCGGAAAGGCATATCCGCAACCTTCTTCAATCCATCGTGGATTCTACCCCACCCATGCCGCGCCCCCAAGAGCCAGACAACAACGCATAATCCTTCTACGCATTAAAGGCCAGCTTTCTCTTTTTCAGGAATTGCTGGACAATGCCGGGAAAGCACGCTATCACGAGATTATGTCTATAAAATATACAAGTATTATCATCATATCTCTTCTTTCCTGCATTGTTGCCTTGCTGGGTGTGCTGGTATATTCCGCTCCCCCTGCGGAACAGCAGCAAGAAGTTACTCCGCAGATGGGTCAACCTGTCACAGAATATGATTATAAATGGTATGCTATTGATCCAGTGATGCTTATTGCAGGGAATAACATGAATTATAAAAAACAGATTACCCCGGATATTATACACTTTCCGGACGGCTGGGAATATGTGGCGCCCTTGCATTCTGGAACGGCAGGTGTTGAATATATTCTTTTGCGCCGGCCAAAAAACGCCCGAAAACCGTTCAAACAGCCCATTAGGAAAGGGCTTTATGATTCATCCTCGCAGAAATTGAGGGATTGGAAAGGCGCCGCGACTGTTCTTGATATGACCATAGGCGCCCCTAAATAAGCCGCCCCACAAAAAACGGCGGCCATCTCTGGCCGCCGCCTTTTGTAAGGAATTGGATTGACCAACATCCCAGGGGCTACCCCCTAAACATGCAAAATTTCAATCCACGCCCCGGAGGGCGACATCTGAAAGAACAAGATCATGGAAACCGAACTGCAAAAAATTTATTCCGCCCTGGAATCCCAGGTAACCTCCAGCCCTGTAGTGTCCTCCTTCATCCATTACTGGATCGACGAAGAAGGAGGGTGCGATGAACGCCCCTCCAAACCATCTGGAGAGCGCCTCAATGTGTCTTACTATGACCCGTGCGATGCGGAGGATCAGGCGGAGATTGACCGAGTTATGAAAGTCATAAAAACTGCCATATCGGAATCCCCCGTAAGCATTTACCAAAACTACTACAACGAAGACGAAGGCGAAGAGTGGATTGACGGTGTGTTCGCTCGTGGAGTCCATGCAACAGAATGGGGAGTTGATTATTGATTAACTAATCCCAAAGAATCATAACAATAAACTGAAAGAACAAAACAATGAAGGAATACTCCTACACAACCACCACCTGCGGACCCGGCTAAAACTCACGCCTCCCTTAATGATGCCGTTGAATGGATTGCTGAATACATCATGACTGAAAAGGCCCGTTGCTTTTCGCCCCATCTCTGGATTATTGATGAAAACGGAAACATGATTGGAGACATTCATTTTTCCGGCTTGGTTCGCCCAGCCGGGGATTTTTTGCGTGGAAAATAAAAAAAAGACACAATGGGGCTTTTTTCTCTTGCTGAAAAGTACCCAATGTGCTAATTTGTACTCATGCCAAAGAAGATACGGGAGTTAATCAAAATGCTTGAAAAGGCAGGATTTACCCTTGACCGTTGCCGGGGTGATCATCGCCAGTACAAAAAGGGCGGTTTGCTTTACACCGTTTCCGGCAAGCTGGGACAAGACGCCCAGCGTTACCAAGAAAAGGACGTTGAAAAACTCTGTAATCAGGAAAGAAAGAACAAGAAGCATGAAAAATAAAACTCATTATACGCGCGTTATTGAATGGTCTGAAGAAGACCAGCTTTATCTAGGAAGCCTCCCTGAACTCCTGTTCGGGCATTGCACCCACGGGACTACTGCGGAAGAAGTAAACCGCAATCTTGACGAATGTGAAGAAATGGCCCTGGAATCCTTGAGTGAAGAACCGGTCCGGGGGGTACGGGTACTAGTTTTTGCTCCCGGAAGCCGCCGGAACTGGATTGTGAAAAACAAGGTAGCTAAATTACGGCAAAACCTGGACATGGGCCAGAAAGAATTTGCCGCTCTCCTGGGAACATCCCCATCCACCCTGAAAAAATGGGAAAGCGGGCAACGCACTCCATCAGGAGCGGCGGCCAAGCTCCTGGAAGTCCTGGAACGCAATCCGGAAGCCGTCTTAACCAAGTAACAAAAAAGGCGCCCTCCAAACGGGGGCGCCTTTCTTTTTGCCAGCGTTTACAGGCGGGCGAACTGAAGGTGCATCCAGTCATAATTCCGTTCACGGCCCAGAGAAACGGCCCCATGGGCTTCCCATATCCGCCACCACTCTTCACACTCCGGGCGGGAAAGCCCGGCATGGGGGGCTTTGCAGGAATAACTGTTCCGTGCCGGGTCAAAGTCCAGGGCAATCCCCCAGGCGTGCATGCTCTTGCTTTTGCCGGTGGCCGTGCTGCGGTCATTGTAGGAACCTCCATACTGGTCCAGGTGAAGCGCGCGGATCCGGTCCAGGCCATACGCGGCCAGGACTTCCGCCAGGGCCGCCTGAACGTCCTGTGCGATCGCCTGATGCACGCGGATCGTTTTCACGGGCCTTCCCTCATAATATAAAGGATAAGGGGGGACAATAGAAACAAGGTTGTTTTCGTCCCCTGGCCGCCCAAAAATGGAAAGACCGGCCCGGACGGTTGCCTGG
>NZ_MNUD01000014.1:0-5549 GCF_001917295.1 Akkermansia sp. 54_46
TTGACGCCCATGAGGGTGGTCCGGTTCCTGATCCAGCCCATCTGGTCGCGCAGGGCGTCCCTTTGCGCCGTCCCCAGCGCGTTGACCGTGCTCCCAGCCACTGCTGTCAAAGCCCTGGATGCCCCCGCCAAGTCGGGATTATCTCCCGTAATCATGGTGCTGATGGAATGCATCGCCTGCCCAAGCTGGGAAGTGGCATCCAGATTATTTTTTGCCTCCCACAGAAGTTCGGAACCTGCTCCGGAATTATGGGAATTCACCGCAGGTGTAAAAATATTGTCCTGCTGCACCGTGGCATTCAGCACAATATGATTGCCCTTCCGGCTCATGGTCGCATCCTTGTAATAAACGGCAAACAGGCCGGAAGTCCCCACGGATATGGATTCCCCCTCCGTCAGTCCGTCAATCGTGTCTGCTGTCATCAGCACCACGCCGTCCAGGTTGTCATACGTTCCCAGCCCCGTGTTGCCTTCCATGTTGGCAAGAGAGAATCCCGCCCCATTTCCAATAGTGATGGAATCCGCCGTCAGCATAGCGGAGCCGAAAGGATCAGACGCACTTAAATTATAAACGAATTCCGTCGTAGAGCCGCTTTGAAAATCAATGCTGCCGACGTTTAAGGAGGTATTGGAGTCTCCGGCTTCATGTCCAATGGCTTCAATACGCAGGGTGCCGGCAGAACCTACTGCAACATTACGGTAATCAAGCGCGGGGGCGTCAGAAGTGCCTTTTAACACCAGCGTTCCCCCTCCATGAACGCCCAGGTCATACGTAGAGCTTCCTGTCTGCATTACCTGGGTTACGCTGCCGGATACGTCAATACCTCCCTCTCCATCCAGCGTACCGGAGAAAGAACCGTTTCTGACGAAAGCGGAAGAGACAGACAGGGTGCCGCCGTTCAACGCCAGCGTTCCGGAACCGGAGAGGGACTGGATGGATTTTTCCCCAGCCCCGGACAGGCCCAGCGTTCCGTTCAGCGTCACGGAAGTTCCGGACAGGCCGGCTTCCCCCGTCAGGGAGAGGGCGGAACCTTCCTGAATATTCAAAATCCCTGCTCCGGAAATGGAGGTCGCCTGGTCCAGGACGGAATCTCCGGCGGTCTTGAGTGTTCCCCCCGCAGCAATCTCCAGGGAACCGCCTTCATCTTCATCCGACAGAGTGGCTGTGACAGTCCCACCAATCACGGTACGTGCAATTGCATCTGCAGAAGCGGAGGACAAAGCCAGCGTGCCGATATTGTTGACGCTCCCGTTCAGAACCAGTGTGCCTTCTTTGGCAATCACGGCATTGGATGTACTGACGCTCCCATTCAACACCAGCGTCTTTTCTCCTGTTTTGACCAAGTCCGCACCGTTTCCGTTTACGATAAGATTTCCGTTAAAAACGGAATCGTCCAAATCGTTGGCCAGTTCAATATTCAAGGAACCTTCTCCGGCGACATTCACTGCCAGGTTGCCAGTAGTGCCGGTGCCGGAGGAAAGATGACGAACGATGGTCTTGTCCGTATTAGATGCGGGAACATCAAAATTCAGAGAAAGATCCTTATCAACAATCACTTGGGCATAGGAATTCAAAGCCGGAATTTCCGTCACTGAGGAACCGTCTGCGGAAGCAATATAAATCTGGTCCGTTCTTCCGGAAATGATAATGTTTCCTCCATCCACTCCCTGGATGCCGAACCCCAGGCTTTCCAGCGTGGCATTAAACGTAAGATGCTGGTTGAGCCACGCTACCAGACCGCTGTCCGGCAATCCGGTAATCGTCCCGTCTGTCAGCAGAATACCGACAGAATCCAGTTCGCGCATGGCAATCAGGATATCCGTATCAATATCCATGTGCAGCGTGAGATCGGAAGAATCTCCGCCTAAGGAAACAGTCCCTGTAGCCGCATCATTGAACTGAATCAGACTTTTCTGGTCTCCGTCAGAGGCATACGTGGTATTTTCCACCCCCACATGCAGGGCATTATTCCCCGTCAGCGTCAAATTTCCCGTCAGGCCGGTAATGGCCGTTCCCGCCGTGGTGGTATTGATGCCTCCCACTTTGTCGCCGGACAGGCCTCCCAGGTCAATGTCCCCGGAATCAGCCTCCGCATTTACAGTTACGCCGCCCAACGTGGCGTAGGCCCCGGCATGTTGCAGCCCTCCTTTGGTAATAGCGACATTATTGGCAATCGCCTGGCCGTTCATATCCAGGATGGAACCGCCGTTGACTAAAACATCGCCAGTTCCCAGGGAACCGGCGCCCAGCGCCTTCACTGTGCCGCCGTTCAGCGTGGTTCCACCCTGGTAATCGTTGGCGGAGTTCAGTTCCAGAGCAGAGGAACCTGCAGACCTGTCCACCACCAGAGCCCCTGCTCCGGTAATCTGCCCTGCCCATGAGCCGGAAGCCTCTCCATTGCCCAGCTGAACCGTGCCGCTGGTAATGGTGAGCGTTCCCGTCGCGCTATTGTCCTGTGTTAGCACCAGCGTTCCGGTTCCGGCCTGTTCCACCCTGGCGTTCAAGGCCCCTTCTGCGCCTACGGTGGCGTTCATCAGTATAATATCGTTGGTGTAGGAGAATTTAAACTGGCTTGTCCCTCCGTCAGCCTTCAAAACCACTCCATCCCCAAAAAGCTTTCCATCATTCAGAACTGCCTCCGTATTGTTGCCGAATGCCCAGGTAAACAGGGAATCACCCGTGTGGGAGAACGCTCCCTGGAACCCGGTCATATCTCCCGTCAAATAAGCGAACGCATTGCCCAGAGCCGTGGTCATGGTGCCGGAACCGGTAAACGCCCCGCCAAAGTAATAGGAATTTCCGCTTCCCCCGTTCAGATAGGAACCTTTCTCCAGAACATTGATTGCTGCCATGACGGCGGTATCCGCCGAATTGGCGGTTCCCAGCCAGAACCCGCGTCCATTCAGGGTTACCGTTCCTCTTCCCATACTGGCAGCAGTAGCAAACTGAAGATCGCGGGCATCATTCGCATTCCCCGGATTATTGTTCAGTCCGGTCGCCACCAATTCCCCGGTAAACGAAGAATTATCTCCGGAAATATAAAAACGGGATTTGGCAGCCTGGTTGTCCAGCTCAATCCGCCCCGCTCCGCTCATGCCGTTGATGACGATATTGGCATTGTCTCCGGCAGATATTCCGTTAATGGTGCTGGAAATGGCAAGCGTCCCTCCTGCATTTACCGTAACTCCCGCGGAAAACTTCGTCTGAACATTGCCGGAAGCAATGGACACGCCTCCTTCATCTACTGTCAGGCCCCCCGTATACACGGCGCCGCCGAGAGTCAACACACCGTTCCCGGACTTTTCCAAGTTCAGAGCCTTGTAATGATCTGCGGAAGCCCAGCTTACGTTATTACCGTTGGTATCCACTTTCACGGAACTTTTGCTCGTTGTGGAAATCTGCCCGGAAATATCCGCCGTTACCCCTGTTCCATACCGGAGGGTACCGCCGTCAAATGCCAGATCACCTGTGCCTAAAGCGGCATCATTCCCCATTTCAAGCGTTCCACCCCCCAAAATGACCTTTCCGGCATAATCAGCATTATCCATATTAATGGTCAGCTTGGCACTGCCGGTCTTCTCCAGATTACCGCTGCCTTCCAGAGCACCTCCTTCATCTGCGGCATTCCACACATAATCCGTCGTATCCGCCTGGACCATCATGATTGAGGGAGAGACAACTCCATCAATGGTTACTGTTTGCAGAGAACTTCCGTCAATATCTCCCATGACCACTCCGGAAGCATTATTGTACACACCTTCATTTTTCCACGGTGAAGAAGCCGGAGCAGTTACAGACCATATCCCGTCGCCGCCTTTCCATTCAAGCAAAGCCACCTGCTCCACAACCAGGGTAAGATTATTGTTTTCCGTGCTCCATGAACCCAGAAGATTGTCGCCCAGAACGAAAGAGCTGGCAGGGACTCCCTCTACGGAACCCGCATGAACCAGACTGTAGGAACCCTCCGTCCAGGCTACGCCTTCCATCGTTCCCTGCCCCAGAAGCAATTCACTGCCCACGGTCAGCGTTCCTGTTACATTAAGCAAATATGCTCCAGAAGCCGGAAGAGCGGAAAAATTCAGAAGAGACGCGTTTCCCAGCGTCAAATTCCCCGTAATGGTACCTGAAGAACCCAGTGTCAAAACGCCGGCATTCGCAATGCCAAGCGTCCCTCCGTTCATGTTCAGGACAGCGGCATTGGAAAGACTGACACTGGCAAACCGCGTGGCAGCATTCACGTTCATGCCGGAAGAACCGCTCACGGCCAGGGCATTGTTATAAACAGCATCGTGCTGGGCCGTTATATTGCCGCCGTTTAAGCTGACCGATCCGGACCCCAAAGCCGCGGCATTGTTCAGTTGAACGGTCGCCCCATGGGAAATGACCCAATCAGCCGTCATGGAAGACTGGGCAGCCGTATTCAGGATAAGGGTTCCCGCAAAACCGTCCGTCCCCACCGTCATCGTCCTGGCTCCCGTTCCAGCCGTTCCCAGACCACCGTAAATATTCATGGTCTTGCCGGAGGCAATGTTAAACAGGGCGCTGGAGTTGAAAACAACTCCGTTCCATACCTGGCTGGCAACTCCCAGAGAAAAATCCCCGCCTATGTCAAACAGCGTATACCCTTCTCCTCCATCACGTAAATTAACAGTGCGGTTGGAGCCGTTGCTTTTGGAAACGCTGAATCCATCGGAATTATCCGTAACGGTTATTCCCCCAAGTGAAAGCGTATTGAAAGAAGCCTGGAGAGCCTTGACCTGCCCCGTCATGCTACCCGCATCAAAACGCATGCTGTTTGTCGCCGTTCCGGCCCATGTTGCCGACCAGTTGCTGCTGCCGTAATCCGGAGTCCAGTTAGTATTCAAATGAACATCCACCGTCCCCCCCAGCCATGTATAGGTTTCCGCAACGGCATGCGGTGAGGAAACAGCAGCCATGCAGGCAAGCAGGGAGGACAAAAGACTTAAAGGGAGGTGCAACTTCATAGTTTTTAAAAGGGCGTATGTGAAATTCCTCCCGAAACTGACAGGAGGCTTTTTATCATCATTAGCGGATTAAAAATCCTCCTACAAGCTTAAACATTGATTCCGTAGGTGTTGCGCATCATCCAGAAGAGTATTTCCATGCTTTATCTGGTCTGGAATCAAGGGCATTCATCGTTCTATCCTTATCAGTATAAGCAAACAGGCGGGGCAACTCTGGTATATTGGCCCGGTTCCCATTACACGGCGAATTTTTAATCCGCTTTACGAATTCAAGCGACTGCGGTGAAAAAACAATTTTAATAAAAATCATTCCAATATATTGTAAAAACTACCTCCCCGCACCGTATCGGCTTTAGCGGGATTCCCCTAAGCAACAGAGCCGCTCCGGAATAATTCCGGAGCGGCTCTGGAGGGTCAGGAGGAAGGCCTTTCGGGGGGGGGCCCCCCTCCTTGTGTTTTCTCTTGTTAGAAGTCGTAGCGGTAGCCGACGCTTCCGTTGACCGAGCTGGACCCGTCACGGATGTCCGCGTTCCCGTTCACGTAGATGGTTCCCTTCGTTCCCAC
>NZ_MNUD01000015.1:0-7049 GCF_001917295.1 Akkermansia sp. 54_46
CTTTAAAGCCACCTTGTAATAAAATGTCTCACTATCTCCAGGGCGATTGATCGACCACGGAGAAATCTTTTCTTCCTACATACTTCCTCCGAACACCGGAATCTCCATATCCGTCACGAAAGATTACTTCCAACTCATATTTCTCACCATTGCGAAGACGGCGTGAAGGCCCAAAATAGTGCATCAACAGATACGCATCTTTGATGAGCACTTCATGTCTTTCTCCCGGCTTCAACGTGATGAAGTTCAAGAACTGTCCTCGCTCAATGCAATAATGAGGGTAATATGCTGCTACCTTTTCCTTTTTCTCTTTTGTCAATTTCCAAAAAATCTCTATGGAAATATGCGGACCGTTATCCTTGAGAGGATAGAAGTCATCGAAAAGACGCACGGTCTTTTCGCCCTTGTTCGTGAACACCAGCTTGAAGTCAGGGAAGGCAGCCCTCGCGTCAAATTCGGTTTTTTCCATCACCACGGAGCATTCCACTCCGTTGTCGGCCATGTCCCCCCATGCCGCAGCATGGAGGGACAGGCTTGCCAGAAGTATTAAATACCGGAAGATTTTTTTCATTGCAGCGTGAGCCTGGCCGTTGCCCGGAGAACCCCCAGGAAACAATCCTTACCCTGCTGATTATAGTAGCGCGTTTCGAGTTCACAAGAACATTGTTTCCAGCCTTCCAGATCGACTTCATCCAGACACACCGGAATCGTGACGCTGTATTCCTGACCGGGTGCAAGCTCCCGGTAGTTCAAGGGTCGCTGGAAGGTCATGGTGCCTATTTCCCTGTTCAGAACGCGCATTTTCCCCTGTTGCGTCCTCAACACCGTCACGAAAAAGAAATCGGACGTTTCGTCGTTGATTTCATCGGGAATGCGGACAGGCTCGTTTCCTTCGTTGCGGAAGCGGACTGTGATTTTGCCTTCCGTGAATTGGGAAGTATCCGCCATGGAGAGGATCAAGGACGCCGGTTCCTCCGCAACAGCCATGCTGCGGGTTTCACCTTCTCTGACCGGAGGCATGAAACAGGGCGGCTCGATCGTTCCAGGTTTCGTGATAAACCTGGGCACATTGTTCCACCCCATCGCGTCGGCCAGACGAATGACATAGGCGGTTGCCTCGTTCAGGACTTCCTGTCCGGCACAATAGGGTCTGTCATTGGCATCATCCGGCAACGCCAGTACATAGGCTGATGTCTCCGTCCAAAGATCCAATGCCATTTCATTGGCAAGAGCCTGCATGAACTTCACGGCTTTATCCATGTTCGGTTCTTTGTCGCAGGAGATAGTCTGCTTTTCAAGCATTTCCTGTATTTTGGAGTCCTTCCAGTAGAACTTGTAGGCATCCTCCCATTGACGGCGGTGGTGTTCTTCGTGGGCGAGGGAAGCCTGCGGCGTGTGCCATGTGCCCACTCTTCCGCGGGCCTGGTAGCCGTTCATTTCGTTGACCGCTTCGACGGCTTCTTCTTCATTGAGAGGGGGATCAACATAGGGATTCACGTAAATGCCTTCATACATAGTTAGCTTGGCTCCGGCAGAAACGGAAACAACACGACACCTCCATACGTTTTCCGATTCATCTTTGCAAACCGTTACGCAAATCTTAGGTCTCAAGCTACTTACATTGCAGTCACCATTCCCTTCCAAATAGACGGGTTCCGGTTTCTCAAATTCCAGTTCCACTTCCTTGGATGGCTCACAGGTGATAGTGGATTCCTTTTCAATCGTCCACAATTTGATTTTGGGGGACGGCGAGAATTCGCGCTTCATCGTCGAGTTGCCTTCATACTTCCCTGCCTGAATGGGTTTTCAGGTACCTGGAATCGGTTTCAATATTCAGCTTGCCGTTGGGCGGTGTCCCATCCTTTTTTATAGCTTGCTCACCGGCAATCGTCAGGCTGCCTGTGTCGTCGGCTTCTACGCCGAAATAATACAGGCCGTCTTCCTCGACCTTGATGAACATTTCCGGCGCTCCGGCGCAAGTGGCGTGTTCACACGCCGAACCGTCAAAGTTGAACGTCATCGCGTCAACTCCGAGCGTCTTGCTGATAAGAGGCTCATTCCCTTGATAAATGCAGACGGGATTAACTGCCTTGTTGATTGGTATATAATTGTTCATTGCTATTGTTGTTGTTTACTTTTTGGAAAGACTGAACCATCAGCCTTCCGGTATTCTGGCGGCGTTCCCTGAACCCATCAACACGTTTAACACGTAGTCCCCCCTCATTCGGAACGAAGAGGAACGACCTCCCCTCTAATTTTACGTGCTGCCGTGAACTTGCAAAAAAACTCCTGGTGCATTTTTATATCCTGATTCACGCCATTTTGGAACAAAGTTGCTCCATATAGATCTGACAACAGGCACGGGCGGCATTCCGCCGCACAATCATGATGCCTTAAAAAACAAGCATTCTCTCCTTCTCTGTCCGTTCCGCCAAAGAAAAAGGCTGTTTCCAGAGAGTCCTTCACTTAAAAACAAAGCATCTTTTCCAAAAACGAGATTGACACCCGCGGTTCTTTTCCCTAGTATCCGCGCACAGCATCAGCGGCGGGGTAGCCAAGTGGTAAGGCGACGGTCTGCAAAATCGTTATTCGCGGGTTCGATTCCCGCTCCCGCCTCCATGTTTACTTTCAACATTTTACGCCTTTAGCGTAGTAAAAAATGTAGTAAACATCTTGTTTTTAGTTCCACTTTTGGAGCAAGCCTTGTCTTGGAAGGAGGGTGCATTATGAGTTCCAGCCCCTCTGTTATACACGTTTACGGCGATTGGCTGGACTACCTGCTGCACGCCTACGGCGAAACGCAGGAACAATGGAATGCGCCTTTTGATGCCGCTCCCATCCTCCCTGAACTCTCAAAAGAACTCTATGAATGCGGTTTGAATCATCATCAGCTTGACGTGGTGAAAGAAGAAATAGCGGACGCCCGCCTGCATATCCTTATCGGAATTTTCACTATCATCTTCCGTAACGGCTACCACCCGCAACGCGTCACCCGGAATGTTTACAAACTCGCCAAACTATACTGCCCGGAATCAGTAAAAAACTTGTCTCATTCCGATCTCGCTCTGCTGACCAGCGACACAATCAGCGCATCATCCATGCGGGCGCATGCCTGCAACGCTTTCCTGGACTCCTTAACACCCGCCCAAGCTCAAGCTCTTATCGACAAATACGGTAAAACCGCCCTGCACAAGCTCGCACAAGTTTCCTGGACCAGCCGGAAGGCCCAAAAGAAACGTCGCAGGAAAAAGAAGCAGGACACCCCCGCCCACCGCACACGCAAACACCCGGAACTCAATCTTGACCTTTGACCATGGACGCCATCACCCGCGCACAAAAACATATTGATACCCTGGAACCGGCTGTTTCCGGTTCTGGCGGCCATGCGGCAACCTTCCGCGCATGCCGCATCCTTGTAAACGACTACAATCTATCTTTGGATGAAGCCTGGCCTATCCTGTTATCATTTAACGCCCGGTGCGAACCGCCTTGGAATGAAAAGGAACTCCGGCGCAAGTTGGAAGACGCGGCGCGCCGCCCCAAGGGTAACTACGGCACCGACAAATCCCAAGGACGCAAAAAACCGGAACCGACTACCTTGCCCCCCTCTAAACGCATAGCCAAGGGACCAGCCAAATACAACCCGCCACCCAAGGCCCCCACAGGGCCGCCGCCAGTCCCGCAGCTTGATTCTTCCGTCATTGCCACCCTGGCGGAAAAAGGGGCTCCAGTATTATCCCGCTATTTCCTCGCCAACATCTCCGCCACAGATCCGGCCATAGTTACGCCGGATCTGTATTTACGCGCCCTGTTTGATACGGCACGCGGTGAAAAAACAATCATTTTTGCCGACCGAAAAACGCAAGGTCAATGCCTCTGGCCAGACCAGGCCAAACACATTCCCACGGCCGCGCCGGACGGCATTATCTTCCTGGGGCAGCCCGTGGACGGATTTTTCCGCGTCAGGGACGGAAAAAAAAGCCGCCGCTCTTCAGAATGCGTCCTCACCTGGCGTCATGCCTTGCTGGAATCAGATCAAATGGACAACGCAAAACAATGGCTCCAGGCACTCATTACTTTGCCTCTCCCCATTGTCTCCATCACCTTCTCCGGCTCTCGCTCTCTACATGTACTCTTTCGGCTGGAGGCGGCCACACACGAAGAATGGCGCGGCTATGTGGACCAGATAAAGCCCGCCTTAGCCCTCATTGGCGCGGACGTTCAGGCACTCACAAACCATCTTGTCATGCCGCGCCTGCCCGGCTGCTATCGCACCGTAAACGGCGAGAAAAAGCTTCAGGAACTCCTGTATTTCAACCCGCGCCCCACCTTGCGCCCCCTGCTCTACGCCACTCCGCTCCGCAATGTAGAACAGGATTGGACAACCCGCGCCGCGGAAATCGTCGCCCGGCCGGATGAATGGCCGTTGCCCTTGATCCAGCAAGCCGCCGCAGCCTGCACCACCTACGGCCTCAATGCTGCCCTCCAATCTCTCACCCCCTTACTCCCTCCCAAAAAATGACTTCCCCCCAAGAACTTATTCTCAAATTACAAAATTTGCTAACCAACGCCTCCGGCGCGGATCTTCAGCAATTTCTGGCCGGTCTGGAGCAACCAAGCCCCGCCCCTGCCGGAGACGACCTTACGCCGGACGGCAGAATCAAAGTTGCCATGCCCTCCAAAAATGGCACGACAACCCCCCAATGGTGCGAACGCGTTGCCATAGCCCTCCAACGCGCCAATGCCCCTATTTATAATCTGGCCGGCTCTCCTGTGTATATCACAGACGACGGCAAAACCGTGTACCTTAACCCCAACAATTTCATTTCCGCTGCGGAAAAATATATCTGCCCGTGCGCTTTCCGCTCCAAAGATGATTCAACGCTCGTTTACCAGCCCATGAAGGAACCGCTAGCAAAGCTCACCCTTTCATCCATGGAATTCCTCACGGCCATCCCGGAATTGATCAAAATCCACGACCAAATCACCCCGGCCATGCTCCCTAATGGCTCCTACCACCTCAACCAACGCGGCTATGATCCGGTAAGTAAGATCTACACCCTGAAAACCGCCGTGGACTACGACACGGAAATGCCGTTGGAGCAAGCCTTGCTTATCTGGCGCAACTGGCATAAAGAATTCCCCTTTCTGGACTGGTCTTCCTCTGACCTCCAGGAACGGGCCACATCCGCCACATCCCGCTCATTTGCGGTCCATACCTGCGCCTGCGTCGCCCTGTACGCATCCGCCATGCTCCCCTTGTCCTCACCTCGACTTGGTTATGTCTATACCTCCAATTCTCAAAGATCCGGCAAATCACTATTGGCAGACCTTGCCACCGGCATCACGTACAACAATAACGCAAAACATCCATGGTATTATGACGACGAAAAGCTTCAGGGCGTCTTGAACACCATCCTCAACACCCGCGCGCCCTACGTCTATTTTGACAACCTGCGCGGCAAGCTGCAATCTACTTGTTTAGAATCCTTCATTTCTTCCGTCTCCCAAGACATACGCCCATTTCATACGCAATCTCTTGTTACCAAGCAAAACTGCGCCACCGTCTTCATCACCGGAAACTCCCTGGAGTGGAACACAGACCTTGCTTCCCGGCTGCTGATATGCGACTTGAATTTGACAGAATCCAATCCCCAGGACCGGACAGTTCAGCGCGTCATTGACCTTGAAACCATTCAGGACTCCGGCAACCGGGCGGAACTTCTGGCCTGCCTGCATGCGTTTGTTCGCAACTGGATAGAGCAAAAACGGCCCATGCCGGACAAAACAAGAGCAGGGTTTCAACGCACATCATCCATTATTGCGGGCATTGTCTCCCTGCTTGGCATTGGCGATCCGTTCGGGGAACGTCCTGATGAAATATACGGAGGCGGAGACCAAAACCTTCAGGACATGCGCGACTTGGTGCAAACGGCGGCGGCACGCCTGAAGCCCGGTGAAACATACGGAGAAATCAAATGGGACGAAATCATAGAAATCTGCATTGAACGCAACTCATTTGAATCTCTTATTGACGCACGTACGGAATACGTGACGGAAACGGACGAAACCGGGCATGAAAGCAAGATACCCCGTTACAAACTCACCCAGGCATCCAACAAACGCTTTTCCTTCCTTCTTAATTCAACCTATGGAGGGAAGACATTCAAACTAAATGACGGCCGCACCGTCAAATGGGATTCCCGCGGAAAGAAGCGCAGTAAAAAATATACGTTCCAAATATCCTGATGATGATAAAAAAGCGGCCTTATTAGCCGCGCCAGCATGACAACCGCACGCTTGACAAATCCGGCAAAAAGAGCATAGTAAGGACGTATTGATTGCCGAACATCACATGTTCACCTTCTAAACAATCGGCCCCGGCTGCTGGAACAGCCGGGGCCTTTTTTGTCAGCTGAACAGAACTATCAAAAGCTCAATCAGCCGTTGTATTGAATGCCAGTCTATTATCACATATTACACCTCCTTTCTTAGTTCCGGGACCAACCCGGCACGGCCAATATACAGAAAAACGGAACTTTCCGCAAGATATTTTTATCTGTAATTTTTTGACGCTCAAAAGATTACTGTTTTACAGCCGGGCGAATTGAAGGTGCATCCAGTCATAATTCCGTTCACGGCCTAGGGAAACGGCCCCATGGGCTTCCCATATCCGCCACCACTCTTCACACTCCGGGCGGGAAAGCCCGGCATGGGGGGCTTTGCAGGAATAACTGTTCCGCACCGGGTCAAAGTCCAGGGCAATCCCCCAGGCGTGCATGCTCTTGCTTTTGCCTCCGGCCGTGCTGCGGTCATTGTAGGATCCGCCATACTGGTCCAGGTGAAGCGCGCGGATCCGGTCCAGGCCATACGCGGCCAGGACTTCCGCCAGGGCCGCCTGAACGTCCTGGGCGATTGCCTGATGCACGCGGATCGTTTTCACGGGCCGCCCCTCATAATATAAAGGATAAGGGGGGACAATAGAAACAAGGTTGTTTTCGTCCCCTGGCCGCCCAAAAATGGAAAGACCGGCCCGGACGGTTGCCTGG
>NZ_MNUD01000036.1:0-470813 GCF_001917295.1 Akkermansia sp. 54_46
GTGATTTTTTTCGCAAAATGATTTAGAGGAGATTTTTGCCACGGTTCAGTGAAGCCGGGGAAGCGCAGGGCGGGAGCGGATGTGGAAGCGGGCGAATTGGAGTTTTTGTTGTTTTCAGTGTCAGCCATCTGGATTTTCAATCTTTACGGTTCTACATTAAGGATTCTTACTCCACAATTCCGAGTTCACGGAGATATACCTCGATTTGCGCGTCAAGTTCGGAACGTTTCGCTTCAAGCTCTTTGATATCCGCCATTACTGCCTTGATGTCGATTTCTTCCTCTTCCTCGAATGTATCTACATAGCGGGGAATGTTGAGATTGTAATCGTTGTCGGCTATCTCCTGAAGCGGTGCCAGATGGCTGTATTTTTCGATTTCAGTACGATTGCGGTAAGTATCTACAATCTTCTGTATGTGTTCGGGACGCAGCTTGTTTTGCGTCTTAACTTTCTCAAACTCCCGGCTCGCATCTATAAAAAGAATGGAATCATCCTCTTTGCGGCATTTCTTGGCTACGATGATGCAGGTGGGTATTCCTGTGCCGTAGAAGATATTTGGGGGCAAACCGATAATAGCGTCAATGTAGTTCTTGTTCTCGATGAGATAACGGCGTATCTTTCCCTCGGCGTTGCCACGGAACAAGACCCCGTGGGGGGCTACACAGGCGAGTGTGCCACCATCATTGAGGTGATGGATCATGTGCAGGATGAAAGCATAGTCAGCTTTCGATTTAGGAGCCAATGCACCCGCCTTGCTGAAACGGTCGTCGGAGTTGAATTTCTCCGCCGCACTCCATTGAGCCGAGAAAGGAGGATTTGCAACTACGGCATCAAACTCCCTGTCGGGGAAGGCATCCGCTTCGAGTGTGTCGCCGTTCTCTATGGTGAAATCTTTGTACTTGACACCATGAAGCAGCATATTCATTCGGGCAAGGTTGAACGTGGTGGGATTCTTTTCCTGTCCATAAATGGTATCGGCATTGCCGTTGCGGGCTGTCCGCAGAAGAAGGGAGCCGGAACCGCAAGTAGGGTCATATACATCGCGCAGACGTGTCTTTCCGGTGGTTACTACCTCGGCGAGAATCTGACTGACTTCCTGCGGAGTGTAAAACTCACCGGCCTTTTTGCCGGCACCGGCGGCAAACTGACCTATCATATACTCGTAGGCATCGCCGAGAATGTCGATCTCGGAAGCCTCGTTAAGTCCGAAGTCTATGCCGTTGAGAGCGACAAGCACGTTGGATATGAGCGTATTTTTATCATCGGCAGACTTTCCCAACTTAGGTGATGCGAGGTCAATGTCGGAGAAAAGACCTCCGAAGTCCTCGTTGCTGTCCTGTCCGACCGTGCTGTCCTCAATTTTCTTCAGCGAGCGTTCAAGCTGTGGCAGGATATTCTCTTCGCGGTCAATCGCCTCAATTATGCTCGAAAAAAGAAATTCCGGTTCGAGGAAGTATCCGAGGTTGCTCAGACACTCATCTTTTATGTCGGCTTTTAGCTCGGCATCGTCGCTTGCCCACGCCTCCTTGAATGTAACACCGTCCTCCGACAATATGTCATCGGCATACATCTCTATCTTCTCTGACAAGTATTTGTAGAATATGAATCCGAGGGTGAAGTACATAAAATCGCTCGCCGACATATTGCCGCGAAGGTTGTTGGCCACAGTCCAAAGTTGACTGCGAAGCTGCTGTTGAAGTTCCTCGCTCATTGTTTTAATTTCTTTGAAATTAAAGGGTTAATGGTTAGGGGGTAGTTTTTCGGTGAAGGATTTAGCTAATGCCGATAGTTGGCGGGAGAGGGCATGGAAGCGAGGCTTAATGTCATGCAGTTCCGCTGCAGTGATATAGCTTAGGTCGGAGGCTATCTCTAACTGGCAATATGCTTCCATCAAAGAGCCATATGCAATTTCGATGAAATGAATTTTCTCTTTGACAGAACGGTGGCCGCTGCCTTCCGCGATATTCGATGGCACAGAAACGATGGATCTTTGCAGTTGCTGACACAACGCAAACGCCTCTGTGCGCGGAAACTTTGAAGAAAGCCGGTAAACTACCACAACGAGTTGCCTTGCATCCTGATAAACTCTCAGATTCTCAAAAGAAAAACAATTCTCTTCCATAATCTGTAACCTTTAAACATCTATTCCCAATTATATATTTCTATGATTTTACGGAGTTTTTGAATGATGCGGTTGAAAACGCCACGGCGTTGTTTCAGACCGAGTTTCTTTTTCTTGATGGCATCCTGAAGTATCTCGTCTTTCTCACGGTGGAGATAGTCGTATTCCTCCATGAATTTATGAAGTGCCGTCCGGTCGATTTCTTCCTCCTTGGCAAGTTGCTCGACGGCGCGGTCTTTTGCCTTGCGTACATATTCTACCAATCGGGATTCAAGATCTATGGTGCCGTCAGCCTTAGACCGTCGGAATTCATCCTGATTGGCATCGACATTCTCGCTGATGAAACCGTCGATAAGCTCAGCCTTGCTGCGCATCTCGGCATCACGAATCATCGTGTTAAGAATCTCCCGGCGTTTTTCCGAGTAGTCATCGCTTGACGGGTCAAGGTCGTGAATCAACGCGAGAATGTATGCCACGTTGATGACATCGCTGTGGAGCAGTTCGAGGCAGAAGTCAATATCTTCAAGTGTTGTCTGGGCTTCGTCATCATAAGCGGCGGCAGGTTCTGCAGCTACTTTGGCCGGGGACGCTCCAAAGTTCTGGGCAATGTCAAGATACTTGCTGCGAAAATCCTGAAACTCCTGCTCTGTCATTATGAACGATATATCCGAAGGTGAATATTCCTCATAAATCTGCATTTCAGCGTGTTTCTTGATTATATCGCGGAAGGCGAGGACAAAAGCAACCTTGTCGTTCTCGCTTTCGAGATTGTCTATCTCGTCCACATTCGGATATTTCGACAGGAACTGCTCCGTCTTTTCAATGTATTCACGTTTGACATCTTTGAACGGCGGTCGCACTATATCCTCAATAGGATTATTGTCGGAGAACAGCTTTATAGACGCATCCACGTTGCTTTTGAGGTCGCGGAAGCAGATTACCTTGCCAAATCTCTTTTTCTCGTTCAACACACGATTTGTGCGGCTGAAAGCCTGTAACAGCCCATGGTATTCAAGATTTTTATCGACATAAAGAGTGTTGAGCTTCTTAGCATCGAAACCTGTAAGGAACATCCCGACGACAAGCAACAAGTCCAAAGGCTTCATCTTCGGGTCTTTCTTCTTCATCCTCTTGTTGATATCATCATAATAGAGTCCGAAGTTTTCTACCGAGTGGGATGTGCCGAAGTTTTTGTTGTAGTCATTTATGATTTCCTGCATCTCATCGGCAGCGACTTTCAAATTTGCGAACCCCCGGTTCATGCCGGTGGCTTCATCATCCTGACTGCCGTTTGCTGCGTATGTAAATATCGCACCGATTTTGATATCGGGATTTAATTCCTTAAAAATTTTGTAGTAACGCAAAAGCATCGGCACTGACTGAACCGCAAACAAAGCGTTGTATTCGCCATCAAAAGTGGATTTATTGAAGTTGTTAAGGATAAACCTTGCAACTTCACGCATACGGCTCTCGCTTTCAAGGTCAAGTTCTGCGTTTCCGGTGTAATATTCAACAAGAAAGCCTAATACATTGTCATCGGCAATAGCATCTTTAATCAGATACTTATGCAGGCAGTTGCCGAAGATTTCTTTGGTTGTACGGTCATTTTTCGAGTTCTCGACGAATATCGGCGTGCCTGTGAAGCCGAATATTTGAAGATTTTTGAAAAAATTCACAATATTTTTGTGACTTTCACCGAAATGGCTTCGGTGGCACTCATCAAAAATCATCACGACCTTTTTATTGCGCACATCCTGAATATGTCTGTTGTAATAGTCTTTTGTGACTGCGCAATTCAGCTTTTGAATTGTGGTGATTATGATTTTTGCATCGCTGTCGAGACGGCGGATAAGCTCCTTGGTATTGTCCGTGCCATCAACGGCTCCCGGTTCAAAGGCTTCATATTCAGCCTGTGTCTGAGTGTCGAGGTCGTGACGGTCAACGACAAAAAGCACCTTGTCTATTTCATCGACCTCCGAAACGAGTTGTGCCGCCTTAAATGATGTTAAAGTCTTTCCCGCGCCGGTTGTGTGCCAGATATACCCGTTGTCGTTGCTGTTGACAACCCGGTCAAGAATCTCCTCTACGGCGTAGTATTGATATGGACGCAGAACCATGAGGCATTTATCACCCTCATGTAGCACGATATATTTACTGATGATTTTGCCAAGTGTACACGGGTCGAAGAATTCAGCGGCGAAAAGGCTGAGTTGATTGAACGGATTGTTTCTCCTGTCAGTCCAATTAAACGTGAACTTATAACCGCTATTGGGGTTATTGGCGAAATAGCGGGTATTCACGCCGTTGGAAATCACAAAAATCTGAATATAGTTGAATAGACCGTGGAACGATGTCTTGTGATAGCGTTGAACCTGATTATATGCCTGTTTCAGTTCCACACCCCGTTTCTTCAACTCAATCTGCACCAGAGGCAGGCCGTTGATCAGTATGGTAACATCATAGCGACACTGACGGCGACCTTCTACCGTAATCTGATTGGAAACTTGAAATTCATTCTGACACCATTTGTGACGGTTGAGAAATTCAAGCCATACACGCTGTCCATTGTTAAGCTCCAATGGCAACAAATCCCGCAATTTCTTGGCTTTCTCAAACGTAGTGCCGCCTTCAAGATAGAGCATGACCTTATTGAACTCATTATCTGTAAGCTCCGTTCTGCCATGCGACGCAAGCTCCTTGGCATTATGTTTTTCCAACTGTCGTTTGAAATTGGATATAAGGTTGGTTTCCTCATTGATTTCAACGTATTCATACGCCATATCAGTGAGGGTTTTTATCAAGCCTTTTTCCAGTGCATCTTCGCTTTGAGTAAGTGGCATCTAAAAATAATAAAACTCCGGGCAGTTTTCTGAAGGCTGACCGAGCCTGTAACGACTGCTTAGGAGCTTTGGAGTTTGTTTGGTTTTGTGGAATCGTTTCCGTTATGCTTTAACCGTTTCAGTCATCTTCAGAATCTTAAGGTTACTATATTGCAAGATTAGCGATTTTTTCTGACATGGCAATCGAAATATGTTGAGAAACATATGACTATAAACGAGAGGCTAATGAAAACATAGAATGCCACCGGCAACGATGGAGTGTTTTCGGTGGCATTGGTCGGGATTAAGGGGTGGTGGGATAATAGTACGAGAAGGTGGTGTCGGCTTGTGAACGCTGCTCATGGCGGCGAATTAAAGATTTGATGATGTCCGTTTCATGGCGGGAGTGTTTCACATGGGACAAATGACCCTTACGGGCATTTATGGTTGGTCACACTATCAGCCACCATGTGTCAGCGGTGTACTTTTCCTTATTGTGTTTCTCCCGCATGACGTAGCCGACAATATCGCCGACTCCGCCGCTGCATAGTATTTTCGCTATCATAACAATGCGGAATTTTGGAATTTCAACTTACCGAGAATGGCTAAAATTCCGTCGAGACAAACCTCGGCTTTGCGTCTCGTCGATGGCCCTGCATTGGCCTAACAAGCCTTTACTTGGTCATTGAGATTCTTTCCTTGGTACATCAGTTCGCGTATAGCATCACGCTCGAAGTCGGTGAGACGTTCAACAATCGAGAGCTTGAAGGCACCAATACGGAGCAATTCCGCTATGCTGATTCCGGCTTTGACGGCTTTCTCCTTTAGCCGGTAGAAAACTCTATGCGGTTGCCGTCGAATGTCAGACTCATGCGAATGGGCACATTCTCCGTAACGGCAATACCTTTCTTCTTTCGCTGTTCTAATTTAAAATTTACGATTCTTTTTATGTTCATAATCAATGGCGTGTAAAATTGTTTGCACCCAAAAGTACACCCAATTTTGGTGACGTCAAAATAGCGTTAACAATTGTTGATATTTCACGCAAAATCGCTAAACCGCACAATTACAAATACATGAGCCATTATGATTGTTTATTTGCCCAATATCTTCTTTCCCTCCCGCTCCGCCATCATGTTCATATTTCCCGCATACCGGGTCGGCATGGGGAAAATTTCTCATTAATCAGGAAAATCGCTTCCTCCGCAATGGAATCACCGCAAGTATGTACAAGCAAATTGCGGCCTTCCTGGGCTTGCAGCCGACCATCTACATTGACTATTGAACCAGCTCAAAGCCTATCTGAGTCTTCACGGGAACTGCTGGACTGTAGCCGTCATCAACAAATTCACCCTTTAGCGTCTTTTTCCAACGCAGATTGATATTCATCCTTTACAGGATAAAGGAATCAATGGGAGCCCCCTCCGGGGACTCCCATTGAAAACCGTTACATGTGGATGGCGATTCCCTCGGAAGCCAGCATGGATTCATGGATGGCCTCAGACAGCGTGGGATGGGCGAAAATGGTGGCATGGATGTCCTCGTCCGTCAGTTCCGCCTGAATGCCGATGCCCAGCACGGCAATCAGCTCCGTGGCTTCCGGCCCCACGATGTGGGCGCCCAGGAGTTCTCCGTTTTTGGCGCCGTACAGGGTTTTTACGAAACCGTCCGGTTCTCCGGCGGCTACAGCCTTGCCAATGGCCTGGAAGGGGAATTTCCCCACCTTGTATTCCACGCCCGCCTCTTTGAGGGCGCGTTCCGTTTTACCTACGGAAGCCACCTGCGGGTAGCAATATGTGCAGCTCGGGAAAAAGCCCACCTGCCTGGGCTGATAGTCCGGATTAAACATGCCTTCTACTGCCTGCACAGCTTCAAAAGAAGCCGTATGCGCCAGCAGCACGCCGCCGATCACATCGCCTGCCGCATACACGCCGGGTATGGAAGTCGCATAGCGGTCATTCACCTTGATGAATCCCTTTTCCGTCAGCTCCAGGTCCAGGCCGGGCGCGGCGGGAACAACCGGCTTCACGCCGATGGCCACCAGGCAGACATCCGCCGTGATTTCCTCTTCCTGTCCCCTGCTGTTTTTCACGCTGGCCTTGACCTGTCCGTCACAGGTTTCCGCAACGGATTCCACGGAGGCTCCCGTCATCACCTTGATGCCCTGCTTCTTGAATGCGCGTTCCAGCGTCATGCAGGAGTCGTCGTCTTCATTGGGAAGCATCCGGGGAAGCGCTTCAATAAGCGTCACTCTGGTGCCGAATGAATTGTAAATGTAGGCAAATTCCGTGCCGATGGCTCCGGAACCAATGATGATCATGCTTTCAGGCCGCTTTTCCAGCACCATGGCTTCCCTGGAGCCGATGACGGTAGTGCCGTTCAGGGGGAGGCTGGGCACCGTGCGGGTGACGCAGCCGGTACAGACCAGGATATTCTTTCCCTCCAGAACATTCACCGTCCCGTCGGCGGCCTTTACTTCCACCCTGCCGGGAGAAATGATGGAGGCTTCCCCCGTAACGGAATCCACCTTATTTTTCTTGAACAGGAACCCCACGCCGCCGGCCAGGCGGTCGCTGACCTTGCGGGAACGGCCGATCACTTCGCTCCAATCCACGCTGACGCCCTCCACCGTCATGCCGAATTCCCTGGCACGGGCCGTTACAGTCAGGTAGGCCTCCGCGTTCTTCAGAAGCGCCTTGGTGGGAATGCAACCCCAGTTCAGACAGGTGCCCCCTACCCGCTCGCGTTCCACGCACACCACGGATTTCCCCAGCTGGGCGGCGCGGATGGCGCCCACATAGCCGGCAGGGCCTCCACCAATGACGATGAGATCATATTGCATGAAATTACTATAAAGGCATCCCCCCTTGCGGGTAAAGAAGGAATATGAGCATGCGCCGACTCAGGGGGGCCGTTCCCGGAGAACAGTTAACAGGCAACAGCACGACAACTATTAGCCAATCACTATTAACTCTTAACTATCATTGCCCCCCTTCACCCACTCCACCAGGTCCCGCATTTCCGCGGCGGTATCCGCATACAGGCCATCCGTGTAAATTCCATGGTCATACAAAATTTTCCCTTCCACCATGGTGAACACGCAATCCTTGCCGGAAGATGCATAAACGGCATGGGATGTCTCGTTGAACATCGGGCACAGATTCGGTTCATCCAGGTTCAGCGCGATCATATCCGCGGGAGCTCCCGGAACCAGTGTTCCCAACCCCGGCGTCCGGAAAATGCGGGCGCCCTCCGCCGTAGCCATCTTCAACGCCTGCATGGCGGGGAGCGCAGTAGCGTCACCGCTGTACCCCTTGGCAAGAATAGCGGCCAGCTTCATTGTTTCAAACATATCCAGACTGTTGTTGCTGCACGCTCCGTCCGTTCCCAGAGAGACGGGAACGCCGGCCTGCACCATATCCCGCACGCGGGCGAAGCCGGACGCCAGTTTCAGGTTGCTGACCGGGTTATGGACAACCGCCGCCCCGGAAGCGGCCACCAGCTCCAGTTCCTCATCCGTCACGTCCACCATATGAGCCAGCACGGCGCGTTCATTCAGCAGCCCCATATCGCGGGCATAGCCCACGGGGCGCCTTCCTCCGTGCAGGGAACGGCACTGCTCCACTTCCCCGGCGGATTCGGACAGATGGATATGCAGCATCATATCCAGTTCCTCCGCCAGCTTCATGGAACGCCGGAGCACTTCGTCACTGGTAGTGTACACGCTGTGCGGCATCAGGGCCACCTGCACCCTGCCGCGGCCGGAAAAGCGTTCCGCCTGCTCCCGGTACAGGGCTTCCGCACCATCCCACCCCCCGTATGCCGGAGAGGGAAAAGCAAAAACGACTTCCCCGCCAACACAGCGCATTCCCATGCGTTCCGCTTCCTGGAGGACATTGGCCTCCAACAGGTAGGAATCTACAAACGCCGTGGTGCCCGTCCGCATCATTTCATACATGCCCAGCCGGGCCCCCAGGGAGACGATTTTATCCGTCAGCCGGGCTTCCACCGGGAAAATATGCCCGGTCAGCCATTCCATCAGCGGCAAGTCATCCGCAAAACCGCGCAAAAAGGTCATGGGGACATGCGTATGGGCATTAATCAGCCCCGGCATCAGCAGCGCATTCCCCAAATCCCTGCGAACGGAGGGCGTCCACCTGGCTTCCAGTTCTGCGGCGCTTCCCGTTTCCAGAATTTTCCCGTCCCGAACGGCGACGGCCGCATCTCCGGCAGCGCTGGACTGTTCCGCTCCGCCCAGCATGCGGAAAGCGGTCACCAACAAATCACACGCTTGTTGTTCCATGGCGCAGAATGTACCCCACCGGGAGCGTTCTGGCAACTTCATCTCCCCGGGTTTGAGGATTTCGCGTCCATTTGACATTTCATGTTTGACTTCAAAAGAGAAAACTGCCAAGAATGGACCACAGTTAAATTCACCATTTATCCCCATATGAACAAAACTATACTGTTAGGTTTGGCCCTTGCGGCCTCCGTGTCTTCCGCCAGCGCCTATCATGCCGACAAGTACGACGGCCAGTTCGGCATGTCCCTGGAAGGGGCTTACGGAATCGCCACCAAAGACGCCATGCCCAACGTGGCCGGCGGCAATCTGAGCATTTTCAACTATATTGAAACCGGCAGCATTGTTCATCAGATTTCCCTGAACGGCGGCATCCTGGCCGGTTCCCACCACCCCAGCGTGCAGGACCTGGGCATCAGCGGGCCTTATACCGCCAGCCTCCGTTCCACCTATATCCCGATGATGGCCGGTTACACGCTGAACCTTCCCATCGGCGACTACACCATGTTCTATCTGGGCGGCAAAGTCGGCGCCACTTACGGCGACGTGAAGACCACCATTCATGGACTGGAAGACGGCAGCCGTTCCCGAACCATTTCCTCCACCAAGTTTTCCTGGGCTGCCCAGGCCGGCTTCAAGTTCAGCATCTCCAATAGCGCGGACTTCGTGCTCGGCTACGAATATTACCAGATTCAGGGCTACAATGACCCCGGCTACCACACCATCAAGCTGGGCTTCTCCTGGAATTTCTAACAAACAATTATCAGGTTTATTACGGTCTTCCGGCGGCTCCGTTATACTGCGGAGCCGCCTTTTTTTGCGCATGGAATGCCGGCCCGCACAACAGCAGGAAACAAAGGGACGGAAAGCTGATACGCATCTTTAAACCGGAACGGCTCTTATCCGGGCAAAGGAGGACTGTTTCTTCCGGGATGTCCGGACGCAACAAGGCCGCCCCCTCATCCTGGAGGAAGCGGCCCTGAAAAGTTCAACAATTCAGAGAACCTTACTTGGCAGGCTTGAACGGCTTGGGAGACGCATAGACTTCATAGTCCTTGATGCGGCCGTTTTCCCTGTTCTGGCGCGGCAGGTAGCGGAATCCTGAAAGTTTCTGCACCTTGCCCAGATCCAGCACGATCATGTGCGGATGCTGAGGGTTGTCCCCCTGCCACTTGGTATGCCAGTAGGTGGTGGGCTGGTTGTCCATCACCAGGCCCGCCTGGGCGGCTTCCCCCGTCGTTTCATGGGAATCCGCATAAACCACGGACCACTGTTCGCGGGGAAGCAGGTTGCCGGAGGCGTCCAGGAAGTTCAGCTCCGCAATAGCGGCATGGGGGCCGTTGTCATGGGCGTTTTTACTGACAATGGCGATGTAACGGGCCTGGACGGGAGCGCGGAATTTGATTTCCTGCTGATCTGCCCCCTTGGCGAAGGAACCCCTGTGCACCAGCTGGCCGGCAGCGGGGGCCACAGGTTTGCCTACGCGGAAGACATCCGCCATGGCAGGGTCCCTGTTGACTTCATAAATGGCTTCCTTCACACCCTTCACCGTGCCGAAACCTCCGTCCACGTCCAGCACCACGATTTCATTTTTCCCAGGCTTCAGGTATTCTCCGGGGCAATAAAGAGCCTGCTGGGAGCCGATAAACCAGAAGCGGCCCAGATTGCGTCCATTCACCCACACAACGCCTTTCTTCCAGCCGTCCCGCATATCCAGGTAGGTATCCTTGGGATTGGAAACGTTGAAATACCCGCGGTGGAACACGGGCTGGTCGCCCGCCGGCTTCTTGCCGGAGAAGGGAAGAAGCTCCACTCCCTTGCACGGGAAGTTGTAGATAAGGAAGTTTTCCAGCTTTTTGCCGTCCAGCGTGATGGGCCCTCGGATGCCCTTGCGCTCGCCCTGTATCTGGCCGCCGAAGTTGATGCGGCCCATGTTTTCCACAAAAATGTCCACCGTATGAAGTCCGGAAGGAATCACCACATCACAGGAATCCTGCTTGTAACGGCGATCCGCCGCCCCCTGCCTCTTGCCATCCACGTAAACGATGGCGCGGTCCTGCATGTTGTTCATCTTCAGTTCTCCTTTCACCGGTCCTTGCACCTTTGTCCGGTACAGGATGAAACCCAGGCTTTGCCCCAGGGCTTCCATGTGGACGGGCTCCTTGCGGATGGAGGGCTGAGGAAGACGGGAAAACATGCCGGCCGTTTCCGTAAACGTGATGGGGGGCAGCTCCATCATTTCCGGCTGGGCGGGAGGTTCGGGAAGCTTGTACGTATCACCGTAATAATCCTGAATAGTCTGGCGGAAGGTGCGGTAGCGGTCCGTCAGGGTTCCGTTTTCGGAAATGGGGGCGCCGTAGTCGTAATTGGTTACATCCGGCGTATAGGCGCCTTCCCAGTTCGCCCCGTTCATGAAGCCGAAGGAGGTCCCCCCATGCACCATGAAGAGGTTGGGGGAGACGTTATTTTCCAGCATCCACTTCAGGTCTCGGTTGAAACCTTCCGTACTGCCGCCATTCTTGGGCTTGCCCCAGTGGTCAAACCAGCCCACCCAGAATTCGCCGTTGATGCGGGGCGTTTTACCCTTGTGCTTCTCCAGATTCGCAAAGGCGCCCTTGGCCCCGCCGCCGAAATTCATGGCGGGAACAACGCCCGGAAGCGTGCCGTTCTTAATCATCCAGTCGTTCGGGCCGTCCGACGTGAAGGGAACAACTCCCGGAAGTTCCTTCCGGATAACGTCCAGATGCTTTTTCACGTAATCCTTGTCAGAACCATAGGAACCATATTCATTTTCCACCTGGGCCATGATGATGGGGCCTCCCTTGGTAATCTGCAGAGGTTCCAACATGGAACAGACTTTTTTAAGATAAGCCATGGCCGGTTCCAGGAAGCGGGGATCCTGGGAACGGACTTTCAAATCTTCATCCTTCAGCAGCCAGCCGGGAAATCCGCCGAATTCCCATTCCGCGCACACATAGGGCCCGGGACGCACAATGACCCACAGGCCGGCCTTCTGCGCTTCCTTGATGAATTCCACAAAATCCAGATTGCCGGAGAAGTCCCATTTGCCGGGTTCCGGTTCGTGCACGTTCCAGAACAGATAAGTGCAGACGGTATTCATGCCCATGGCCTTTATGCGCTGGAACCTGTCCTTCCAGTGTTGGCGCGGCACGCGAGGATAATGCATTTCCCCGGAAATGATTTTGATGGGCTTTCCGTCCATCAAAAAATTTTCCTGATTAGTAGAGAAGACATGCCTGGCTCCGTCATTGGATTCCGGCAGAGGCATGGGAGCAGCCACGCAAAGATGCCCTGCCAGAAGCAGAACGGAGAAAAAGGATAATTTCATGATTATGGAATTAATAATTAATTACGGTAAATGCGAAGGAGATTATGATGAAAAATCACCTCCTTTCAATTTAAAAAGGAGACGGTGACCCGGTTTTATTACGGAACGGCTCCATCCTGTCTTTCAAGATATATTATTTGATGCTTTTCTTCAAACGGTACGCCACGGCTCCGAGCCTCCAGCGTTTCCTTCTTCATTTCTTCATCCACCCAGTACAGGTGCGATTCCAGCGGATTGTAAATTCTGGGGGAACAGAACCGGGTGGGAGATTCCGGCCAGCGTATCCAGCGCCAGCAGGCGACATGCGTGTATGGTTCCCTCCAGCCGGGAATCCAGACGCAAAGTTCATAAAGACGCTGCTGGGCACGGTGAAGAGTCAGCTTCAGGGAACCGGTATCCGGGGCATTGCGTTCCGCATCCAGGGCGGCATCCAGTTCAGCGTCCGACACAGCCATAATATTATTCGTATTGCCTACGGGATTTCCGCGGGCATCATACGCCAGTTCGGAAGAAAATGTTTCATACAGCCGTGGGAACGGCGTCTGCAGCGGCCACGCCCACAGAGCCGCCTGATACCGTTTTTCAAAAACCTTACGGGAACAGACACTGTAGGTAAGAGAATCCAGACGCAGGTCCACCCCGCACTTCAGGGCCTCCTGCCGGAGAATGGAACAGACGTTGGTCATCAGGACGGATGAATCCGCAAACGTCAGTTCCACCACCAGCCGTTCTCCCCGTTCATTTTTCAGCACGCCGTCAGTCCCCATTTCCCGGTAGCCAGCGCGGGCAAAATATTCCATGGCTTTTTTCTTGCTGTATTCCGGAGCTTTCAGCGGAAGAGTCAGGTCTCCGTACCCCTCCATGTAGGAACCGAGCCTTCTCATATTCCCGCGGAACAAAGTATCAATCACCAGGCCCATGTTCACGGAATGCGCCAGCCCGCGGCGGATATCCGGATTTTTCAACAGTTTGTCCGAGCAATTCAGATACAGTCCGTACGGGGGACAGGCGTAATTGGCTTCCAGACTGTATTTATCTATATAGCCCCGGTGCACTTCCGGCAGTTCCAGACCCGTTTCCCACACCTCCGGCTTACGGACGTTCATGATGTCCAGTTCCCCGCGGCGGAACATTTCAACCGCCTTGTTTTCCATGTTCACAAACACATGTTCCACCTGGTCCGCATTGCAGGAATGGCGGTAATACTTCCTGTCCTTCGCCCACCAATTTTTCACGCGGGCCAGGGTAATGCTTTCTCCTATCCGGATTTTAGCGGGAACAACCATGTAGCCACCCGTATTTGGAGGGACTTTCCACTGGTAGCGTTCCAGAAACAGAGCGTTGAAATCATGGTAAAAACCGGGATGGGCCGGATGAAAATCCGCACAGGCCATGTAAGGCAGCAGCGGCCCGCGGGACGGCAGCGTCAGGGCAATGATGGAATCCCCGTATACCGTAATCTGATCATACATGGAACGGAACAGGGTTGTCCAGAACGGATCCCGGGCAAAACCGGACGTACGGAGGCAAATGTTCAGCAGAAAATCCTGCGCTTTCACGATGCGTCCGTCCGAATAGGCCGCTTCCGGATCCAGATGATAAAAAACAGTTTTTCCGTCTGCGGACAAGGCCCAGCGGTCCGCCAGGCCCGGAATGGGACGGAAGGTTTCCGGATGAAGCCCCACGAGGGGAAGCCACACGTTGTCAATGGCGGAGTAATTGAAAAAATTTTCACTTCCCGGCCCGAAAGCACGCAAAGTTCCGGGAAACGGAGTATTGATCCACAACCGGACTCTTCCACCCTTGACGGCGCGCGGATCACCCACATCCGGCTCTTCCATTCCGGTTTGCCATTCCAATCCGTCCGGAACGTCTTCCAGAGGAAGAAGGCGGATATGGTCTTTCAATAACAGCCTTTTCCTGATGCGTTCCACGGAACGAGCCTGTTCCGCCAAACGCCGGCCGTCCCCTTCCCCGCGGGAAACGACCAGAAGTTTTTCCTTCCTCTCCCCTTCAGCCAATTCACGGCGCAGCTCCCGTTCCACGGCCCTGTTCCAGCGTTCCACAAAACCGTCAAATACGGCAGGCATCCCCCTGCCGTCCATCCGGCCGGAAAATTCATGCCAAACATTCTTCTCACGCTGGGAAAAGTAAAAGACACCTCCCAGAAAGACGGAAAGGGCCAATGCCCCCAGTATGGATATCCAGCGCAACACAACTCAGATGGCCGCCACATGTTAACCGATTCCGGAAACTACGGAAAACAGAAAACCCATCTTCCGCGCGGAACCGTTCACTTCGCCTGAAACAGTCCGCAAGACGGAAGATGGGGGAGCAATCAACAATTAATATTGAAAGGAACTTAGAATTCGACCGTCACACCGCCGAAGATTCCGAATCCACGGGCTTCACGCGGGCCGAAGTTATAATCATTCGTCATGATGAACTTCTGGTCAAACAGGTTTTCCAGACGCACATGGAGGGACACATTGTCCGTTGCCTGGTAACGGGCAAACAGGCGCGCCGTAAAGAAATTGTCCAGACGGGCATAATTGTAATCCGTGCGTCCCATGGCGGCCGTTACGCCGAAGCCGACCGTCAGCTTTTCAACCGGGGAGGTATAAACCTCTGCGTTGATGGTGTGGCGGGCGGTATTGGCCATCTGAATGGTTTCGTATTTGCCGATGGAATCGCGCTTGGGCATCGTGAAGGTGTAATTGGCATAATAGCCGCTGTTCCACGCGTCCTTGAACTGTCCCTTGAACGCCACTTCCACGCCGTAGGAAGTGCAGTGGGAATAATTGGTGTAAGTGGTATAGGAATTAGGCCAGGTACCTACGCTCATGGTGCCGATTTCATCGTCGATACGGGTCCAGAAGCCCGTCACGGAAGCATAATGGCCGTCCGCCAGACGCTGTTCCACCCCCAGATCGCCGCCCAGGGACTTGGACACATCCAGATCAGGGTTGCCAACATAACCATAATTGGCCGCATACTGCTCAAAATAGGTGGGCGCGCGGAAACCGGAACCCACGGAACCGAAAATACGGGTGGGGGAATCCTTGCCCGTCACTTTCCAGGAATTGGAATAACGCCACGTAAAATGATTGTTCCAGACGGAATCATGTTCCAGGCGCAGGGCCACGCTGGCGTCAAAGCTGTCCGTGGGTGACCACATTTGCTCCGCAAAGAAGGCAAGCGTGCTCTGCCATTCATCCTTGGCAACGTAATTGTTTTCGCTCATGTAGTCGGAACGGTCCCAGGCCATGCCGGCGATGGTTTTCCATTCCTTGTTCCACGTCAGCGCATTACGCCACTCCGCCTGAAAACGGCGGTTGCGCATCACATTGGGCTGGAAATCAAATCCGGGAGTATGGCAGGAATAGTCCATGTTGTAATGCCCCACCATGAAGCTGGTGGACCACAGCTTGGAAATTTCCGCATCCACACGTCCTGTCACCAGATTGCTGCGGTTCTTGTCTTCCGTATTGTACAGATGGGGATCCGGAACGGAAGGCCACTGGTTATAATCCACATAAGGCGTGGGATATTCAAAGTAGGAATCCAGGCGGCGATAGGTAAAGCTCACCTTCACCTTGTCATTGATGTCATAGCCCAGGCGCACGGCTTCCTGCCACTGGCGGAAATCGTTCATGCCTGTCCTGTTGTCATAAATGGACGGATAGATTGACGGATCGTTTTCCGTAGTTTCAAACCCAACGCCTACAAAATAGGAAAGCTTCTTGATCTTGCCGGAGGAAGTGACATAGCTGTTGAAAGAGCCGAAAGAACCGGCCTCCGCAAAAATCCTGGTTACGGGATCGCCTTCCCCCTCCGGAGTATCCATCGCGACGACGCCTCCAATGGCGCCGGAACCGAAGACGGCGCCCTGCGCGCCTTTCACCACTTCCACATTGCCCACCGTAAAGAGATTAGTGATGCCCAGCAGCTTGTTGCCGGACATGTTGGCATCACTGATGCGCATGCCGTCAACCATGGTCAGAGTGTAGGTATCCTTGTTCATCCCGCGGATGACGGTGTTGCTCACGGAACCGCGCTGCCAGGTGCCGCCTCCGTCCAGCGTGAAAACGCCGGGCGTCTGGGAAAGGGCTCCCGTCAGGGTTTCAATGCCCGCCTTCTGGAATTCTTCCGGATTGATGATGGAAACGGACACTCCAGACCGGTTGTACGGCACGCCCACAAAGTGGGATGCCATAGTCAGTTCCGGCATAACCTGCATGGTTTCCGTCCTGACGGAGGGCTTGGAGTCTTCCTTTTTAGCGGACTCGGCAAGAGAGGACTGGCCTGCGAATGCGGCAAGGCCAACAGCAATTGCGCCCATTTGAAGGGCTTTCTTCGTATAAAGCATGGTTGTAGTGCCTTACGTTCGGTAACTCGCCGAACAGTTGGACAACCTCACAGGCTGGTTTTCTGGCTTGCGAGGCAGGCTCGCTTACAGTGGCGGTACCGCTCCGGACTCACACCGGTATTCCCCATTTATTTCCTGCCCGGCTACGGGCGTCCCTGAGGTCTGTAACCCTTCCCATAAGGGTTCATGGGACGGATGAAATACCAAAGAGACCGGTATGACAAGACAAAAAAATTTTTCTTTGAACATCCAGATGAATTGCAGTCGTTTTCCCTTTTCAGCGTATTGTTCTCCATCCCTCTTTTCCTCACGGGGCTTTCCATTTTTGTCTTGTCACTCCCGGCGCATACAGGACATGATGCGCTCATGACGCTCCTTGTTCCCACGTTCCCGCAACAGGGAAGATTTCCCGTCTCCGGCGAAGCTTCCGGCTACGTGGAATTCCGAACTTGCAAGGCGCTTCCTTTTTTTCTCCGGCGCGGGCAGCCCTTCGGTACGCCGGTTCCAATTACTGTGGCATGAACGTTTTTTCACATGGCGGAGATTTAAAATCCCTGGCGGAGGAGGCCTGCCGCCCGGAACGGGATATTTTGGACTTCAGCGTCAACCTGAGGCCGGAAGGTATGCCGGAGTTCATCGTTTCAGCATTGTGGAAGGCCATGGAAAACGCAGTACCCTACCCTTCTCCGGATGCGGCGGATCTGCGGGAACTGGCGGCGGTTCATTACGGGCTTCCTTCCGGCTGCTTCGTATTTGGAAACGGGGCCAATGAACTCATTCACGCTCTTCCGCGCGCATTAAACCTTAAACAGGCCGTCATTCCGGAACCCGCTTTTTCCGAATACAGGCTGGCCTGCCTGCGCCACGGCACGGATGTTCTTTCCATCCGGACGGAGGAACGAAATTCCTTCCTCCCGTCTCTTTGCCGTCTGGAGGAACAGGCCGCAGACGGAAGCGCTGTTTTTCTGGCAAATCCCAGCAATCCGTCCGGCGGCCTGCTGGACGCAGCGGCCCTGCACAGGGTTGTCCAGAGCCGCCCCGAAGTCCTCTGGATCATTGACGAATCTTTCATGGATTACGTACAAGGAGCGGAATCACTGCTCCGTGAAGCGGCCCTCCTTCCCAACCTGGTGGTTCTGCGCTCCCTGACCAAATTTTACGGCATGGCCGGCGTCCGGTGCGGTTTTTCCATCTGTGCCGCTCCGCTCGCGGAGCGGCTGCGGCAATCCCTGCCCGCCTGGAACGTGAATGCCTTTGCGGCGGCAGCGGTGAAGGCCGTGCTGGCACAGCCCTCCTCCTGGGCAGACAGGGAACGCGCCCGGAACCGGGAACGCCGGGACGACCTGTTCCGCAGGCTCTCCTCCCTGCCGGGCTCCGCCGTACTCCCGTCCGAGGCCAACTTCCTTCTCTTCCGCCTGGCGGGGGCGCCTCATGGCCTGGCAGCCCGGCTCCTGAAAAAATACGGTATCGCGCTGCGCGACTGTTCCAATTATCCGGGGCTGGAAACGGGCGGCTGGTTGCGCTCCGGCGTCCGCACGCCGGAGGAACACGCTCTGCTGGCGGAAGCTCTGCGCGCCGAACTGGCGGGAAACGGCCCCTCCATTATCCGTAAGGCTCCCAAACCGGCCCTGATGATTCAGGGCACCTGCTCCGATGCAGGAAAAAGCGTTCTCACGGCAGCCCTGTGCCGCATTTTCCTTCAGGACGGCTATCACGTGGCGCCGTTCAAGGCGCAGAACATGGCTCTCAACTCCGGCGTAACTGCGCTGGGAGAGGAAATGGGCCGCGCCCAGCTGGTGCAGGCCCAGGCCTGCCGCATTGATCCGGATGCCAGAATGAACCCCATTCTTCTCAAGCCCCATTCCAATACCGGCTCCCAGGTGATCGTGATGGGGCGCTCCGTAGGCCGCATGGACGCGCGGGAATACTTCACGGCTAAAAGGCGCTTCTGGCCGGACGTATGCAAAGCATACGATTCCCTGGCGGACGAATATGAACTCCTCTGCCTGGAAGGGGCCGGAAGCCCCGGAGAAATCAATCTGAAATCAGCAGACGTGGTCAACATGAACATGGCCCGCTACGCGCGTGCCAGAGTCCTGCTCGCCGGGGACATTGACCGTGGCGGAGTGTACGCCTCCTTTCTGGGAACGTGGATGACATTCGCCCCGTGGGAAAAAGAACTGCTGGCGGGGTTCGTGGTCAACAAATTTCGAGGAGATCCGGATCTGCTGGCCCCGGCGCACAGCTACATGCGGAACCGTACGGGCAAGCCTGTGCTGGGCGTCATCCCGATGATGCGGGACATCAACATTCCGGAAGAAGACCGCGCCACGCTGCCCTCTGGCCACGGGGAGCACGGGAAACATGCGGATTGCCTGGATGTGGCCGTAGTCATGCCCGCCCACGTCTCCAACTTCACGGACTTCGCCCCTCTGGCGGCGGAGCCGGACGTCCGGCTCCGCCAGGTGCGGACACGGGAGGAATGGGGAAATCCGGACCTGGTCATTCTGCCCGGCACTAAAAGCGTGGCTGCGGACCTGGCCTCTCTCCGTTCCGCCGGGCTGGAAGAACCCATCCGCCGTCATGCCGAAAAGGGAAAGTGGCTTCTGGGCGTCTGCGGAGGGCTGCAAATGCTGGGGACGGACATTCTGGACCCGCTGCACATGGAATCCCCGGAGGAGCGCACGCCAGGACTGGGGCTGCTGGAACTTTCCACCACCTTCTCCTCAGCCAAAACCCTGATCAACGTACGCCGGGCAAACACGCCGCTGCCCGTTCCCGCCGCAGGTTATGAAATCCACCATGGCGTCACCAGCCATCAAGAATCCAGCCCCCCCGTCATGTTCCGGGAAGACGGCTCCCCCTGCGGCTACGGCAAAGGCCGTATCTGGGCCACGTATCTGCACGGCATGCTGGACGGAGACCAATTCCGCCGCGCATTCATCAACATGGTCAGGAAAGATTCAGGACTGAAAGCCAACCCAGCCCTGCACACCGCCTATGACCTGGACGGAGCGCTGGACCGCCTGGCGGACGTGGTCCGGAAACATCTGGACCTGAAAACCATTTACCGAGCTCTCCAACTGAAACGCTGATCCATGTTCCCGTGCCCGTTCATCCTGCCTACGGCCTTCCTGCTGGATATTCTGGCGGGAGAACCGCCCAACAGATTCCATCCCGTCTGTCTGATCGGCCGGTGCGCGCTCCGCATGGAAACACTGGCGAGGCAAAAGTGGGGAAGAACTTTTCATGCGGGAATGGCGGCCGCGCTGGCAACCTGCATTGCCGCATGGTTCGGCTGCGCGGCGCTCTTCCTTCCCTTTTCCCTGTTACCCTCCCCCTGGGCACCCTGGATTCCGTCCGTTCTGGTCATTTACATCTGCATGGCCCCGCGCAGCCTGGCCGAGCATGCCCGGAAGGTGGAAAACGCCCTGCGCAGCGGGAACGCCGGAGAGGCCCGGCACTCCGTCTCCATGATCGTGGGACGGGATACGGAACGGATGGACGTCTACGGCATCGCCAGAGCGGCCATTGAAAGCGTGGCGGAGAACTTGACGGATGGCGTTTTTTCCACCCTGTTCTGGGCCTCAGCAGGCTGCCTGGCAGGAGGCGCCTCCGGGGCGGCTTCCGCCGCGCTGGCGCATCGTGTTTTCAACATCCTGGATGCCATGTGGGGGAAAAAAAATGACCGGTACAAACACTTCGGCACCTTTGCCGCACGCACGGATGACGCGCTCAACTTCATCCCCGCACGCCTTATTTTACCATGTATTTCCTTTTCCGCCCTGATGGTGAAAGGAACCTCCGCCCGGAGGGCGCTCACCATGGGATGGGCCTTCCGGAATGCCCACGCCAGCCCCAATTCCGCATGGAGCGAAGCGGCCTTCGCTGGAGCGCTGGGCCTCCGTCTCGGGGGTCCGGTCTCTTACAAGGGAATTCCTGCAAACTACCCCTGGATAGGAACAGGGCGAACCAAAGCCTCCGCCAGCGACCTGGCCCTGGCCATTCGGCTCATGTGGACGACTGCCGTCACGGGTACGCTGGCGTTCACTCTCCTTCTTCTCTTCATCCCCCGCCTCTGACCATCATGAACAAACTGCATATCCCCCCGCTGGACGAACAGGCCGCAAAAGCGGCCCTGGAACATCAGAAAATTCTGGCCAAGCCTCCCCTTGCCCTGGGGAAACTGGAACCCGTGGCCATCCGTATTGCCGCCATGACCGGCAATCCCGCGCCGCGCCTGAAGGACAAAGCCGTGGTCCTGTTCGCCGCGGACCACCACATTGCCGACCACGGCCTCAGCCTGACATCCACGGACGTCACCTACATCCAGACCCGCAACTTCCTTCAGGGCGGAGGCACCATCAACGCCTTTACGCGCAACGCGGGAGCACGCCTTTCCGTAGTGGACGTGGGCGTCAATTACGACTTCGGCGATCTGCCGGGGCTGGTCAAAAGAAAAGTCATGCACGGAGCCAACGACTTCAGCAAGGGGCCGGCCATGACGCGGGAACAGGCCCTGGAATGCCTGCAAGTGGGCATTGACATGGCCCGTGAAGAAAAAAACAAAGGGCTGGACATTGTGGCTGCCGGAGAAATGGGCATTGGCAACACCACCCCCTCTTCCGCCATCGTGGCCGTGCTCACGGGCACCCCTGTGGAAACCGTGACGGGACGCGGTTCCGGTGTCAGAGGAGAAGTCATCCGCAAAAAAATAAAACTCATCGAACAGGGAATCACCCTGAACAAGCCAGACTCTTCCGATGCCATCGACGTGCTGGCGAAGGTGGGAGGACCGGAAATAGGAGCCATGGCCGGACTGATGCTGGGGGCGGCCTCCCTGCGCGTTCCCATCGTCATTGACGGCTTCATTGCCGGGGCGGCCGCGGCCATCGCCCAGGGCATTCGCCCGGAAGCGGCGCAATACTTCATCGGTTCCCACAACTCCGCGGAACCGGGGCATAAGCTCATTATGGACCACATCGGCGTCACCATGTACATGGACCTGGGCCTCTGCCTGGGGGAAGGCACGGGGGCCGCCCTGTTCTTTCCCCTGCTGGACGCCGCCACGCGCGTACTTTCTGAAATGAAAACCCTGCCGGAACTGGACATCACCGTTCCACGCTGACCCTTTCTTCCCTGTATCCATGGCTGTCATCACTACCATCCGCTCCGCCTTCGGCTTCCTGACCCGGCTGCCCGTTGGGCCGTGGCCGCTGCAAAATGACCTGAACGGAATTTCCGCCTGGCTACCGCTGGTTGGCCTGGTAGTGGGGGGGCTTGCGGGCGGCCTGACCTGGACGGCAACCCTGCTCTTCCCCCCCCTGGTCTGCGGCATTATCGGCTGTGCCTGCTGGGTAGCCGTCACGGGCGGCCTGCACCTGGACGGAGTAGCGGACTGCGGAGACGGGCTTCCCATTGAAGTATCCCGGGAACGCAGGCTGGAAATCATGAAAGACTCCCGTCTGGGAACCTTCGGCGGCACGGCCCTGTTTTTCAACCTGGCATTCAAGGGAGCCGCCCTGGCGACTCTGGCGGCCCACGGCTCCTGGGAACTTCTGCTCACGGCGTGCGCTCTGGCAGGATTGCTTGCCCGCAGCCAGATATTCATCGCCATGCGCTTTCCGGGCGCACGCCCCGGCGGCATGGGGGAAGCGTTCAAGCAGGGAACGCGCCCGGGGCACGCCCTGGCTGCTGCAGCCGTCACCCTGGCTGCCTGCGCTCTGGCAGGATGGAACGGGCTGTACGCCCTGCTCTCCGCCCTGGCCGGCTCCATGGGCCTGCTTCTATACGCGCGCCGCCGCCTGGGCGGCGTTACCGGGGATGTATTCGGCTGTACCGTAGAATGTACGGAATGGCTTGTCCTGCTCACCTTCTGCACTTTATGAAAACTCCACACAAATGCCGCGTTCCAGGCCTCAACATCGGATGCACCTCCTTTATCATCCCGGACTACTACGTGCCCGCCATCAGGGAATGCGTCCATTACGCGGATGATGTCGCTCTGCTCCTGCTGGAAGCCGGAGAATGCGGAAAGGAACTCATTACCCCTGCGGAAATACGGGAACTGGCCGGAATCGCTGCAGATGCCGGGGTTACCTGGAACGTCCACCTGCCCACGGACGGCGGCTTCGCCACGGAAGAATCAAGCCGCCGTTATACGGAAAACATCATTCGCGCCATTGACCTGACACGGGAACTGGAACCCCACACCTGGGTCATGCATGTGGTCACGGACCATATTCCCGGTCCTGATATGCGCCCCCATCTTACGGAATGCGAAACGGAACGAATCCTCCGGAGTCTGGAACAAATCACGCCCCACCTCCCCGCACCGGAATGCCTGGCCCTGGAAAATTTGGAACGCCATCCGACCGACTATCTGGACAAACTGGTAGCTGCTACACCCCATTCACGTTGCTTTGACATAGGCCATGTCTGGAAAGAAGGCTTGCGGCCGGAAAAACTTCTGCCGCTCTGGCTGCCGGACATACGCATGTGCCACCTGCACGGGCTGGAAAAACGGGACCACAAATCCCTGCACCACATGCCTGCCGCTACTCTGGACGCCATTCTGCACCCCATGTGGGACCTCCATTTCTCCCCTCTTATTACGCTGGAAGTCTTCAGCCTGGATGACTTCCTGAACTCCCACCAGGCTATGCTGGAATCCCATGAACGTTACATCACCAAACACTGACGCCAATACCGCACGCATGGCGCTCGTCCTGGGCGGCATCAGAAGCGGCAAAAGCCAATACGCTGAACAAATAGCCGCCGGATTCGGGGAAAAAATCCTGTACGTCGCCACGGCGGAAGTCTGGCCCGGGGCCGGCTCCATGGAATACCGCGTGCGCAAGCACCGGGAACGCCGTCCTGAAAGCTGGCTCACGCTGGAATGTCCCCGTCATGTAGCTTCTGCCGTCGGGGAATCCGGCTTGCTGGACCAGGTGGACGGCGTCATTCTGGAATGCGTCACCCTGCTCGCCTCCAATACCCTGTACGCCCAGAAGGACCCCACGGACTACGAGCCGTTCCAGGAAGCGCTGATTGAGGAAATAGAAGCTTTGAAAAAGCTCATCCGCCAATCCCCCGTGCCATGGGTGCTTGTTTCTTCTGAAACCGGCATGGGCATCAGCCAGTCAGATGCGGAAACGCGCCACTACTGCGACGGGCTGGGCATTGCCAACCAACTCCTTGCCAAAAGCGCGGATGAAGTCTACTTCATGGTGGCGGGACTGCCCCTGACCGTGAAAAAAGGCTGAAACGCCCGGAGAGCGGTTCTCCTGTTAGTCAGGAAAAGAAAACGCCGGAGATTAAGCGTACCATCCCCCCTTGTGCCATGTTGGTTCCGCTTTCATCATCCATGAAAAGCTCTTCCGGGAAGTTCGCGGCACAGGCGGGGAATAAAAAGGAAATCCGGTGTTCGGCCGGGACACCATACCTCAATCGTCAACGCTGGTCTGAACCGAACCATCTCTAGAGTTTGGGAGCCGAAACCTTCTACCGCCTGGAACAGAAGGAACACATGGTCAACCAAAGCGTTAACGCTGCCGTGCATTGCTCATTCCAAACATTTATTTCCATCCGGAAACATGACGGAGGGAATCCACAGAAAAATCCCTCCGTTTTTTCAGCAGCTCACCATATTCCACAGGAAATTCTTGACTCTCCGGCCCTCTTGCCTCTTAATTCTTTCGCTTCACGTGCCGTCGTGGCGGAATGGTAGACGCGCTCGACTCAAAATCGAGTTCCAAAAGAGTGTGGGTTCGAGTCCCACCGGCGGTACCAATCAATAAACCCTGGTAGCTAAACGCTCCCAGGGTTTTCTATTACCAGTCATAACGCTTCATTTCTCAAAGAGACTCCCCGTAGTAATTCCAGAAAGGAATGAAACGGACTTCCGCACCCAGTCCGCGCCAGACAATAATCTGGCGGGGAAGTCCCGTCCCCCGCTCCCCGTAAAGGTTCGAAAAACTATTGGCGAACAGCCTTTTGACTGGATTGCTCATGAGCGCTGCGCTTAATCGCGGACGATCAGAAAAAAGAAATGGTTCATACCGCTTTTTCCACCGTCGGATTTTTCAAATCGGCATTTACTCCCGGCCTTATGCCGCCGCGGGCAGACAATCCCGGAGCGGCCGCTTTAAAAGTTTGTGTCACCAGGGCGTGTTCGTCTGATACCTCTACTGTATCAGTGGGAGCTATAAAAAAATATTGTCCGGGATTTTCCGTTTCCAGGATAACCAGAGAAGAAGCGTCGCTAAGAAGCGCATGGATAGTACACGCAGCCGTACAAGTCAGCGCATAAGATGCGCCCGGTATGGTATTCACTTTCATCAAGCAGATTTAGTGCCGGAAACGGGAGAAAAGTCATCCATGCTGATACGTGCACATTTCCTGCCGGAAATATGGAGGAAAGTGAGAAAAGGGAGGTAATAAATGGCCCTGTCTAACAAAATACGCAATAAAATATTTATCTTAAATGAATTAAAAATAATTACAAACCACCTGAAGCCGTACCGCTCAGGAATGTAATGCATTGATAACACTATATCATTTATACATTATCCGCCCACTTTACCTCATCAAAAAAAGACCAGTAGCTTAAATCCTAAAACGATTTACAGAATATCAACAACTTGCAACAACACCAGATCTCCTTTCGGATTCTGCGGGCCAGGCAATCCCTACAATTGGCTCGAATTCACGCAATGCGATACGTATATACAAGAGTATGACTTCGTTGCCAGCTTCTTCATTGGTTGAAACAGTAGCCAATAAAATCAAACAGATGATTCTCAGCGGCAGCCTGGTCAATATCCTGCCCGGAGAAAGAGAACTCGGGCACAGGTTATCCGTAGGCAGGGAAACCATCAGAAAGGCCCTGGCCCTTCTGGAAAGGGATGCATGGATTGCCCCCCCACGCATCAAGGTTCCGCGGCGCATCCTGAAAACTACGGAAGAAGAAACGGTTAAAAATATCTTTTGCCATCCGGTTCAGGAAAAAAAAGAAATTCTCGGGTTTCTGACGCCCCAGCCCCTCAAAAGGCTGGCTCAAAGCGTATTGGCGGAAATATATACCATCTCCAAAATTCTGGAGGAAGACGGCATCAGCGTCCGTATCTTTGAAGCTCCCTGGATCTTAGGCAACAATCCGGACAAGAGGCTTGCCAAGCTGGTTACCAAATCCGAATGCGTCTGCTGGATACTTCACCGTTCCTCGGAGCAAACCCAGCTCTGGTTCAAGACGCACCGCATCCCCTGCATTGTGCGCGGCACCTCCTACCAGAGCAGCAACCTTCCCTATCTGGACCGCCACTGGGCGGCCACCACGCATCATGCGGCGCAGCATCTTTGGAACAAGGGGCATCGAACGGTAGGCCTGTGCCTGCCTCCTGATCCGTTGAAGGGCCACCAGCTCATGCAAAAAGGTTTTTTCAGCTTTGCGGAACAGGGATGGAATCCCATCCTGGTTCCCACCCCGTTTGAAACGCCGCTCTTCTTTGAATATCTGGCCAAAGCGTTTAAAGAACATCCGGATATGTCCGCCCTGGTAGCCACACGGGGCAACCAGATCGTTCCCATTCTTTCCTGGGTGGAAGCCCGTTCGCTGAGCATTCCGGATCAGCTCAGCCTGGTCAGCCTGACGTATGAACCCTTCATGGAACGCCTGCTGCCCACGATCACCTATTATGAAGAGAACCAGACAAAAACGGTTCACAAGCTCATACGGATGCTCCGCTCCCTGACAGCCGGGAAAAATATCAAGAGCATTTCCGTCATTCCGGAAATATACCCCGGCCAATCCGTTTCCCTGCACGCACCTTCCGCATAATGCCTTTTTCCGGAAAGGAAAGAATCAAGGGAACAAGAGCACCAACAGTAAAATATCCTGGCAGCAGGCAAAGAAGAATTCCTCCAGAAGACAGAATCTTCTTTCCGGAAACGTATCAGGGATATCCCCGCCATGATTGTTTCCGTACTTCCACGCTCTGCACGTTTTTTCCTCTTTTCATGGCTGCTTTGCTCCCCTGACGGTCTTTCCGGCGCCACCCCTGCATGCGGATGAAATCAACGTCATCCTTATCGGCGGCCAGTCAAACGCCACAGGGCAAGGATATGTCAACAACATTCCTCCCTGCTTCAAGACGGATAAACGGATTCTTCTGTACTATTCCGGCTCCCTCAAAGGGACAGGACCGGCAGAACAGCTTGTTCCCTTGAGCCCGGCATCCGAATCCCCCGACCGTTTTGGCGTGGAACTAAGCCTGGGAACAGCGTTGCAGAAAAAATTCCCGCAAAAAAATGGGCCATCATCAAACACGCCCGGAGCGGAAGCAACCTTTTCCGGCAATGGAACCCAGGAAAAACTTCTCAGGATAAGCAGGGGGAAGAATACGTCAAACTGATCCGTACCGTCCGCAACGGAATGGAAGCTCTGAAAAAAACAGAGACATGCTCCTGTCCTGAAAGCCATGGTGTGGCAACAGGGGGAAGGAGACGCAAGGGACATTGCCGGCATCAAAAACGCTCTGTCTTACGGCGCCAACCTGAACAACCTGATTAAACGCATCAGAGCGGATCTGGAAGCCCCCGGTCTGGCCTTTATCTACGGCAGCGTTCTTCCCGTGCCCGCTCCGGCCCGTTTTCCGGGCAGGGAAGAAGTGCGGCAGGGGCAAAAGGATGTGGCGGAAGAATCCCGTACCTCCCTCTCCGTCAACAATGCGGTTTATGTCCCCGCAGACGATCTCCAGCTGCGCAGCGTGGACTTCCGCACCCCCTATCCCACGGATACCGTCCATCTGGGTACGCATGGAATTCTGGCCCTGGGAACGCTTTGCCTCCGCATTGGAAAAGCTCTGGAGACAAAAAAAACTGATACCCCGGCTCTTTTTTCTTCCCCACTTTCTCCAGCCCCGCCAGCCCCATCCGGAAAACCAATAATGTTTGACATCCCTCCGGGCTGCGGATAGGTTTGACTATCATTTCATTTCCTGCCTCCAACGCCGTTGAAAGGGGGCGCAACACAACTCTCTCATCCATTATTGCCCATGAACCCATTGAAAGGAGCATGCATCATCGGCCAGTCCGGTGGCCCCACCGCCGTCATCAACGCCAGCGCACTGGGAGCCATTCAGTCCGCCCTGCAAAGCGAACAGGTCACGCGCGTGCTGGGAGCCGCCAACGGGATTGAGGGAGTGCTCAAAGAACGCCTGTTCGATATGGCTCGGGAAGACCCCGGAGAATTGGAATTGCTCAAATATACTCCGGCCTCGGCCCTGGGTTCCTGCCGCTACAAGATGGCCGCCCCATCCGTGGATGATACGGATTACCGCCGTCTGCTGGAAATATTCCGAAAATACGACGTACGCTACTTTTTCTACAACGGGGGCAACGATTCCATGGATACCTGCAACAAGATATCCAAATTCATGCAGCAGTCCGGTTACGAATGCCGCGTCATCGGAATCCCCAAGACCATTGACAATGACCTTCACGGCACGGACCACTGCCCCGGTTTCGGCTCTGCCGCCAAATTTATCGCGACCTCCTGCATGGAAGTTCACCAGGATCTCCGCGTGTACGACAAGGGACGCGTCACCATCGTGGAAATCATGGGCCGCCACGCCGGTTGGCTGGCCGGCTCCGCAGCTCTGGCCACGTATGCGGGAGCTGGGCCGGACTTGGTTTACCTGCCGGAAGTTCCCTTCCGCATGGAGGAATTCTGGCAGGATGTGGACCGGATTTACAGACAGAACGGCAGCTGCATGGTCGCCGTCTCGGAAGGCGTGCAATATGCGGACGGCCGCTTTGTCGCGGAATCCGGAGACAGGGACGTCTTCGGCCATACGCAGTTGGGCGGCCTGGGAGCCATGCTTGCGGAATCCGTCAAGCGGCAAACCGGAGCCAAAGTCAGAAGCATTGAACTTTCACTCCTCCAGCGCTGCGCTTCCCATGTCGCCTCCAAGACGGATATTGATGAAGCGTATATGGCGGGAACAGCTGCCGTGGAAGCCGCCGTTTCCGGCCAGACGGATAAAATGGTAGCTTTTGAACGGGTTACGGAGAATGGCATTTATTCCTGCAAGACTAAATTGATAGGTCTGGGAGAAGTGGCCAATGTGGAAAAACTTGTCCCCCGCGAATGGATCAACGCCCGCAGCAATGGCGTGGAACAGCCGTTCATTGACTATGTTCTGCCTCTGATCCAGGGAGAGACGGCCATGCGGAAGGAATGTTCCCTGCCCCGCTTCGCGAAACTCAGGAAAGTGCTGGCGAAACCGGAACAGCAGTAGCTGTTTCTTCGGGAAAGTGTTTTGCCTCATCACCCCGGCCGGAGTTGCCCGCTCCACGCTTTTTCAGGTAAACATCCGGTCGGCGCCCTTCCCCTTTCCCGATCTCCTGAAAGGTATGAGAAAGGAAAGCCGGTATAGCAGTTTCGTTCATCAACAGGAAAAACCAGCCTCTTCTCTGACAGATTCTTCCGTCTTTCCCTCTTATCCATAACGTGCGTTTTATCTTTTCAGAATCCTCCGCTTATAGAAAACAGCATCTTTTTTACTGAATGGAAATGGAGCCGATTTCCCTCATATCTTCTTATGAAACAATGTTTTTCAAATATATCAAAAACAAATGGGAAGGAACAGGTAAACGAAAAATCTTGCAGGCAAGGATAGAAAAAGGCTAGAATAATAAAGGAGTTCAACATTCGGCTTCTATCATTTCGCGGCGCAAAACTGCTTGTTTCCGGATATCTTTCAGGAAACCGGCATGGAATCGCTTCCCGCTTGCCTATCCAAGTTTTTCCCGCATGCCATGCTCGATTATCTGTTTCAACATTTTTATTCAACGCTGGCTATCCTTGCTTTCTGCATTGCCATCCTGATTCTGAGAGCCCTCGGCAAACGCGGCAGTTTCTGGATTCCCGTCTCCACGGCCCCTTTAGGCTGCATCACCTTCCTGGCCGTCTTTCTCCTGCTGACGGCTTTCATTATTGGGACATTCGGCTTGTTCACCACAATTCCCTTAGCGGAAAGTCTGGCTTTTGCCCTGGCATGGCTGGCAGCCATGGCGGCAGCTCTGATTGTCATTTCACGCCTGACCGGCTATTACCTTCGGCAGGAGCCATCCGCAGGCAGGCATTATCCGGAGGAATATGGAAAAATGCTCTCAGCCCAGCTCCGGAACAAAGGCATCCTGCTGTTCGCAATCATCGGCATCATCAGCTGCGCCATTGACATCATTACACTCCCCTTCCCGATTCCGGAACTCCCTCCGGGATCGCCCCTGTCTGCCGCCACCATGATTCCCCTGCCGCCGGAAGCGCCTTTTGACGTACGCCTCTCCTCCCGCGTCACGACCAGATTTTCCGGAGAATGCGACTTTGACGTGACCGTCCGGAAAAAAGGAGGCGGCAAATATGTTTTCCCTGCCATTCTGATCAATCCCGGGGGAAGAAGCGCCGTTACCATTTACAGGCTGTGGCCGGAAAACAAGCGTCATCAGGGCAGCCTGATCTTCACCAACGGAATACAAAGCTGCCTGCTTAATATGGATACCATGCAAATGAAGTCCCTGAGCGGCCCCGCTTCCAATTACCCTCCTCCTGCCGGTGAAGACCTGTCCGGAGAAAATATGAATCTTCGCCTGGAAACGGTAGGACGGTACCGGGGGCTTTCCTTCGTACGCGGAGCGGACCACTCGGCTACAACACGTTCTTATATTCTGAAAATTCTGGAAAACATGCTGGCGCGGACGGAGCGCCTCCAGGAAGCCATTGACACGAACTCTCCCGAATCCTCAGCCGAGTAACAAGCGGGCTTACTGTCAACCTAGCCGGGGCGTCTCCTCCCCGGCGGCGAATGGCGCGGATCACCGTGCCTCCGCCCCCTTCCAGAGCCAATCCGGTTCCGCGTGACAAAAACTGCTGCAACAAACGCGCCCGACGCCGGAACTCCCCGCTCTTCTCTCTGCATACGATGCGCATTCCTTCATCCAGCTTCACGGGCTTTGCCGCCTCCCTGGCCTCCACCTTCACGGACACGGGCCGGGGCATGCTCTGATTCTGAGCATTCTCGGACATGCCGCATACGCCGGAAAACAGAACAGAAAACACATGGAAAACATGCCGGAAGATCATGTTCCCTATACACTGTTTTTCTCAGGCATCTTTCTTTTTCCTCCCTAATTCTCTTCCGCCTCTCAAAGCCGGGGCAACATCCTCTCCATGACGTGCCGTTTTGCCCGAAACGCCTGAAATGCCTTCATGCTCCCCTTGCCTTCCTTTTACCGGCGGCGTATGATGGGCATCATGAAAAAAGACGATGCGCCGGGCCTGTTCGCCGCCTTTGCAGACCGCCCTCTGGCGGATCGCCTGAGGCCGACCGCACTGGAAGAAATCATGGGCCAGGACCACCTGCTGGGGGAAGGAGGCCCTCTCCGGCTCATGGCGGACTCCGGCAAAATGACCAGCTTTATTCTGTGGGGGCCTCCCGGCTGCGGAAAAACCACGCTGGCGCGCATTCTGGCGACGCGCACGTCCATGCATTTCACAGCTCTCTCCGCCGTCTTCTCCGGCATGGCGGATTTGAGAAAAGCCTTTGACGAAGCGGCCAGGCGCAGGGAATACGGTCAGGGAACCCTCCTGTTCGTGGATGAAATCCATCGGTTCAACCGCGCCCAGCAGGACGGCTTTCTGCCATATGTGGAAAACGGAACCGTTACGCTGGTGGGGGCCACTACGGAAAACCCTTCCTTTGAACTGAACAGCGCCCTTCTCTCGCGCTGCAAGGTCTTCGTCATGCACTCCCTGGACGCCCCGGCTCTGGAAAGCATCATTGAACGGGCGGAAGCCCTTCTTCAGCGCAAACTTCCGCTCGCGCCGGAGGCGCGCGCCACCCTGACAGAACTGGCAGACGGAGACGGACGCTACCTCATTAACCTGATGGAAAGCGTCTTTGACCTCCGCAAGCCCGATGAAATGCTGGACACGGACGCGCTGCTGAAAATTGTCCAGCAACGCGCCCCGGTTTACGACAAGGACCGGGAAGGCCATTACAACCTCATCAGCGCCCTGCATAAATCCCTGCGGGGATCGGATACGGACGCGGCCCTGTACTGGGCCGCGCGCATGCTCGAGGGCGGCGAGGACCCTCTCTACCTCCTGCGCCGCCTGACCCGTTTCGCCATGGAGGATATCAGCCTGGCGGACCCTGCCGCACTTCAAATGGCCATTGCCGCGTGGGACACCTATGAACGCCTGGGCTCCCCGGAAGGAGAGCTGGCGATTGCGGAACTGATCATCTACCTGGGCTGCGCCCCCAAATCCAACAGCGCCTACACCGCGTGGAGCGCAGCCCGGAAAGCGGCGCGGGAATACGGCTCCCTGATGCCCCCGGCACACATCCTCAACGCGCCCACCAGACTCATGAAGGAACTGGGCTATGGAAAAAATTACGCCTACGATCATGACGCGCCGGACGCATTCTCCGGGCAAAACTACTTTCCGGACAACATGCCCCGCCGCCAGTTCTACAGGCCGCCGGAACGGGGTTTTGAACGGGAAATCAACAAACGCCTGGCCTATTGGGACAAACTGCGCCGCCAGCGGGCGGAAGAGGACGCCGGAAACTCCGGTACGCGCAGGAACTGGAAAAAGCCTCCCGTTCCGGAAAAGCAGGAGCCTTCATGACGCATCCGCCGGCCATACGGCCACTTCCGCAATGCCCTGCCCCGGAGACAGGCGGATGCGTACGTACCTGGCGCCGGTCCCTTCCGGACACATTGCGGTCAGCTCCGTCCCATCCCTGCGCAAAACGGCTTTAATGTCCTTCCAGCTATTTCCGTCCCTGCTGACCTGAACCGCGGGAGCCGGCCCCTTCCAGCTTCCGGCGGCCTTCACCTCCACCCGGTCCAGGCGGAATTCAAACTCCATGTCCAGCTGCCACCACGGCGCTTTGTCTTCCTCGGACGGATGCCATGCGGAAACATCGTCGCCGTCGGAAGCCTTCATCGCCTCCTGAAGCCCGGAGGAAGCGGAACAGGGCCTCAATACGGCCAAATTGGCCTTCTCTCCGGGTTCGGACCGTCCGTACCGCGCCAGCTGGACCCCCCTCTCCTTGGCAGTAAAACGCTTGTAGGTTCTTTCCTGCGTTTCCGCGCTCCTGCCCGCTGCGTAAGCCGGAGCATTCCGGCAAACGATTTGGAGGTTATCCCCCTTCAATCCGGGAGAAGACGCCCTGATCACCGTCTTCCCGGCATAATAAGACCGGAACTCAATCGCCGCACAGCCGTCAATCAAATCAATATCCGTTCCGGGCGTGAACGTGATGCTCTTGCCGGTGGGGAACTCCCCGGGCCCCGATTCCACCGTAAGCGTCACCGGAACGGCATTGGCTATCCGCTTTCCGTCGGCGTCCGCCACTTTCACGGTCACATGCACGTCATCCGTGCCGTCCGCCGGGCTGATGACCTTCTTGTCCGCGGACAGCTTCACCTGTGCCGGAGTCCCCTCCACGGGCCACTCCGGAGGAGGAATATTCCTCAACTCATTCCTGTACCAGTACCAGGCCCGCTTGGGAATGCGGAAGTAATCCACAATGCCCATGCGCCCGCCGGAAGGCCAGATGCTGCCGTGGTCAAAGCCGCACCAGACCGCCTCTCCCACGCGCCAGGGATAGCGAATCCCCGCCTCTTTATCCTTCTTCATATCCCCCCACCCCGGCGCATACATCCCCGGCCTCCGACAGCTCACGGAACCGTACTCCGTCACCATGCTGGGCCTGCCGGGCGTCTTCACATGGGAGCCGTCCCCGTTGAAGGCGGCCATGTCCCCCAGCTTGTCAAAATTTCCGCGCTGCCCTCCCCCGGCGCACACGGGGCGCGTCGGGTCCAGCTCCTTCACCAAGGCAATAAGCCTGTTGCACAAAGCCCTGGCCTCCGGCGCATGCCTGGTAAAAAACGGTTCATTGCTGATGCTCCAGATGACAATGGAAGGATGGTTGCGAAATTGCAGCACCATCTCCCTCACCTGGCGCATGCAGCTTTCCTCAAACGCAATACGGTCCTTCTTTTCCGTTGGATAGGCATCGCAATTCCAGTACCTGTCATGCTCCTTGAACCCGCCCATTCCCCAAAAAACGCCTTCATTCAGCATGCACATTCCCTCCCGGTCGCAAGCATCCAGAAACGCCTGGGAATGAGGGTAATGGGAGCCGCGTATGAAATTAAACCCGGCGTTCTTCATCAGCCGCACATCACGGCGGGCCCCGGCGTCCGTCACGGCATCCCCCCATCCGGCGTGGTCCTGGTGCACATTGGCTCCCTGCAGATAAACAGGTTTCCCGTTCATCAGCATGCCACGGTCCGCCGTCAGCTCCAGAGTACGGAAACCCAGGGGATTTTCCGCCCGGTCCAGCACCTGCCCCTTCTCGTCCAGCAACTCCGTCGCCACGCGGTACATATTGGGGGCTGCGGGGCTCCACAACCCGGGAGAGGCCAGCGGAGGCAGGTCAGCCTGTACGCGAGACTCTTCTCCGGCGCCCAGCTCCACGTCCTTCTCTCCCCGCAGCACCACGCGGTCGTTTTGCTCCTCCCGCACAGTATGCCGCACCGTCACTTTCCTCACGATCCCGGTATCATTTTTCACTTCCGTCAGAATCCGGACCTTCCCGCGGGCCGCCGTCACCTCCGGCGTCTGAACCCATACTCCGTGCGCAGGCAAATACACGGAAGAACACACGTGCAGATATACGTTCCGGTACAGGCCTCCGGAAAAAGTATGCTCCCCCGCCCGCGGCGCCATGCGGGGGCTCCAGCGGTTATCCACCCGTACCTCCACCCAGTTCTCGCCGAGTTTCAGGAAAGGCGTCAAATCCGACCGGAAGGCCGTATATCCCCCTTCATGCCTTCCCGCAGTCTTCCCGTTCACCTTCACCTCCGCCACCTGGAAAGCTGCGCCGCAATCCAGAAACACCTTCTTCCCCTGCCATTCCTCCGGCATGACCAGCTTCTTGCGGTAGGTGCCTCGTCCCGTGTAAAAGGAATCGGACATAAAGTAGGGCAGACTGAACGTATGGGGCAGATGAACCGTCTGCCAGGTGCTCTTTCCGGGCTCGTCCTCAAGCCGGAACTCCCAGCCGCGGTTCCAGATCATCCTCTCGCAGGGGAATGCAACTTTTTCCGCAGAGGAAACGCCTGTTTCCGCTCCGGCCATGGAAAAACACAGGGCAGCGCCCAGCATGCAGGCCATCATCTTGCGCATACGTGTGTTACCATTCCGTCCTGCTTTTTCTTTCAGTTAAAAACATTTCCGCCCATGAAAAGCCCTCAACAACAAGCCGCGCACCCCGGAAAGGGCGCACGGCTGGAAAACTTCTCCATCCGGGGAGCAGCGCAAAACGTCTGCCTACCCGTTACTGGGTGATGATATTCAGTTCCGCAACGGTGGCGCTTTGCTCGCCGCCCTTCACCGGGGACCGGGCATCCAGCTTGAAGTAGCGGGCCTCCACAGGCCTGCCGAAGTCGATGCGCTGAACCGCGGGGTCCTTCCTGATATAATGGTACGTGAACTGGCCTTTCTTCACTTCCTTCCAGTTCCGCCCGTCATCGGAAACGGAAAACGCATACTGGCTGATGAGGCCCTTATCCCTGTCCATTCTGGGCGTATAGATAAACCCGGTAAACTTCATTCTGGTTCCCATATCCACGGCAATGGAGTGGGGGAACCCCGGCAGACCGTTCGTATAGGATGTATGCCAACAGGTATCCGGATTCCCGTCAATGGCAAAGTGGGCGAAACCGGTATCCGGCTCTTCCGAGGAAGCGCTTAAAATTTTCCATTCGCCCTGCCCCTTGACGAGGGGGAATTTTCTCTCTCCGGGAGACGTGGAAGGAACCTTGCCGGACTTCATGGAAACAGCCCAGGCCCTCACTTCCCCTTCGGGAAGCTTGAAGGGATTCCGGTACGTTTTTTCCGGACCCTTGTTGACGGAATACGTTATCTCCGCCTCAGGCGTGGAGGAAACCAGGCTGACCATGCCGTTTCCATCCCGTTCAATGACGGGGGAATGGGGAACAGCCAGTCCCGTGCGCGCCAGATTCAGCAGGGCGGACGAGGGCGCCAGCACAAACCCCAGAGCTGTGGCCTTGCTCAATGTCTGGTACCTGGCCAGCGGGCGCGGCCCGCAGGAAGAGCCGCCCAGCCCCATCTGGAAAGCATCCAGATTCACAATCACTTTATTTTTCTCCGGCAGCCTGTCCAGGCTCCTGGCGTCGTTAAGCTCCTTCGGCGTATAACGCAGAACGGAAACCTCCAGCGGAGCCCCGGGAGAGGCTGAACCTACCCACAGAGCCCGGGCCTCCCGGGGGTTGGACAAGGCTATCCAGTCCGTCTCCATGCGGTTGCCCATATCCTGGGGCCGGGAATAAGCAAAAAACATATCGTCCACGGAAGTGCGGAAAACGTCCTTCCAGCAGCTCGTACGGCGGTCCCGGTAATTATCCCACGGTCCCAGCCCCAGGTACTCTACCCGGTCATACGCGGCAGGCATCCCGAAAGTGACGCCCAGCCGGAGGAGTTCTTCTCCCCTGGCAGAGGGATACATCCGGACGGAAGCATTGATAATGCCGTTGCCGAAAACCGTCCACGCGACTTCCCCGGAAAAGGCAAGCTCGGAACCTTTCGTCCGGAACTGCGCCGTGATACGGGCCACGCCGGGGGAAATGACGGCAGCGTTAACGTTGGAATATTCCGCTTTCATATTCTGCATCTTCATTTTCCCTTCAACCTTGTTCCTGATCCAGGCGTCGTTATCCACCGGAGAGCGGTACGCCTGGAGCTCCACCGGATAGCCGGGCAACATCAAATCCCGGCCGCCATACCGGAGGGAGGAAAGCATCCCGTTTTTGAAGGATGCGGAAAAATCCTTCCCCTGCACGACCACGGGATCCCCCTGACGCACGGAAACGGCAGGCAAACCCGCCGGGGGAGGCGCGGGAACCGCCTTCTCCGCGGACGCCGGAAACCACTCATAAGCTTCGCACTCATTCACCACATGTTCCAGCTGACTGACGGAAAGTTCCTTTATGTCTTCCGGGAGCTTGAAGCGGACATCCGCCAGAACCATCAGGGAACCGGTCCGCATGGCGGCTGAAGGCAGATTCACCGTTGCGGATTTGCCGGGGGGGACCTCCGGCAGAACCATGCGCTCCACGGCATGGCCGCCGCCGGGAGCTAGGGATACCAGATAAAGCGTATAACCTTTCAAAGGCTTATGGAAATATTTGTTGCGAACGGACAGGGACCCGTCCTTGCGCTCAAAAGCCATGTACTGGTATACTTTCTTCACCTCCTTCGTCTTGGCCGTGGTGTTCCGGTTGCCAAGAATAATGCCGTTGTCGCAGAAATTGGCCTGGTTGGGCCTGTCTCCGAACATGCCGCCGTAAGCCTGTGTTACTCCCTTGAAAGGGGCGGGCTTGTAAATGCCGTTTCCGGCAGGATTGGCGCGGAGGGACTGGTCCACGAAATCCCAGATGGCCCCGCCCACCATGCGCGGGGAAGACTCGAAGGCATCCATGTACTCCTTGAAATTCCCCAGGGCATTCCCCATGGAGTGGGCATATTCGCACACGAAAAAGGGGCGGGAAGTTTTCTGCTTCCCCCAGTTTTCCACCCGGTCCACGGGCGGATACATGGCGGAATCCATATCCACGGCCTTGTGGCCGTGCGGAAATTCGCAGTAATGGAGGGGCCGCGTAGTGTCATAAGCCCTGACAGCCGCCGCTGCCGCCTCAAAATTGGGGCCGTTTCCGGACTCATTGCCCAGGGACCAGAAAACAATGGAAGGGTGGTTCTTGGAACGATGCACCATGCTCATATTGCGCTCCACATGGGCTTTCTTCCAGGAAGGCTTCCGGGAAATATCCATGCTGCTATTGCGGATGCCGTGGGCTTCGCAGTTGGCTTCGTCCATCACGTACAGGCCGTAGCGGTCGCACAACTCATAAAAATAAGGATGATTGGGATAGTGGGAACAACGGACGGTATTGATATTATGCGCCTTGATAATCTGCACGTCCTTTTCCATCACTTCCCGCGGAATGGCGCGCCCGTAATCGGGATGGGCTTCATGGCGGTTGACACCCTTGAACTTGACGGCTCTGCCGTTAATCAGCACGGCGCCGTTATCCGCAATCTCCACGGAACGGAACCCGATATTGACGGAACGGGTATCCTTTCCATTCAGAGAATAAGTCACCCTGTACAGGTTGGGCGTTTCCGCCGTCCATGGCTTCACACCGGGAAATTTCCTGTTCAGGGAAATCTGCACCTCGCCTCCGGAGGGAATGGAGGGAACCTCCAGCGTTCCGGAATCCAGCCTTCCCCTGTTATCCGTCTGCACGCGGCCGGAACCGTTCCTGCCCTCCCAGTTCAATTTGGTGGAAATCCCGTCGATGGAATAATTCAGCTTCATGCCGGCGGGAATATCCTTTTTACCGGAATTGCGGATGGTGAACGTTCCGTCCAGTACCCCGGTTGTGTAATCCTCCCTGTCCAGTCCGGCCTTCAGGAACAGGTCACGCACGTGCGTCTGCGGCTGGGCAAACAGGGTCACGTCCCGGAAAATGCCGGAAAGGCGCAGGAAATCCTGGTCCTCCAGGTAAGAACCGTCGCTCCAGCGGTATACTTCCACGGCAATCGTATTCCTGCCGGGCCTGACATGGGGAGTAAGGTCAAACTCCGCCCCTGTATAGGAATCTTCGGAATAGCCGACTTGACGGCCATTTACCCACACATAAAAGGCGGACTCCACCCCGTCAAACCGGATCATCACCTGCTCTCCCTTCCAGGAAACGGGCAAATTGAAATCCCGGCGGTAGGAACCCACGGAATTACGCTCCCTGTACGCCGGCCAGTTCTTGGGCGGTTCCCCCATTACCTTGGGAGGATTCGGCTTGAATGGATAGGGAACATTCGTGTAAATGGCCGTTCCATAACCGTAAAGCTGCCAGTTGGAAGGAACCTTGACCGTATCCCATCCGGAAACGGAATAGGAGGGATTGAAGAAATCGGCAGGCCTCTCGTCCGGAGTCATGGAAAATTTGAACTTCCAATCCCCGTTCAAGCTCAACGTTTTATCCGATGCCGGAAAAACGGAGGCTCGGGGAGCCTCCTTATTGATTCCCGTCACCTCTTCATTTTCCCAATCCGGAACATCCCCCAGCAGGGGAAGAGCCGGAGCCAGACACATCACGGAAAACAGAAACGCGCGTACCGTCTTCATCTCGGAATGAATATGGAATTGCTTACTTATACTTTTTCAGGGACGGATCCTGATAACGCTCTGAATCCTTCTTCCCGTCACCTCCGGCAGGGTTCAACGTCCACTTGCAGGAATCCGTGTACGTTTTCCCTCCTATGGAAGCCGTGGCCGTAATAGTGTTGACGCCGGGCTTGAGAGTCACTTCCGGCCAGACGGCGCGCTTCAAATCATCCGGTTTGACACTCCCAACGGGCTTCCCGTTGACGCTCAGCTTCACCACGGAACCATTGCTGTAAACCTTCACGGGCACCGTTTTTTCCGTACGTTCCGCAAACCTGCGGGATGTGATGTATACGGTAGGACGGGGGCTCCAGTTGGCCCTGTAGAAAAAATAGGCGTCCTTGGGCGTCTTGCGGTCATAGGTCACCAGCCCCTTGTCGTTAATGCCGGGGCTTTCCCCCTCAAAACGGGAAGAGGAACCGAAGTCAAACATGTTCCAGACAAAGGCCCCCCACACCTCCGGCCTTTCCCTGATGCACCTGTAATTGACCTCATGCGCATGGGACTGCCATTCCTCCGGATGCCAGAATCCGGTGGGAGACGGTCTTTGGGCCGGATTCTCATGCATGTCCACGCTGGCGCCGTGACCATACTCACTGACGGCAATGCCCATCTTGCCGCCATAGTCGCGGATGTAGCCGTTCAGGTTGCCCTTCATGGTTTCGGGCCCTCCTCCGTACCAGCCGGGATACGTATTGAATGCGATGTGGTCAGGAATATTGTTCAGTTTTCTGCGGCCCGCCTGATTGCTGGCCCCCACGGTCATGCGGGAGGGATCAGTCTCCTTCACGAACTTGTTCAATTCCGTCAACTCAGCTTCCATGTCCACTCCTCTCGTGGCAGCCTCGGGCTGGTGTCCGATTTCATTGAAAATTCCCCACATGCAAATGGAGGGATGATTCCAATGCTGGAAAATCATCTCCCGGGCCTGGAGGCGGTTATTCTCCCGGAACTCCGGCGTATCCCACACCAGGTTGACATTGGGGACCTCGGACCAGACAATCAGCCCCGCCTTGTCGCACAGGTCGTAAATATTGGTGGATGCGGGATAGTGGCCCGTTCTAACCCCATCCGCCCCCATATCCGCAATCAGCCTGATATCCCGCGCCTCATCTTCCGGGGAAAGGGCCCACCCCTTCCCCTTCATATCCTGATGGCGGCTGACCCCCTTGATCTGCATGGTCTTTCCGTTCAGGACAAAACCTTCCTTGGGATTGACGGAAACCGTCCTCAGTCCCAGCGGCTGCACCAGCTCATCCGTCTGGCCATCTGCCGTCCTGATGGAAGTTTTCACCTGGTACAGGTAAGGATTCTTCACTCCGTTCCAGAGTATGGGATTGGCGATTGCCAGCGTTACGGGAACCTCCAGTCTATTCTTTTCCCCGGCGGCGGCCTTTACCGTCTTCCCGGCTACCTTCCTGCCCTTCATGTCCAGGATTTCCACGGCAACATCCACATCCCCGGCCTTTCCGTCCGAATTGAGAAGGGTCTTCACTTCCACCTCGGCCTTGGATTTGCTTAAAGACTTTGTCGTGATGAAAACGCCGGGAGAAGCATAAAAAAGAGGATCAATGCAGACACCGTCCGTCTCAATCAGTTCAATGGGCCGGTACAGCCCGCCGAACATGGAAAAATCCCCGCGCTGGGGGGCGATATGATTACGCTGCGTGTTGTCCACCAGAACGGAAATCGTATTGGAGCCTTTTTTCAAAAGGGGCGTTATTTCATAACAGAAAGCCGTAAACGCCCCCTCATGGCTGCCGGCAGGTTTCCCATTGACGGAAACCTCGGAAACAATGCTGGCTCCCCCGCCGCGGATGAAATACCTCTTGCCCGGCCTGGGCTCCACCGGAAGCGTGCGCGAATAAACGGCCGGCCCGCGGCGGTAGGCGTCACTGTTGACGGATTTGGCGTCTTCCCGCTTCCCCTGAGCACCATTGGCGGCATCCTCTGCGTTCCATGTATGGGGCACCGTCACTTTTTCAGCAGGCTTCCCGTTAAAACTGAAATCCCAGGAACCGTTCAGGGGATAAACCTCACGGGCGTCCGCCGCGAAAAAAGACCCCAATACGCAGCAAAGGCCGACACATGATACGTTGAAAGAATGAATTCTGATGTTCATGGTACAGAAAAGCAGTACCTACCATATACGTTCAGCCATATAAAATACTTTCATCCGGCCGTTCCTTTACCCCTCTTCCGACAGAAATATACTCATGCCGGACAAGTCACGTCCATCTTGACATTCAGCACAGGGAGCCGCGCTTTCTAACATTTTCGGTTCCTGCACCATCAGAAACTTTGATTTTGCGGCCGGTTCAAAGAAAACATAAGTAACAACATATCCTTGACGGTTACGCGTTTTCTAGTGGAAAGCATAAGTTTTCCCCATTATAAGGATAGCCTTTTTCATTAAAACCGTGTTTGGACAAACACGAGAAATGAACATGAAAAAAGCACCGAATACAAACAAATTGAAATATGTCGGAGCCGCACTTCTGGAGGGGGAATCAGTCACCCTGATCCAGGCTGCAAGGCTGGTATTGGAAATCAAGGAAGCCCTTGGAGATGAAATCTGTACCATTACCCGGTGCCGGGAAGTCGTCTCCCTGGGATTGAACGCCATTAAAAACAAACATCAAACCGTCAGTTTCGGCACGGCGGCCGTGGAATGCCTACGTTCCAAAAGCCACCGCCGTCCCCGGACGCTGACGGACATCAGGAGCATCATCCACAAGCTTAAAAAGAGCAATCCGGAACTGGAACACACCTCCCTGCGCAACCTGAGCGTGGAGGAATGCCAGAACATCCTGATGAATACCTTTACCACATCCCGGCAGAGGCACAAAGCGAGGCTCATCTTGAGCGGAATTTTCTCGTTCTCCGTCAAACGCGGATGGTGTGACGAGAATCCCATCCTCCGCGTAGACACGCCTTTTCTGCAGGAGCAGGAAATCCCCGCTCTGACGCTGAAGGAAATAACTCAGCTTCTCAAGGCAGCCATGGAAGAATTTGACGGAAGCTGCGCAGCCGGAGCGGCGCTGATGATCTTTGCAGGAATCCGCCCGCAGGAAGTGGAACGCCTGCTCTGGGAAAACATCGCTCTCCGCGACGGCTGTATCATTCTGAACTCCAAGCATACCAAAACCGGAGGCGCCAGGCACGTCACCATCCTGCCCGTGCTCGCCAAATGGCTCAAATTCTGCCGTGACAGGACCAAACCCGGACCCGGAACTCCCATCTGCCCGAAAGGGTGGACAATCAAGTGGCGCAAAATCCGGAAAAAAGCCGGCTGGGGAGGAAGAAAAAAATCATGGGTGCCGGACTGCCTGCGGCACACCTACGCCAGCTACCACGCCAAGCACTTCAAGGACTACAACCTGTTGCAAATGGAAATGGGGCACCGCTCCTCCTCCCTGCTCCGCACACGGTACTTGAACATGAAAGGCATCTCTCCGCAAACGGCCACGCGCTTCTGGGCCCTGACGCCAGCCAAGGTCATTGAAGAAACGAAACCGCCGGAAGAACCGCTGGTCTCCTGATCCGCAACAAAGGAAAACGCGCCGGCACGGGACAGACGCTCCCTGTTGAAGCAAAAGACAAGACCGTTTCCTACAGTTCGTAATAAGTGTATCCATTCAATCCGGAACGGAACACTTCCAAGGCTCTCCGGCGTTCGGACGGAGATATTTTCCCCTCGGCTACGGCTTGCTCCGCAAACGTGCGGAACTTGTTGATCAACTCCTTGGGATCATACTCCACGTAGGAAAGGACATCGGACACCGTATCGCCCTCCACTTCATGGGTATAAACGGGGCGGCCGCCTTCCAGATGCACGCCAACCACATTCGTATCTCCCAGCAGGTTATGCAAATCCCCCAAGGTCTCCTGATAGGCTCCTACCAGGAATACGCCTATGTAATAATCGTCCTCGCCGGGTTTGATGGCATGCAGGGGGAGGGCGGTTGCCACGTCCTCACGGTCAATGAAATGGTCTATCTTTCCGTCGCAATCGCACGTGATGTCTGCCAGCACGGCCTTATTCGTGGGCCGTTCATTCAAACGGTGCAGAGGCATCACGGGGAAAAGCTGGCGGATGGCCCAGGAATCCGGAAGAGACTGGAACAGTGAAAAATTGCCGTAATAAAAGTCCACCATGGAGCAGGAAAGCTCCCTGAGATCCTCCGGAATGGTCTCCATCTCCGCCAGCATGCGGGAAATGCGGCTCAGGATATGCCAATAATAAGCCTCTCCCAGCCCGCGCTGCCGTAGGGTGGCGTTCCCGTAAAAAAACTGGGCTCTCAACTGGTCCCGGTAATAGCAGGCGTCATTATAGCACTCCTGCATATTCTTCCTGGCCAGCGTCCGGTCCGTATCCGCAAAAGCCTTCAACAGCTCCGGAGCGTCATCCGGAAGCTCGGGCGGAGGTTCCTCGCCCGGCGCGCTCGTCACATCCAGCACGTTGAACACCAGCACGGAATAATAGGCCACTACGGCCCGTCCGGACTCCGTCACCAGCGTGGGATGGGGAACCCCGTACTTGGAACACATGTCTCCCACAACCTCCACCACGTCACGGGCAAACTCCGCAATGGAATAATTGCAGGAAGAATGGAAATTCGTCTTGGAACCGTCATAATCCACGGCCAGGCCGCCGCCCATGTCCAGCGTGCCCAGAGGGGCGCCCTCCTTCACCAGGTCCACGTAAATGCGGACCGCCTCCGTCAGCCCCTCGCGCACCACGGAAATATTTGGAATCTGGGACCCCTGATGATAATGGAGCAGCTTCAGGCAATCCAGCGCATCCACCTGCTTCAGCTTATCCACCACATCCACCACCTGGGCTGCGTTCAACCCGAAAACGGACTTATCCCCCGCGGATTCCTGCCATAAACCGGACCCCTTGGCCGCCAGCTTGACGCGCACGCCCAGATTAGGGCGGATATCCATCCTTCTGGCGCGCTCCATAATAACGTCCAGCTCGGAAGGCATTTCCAGCACAATAAAAATATTCAGCCCCATCTTCTGGGCCGTCAACGCCAGGTCAATAAACTCGTCATCCTTGTACCCGTTGCAAATCAGATAGGCATTCGGATTGTGCATATGGGCCATGGCGGCTATCAGCTCCGGCTTGGAACCGGCCTCCAGACCGTAATCATACTTGGTGCCGAACTCCGCAATCTCCTCCACCACCTGGCGCTGCTGGTTCACCTTGATGGGGTAAACGCCCTGGTACTTACCCTGGTACCCCGCCTCCTTGATTGCTTTCCGGAAACTGTCGTTCAGCTCCGCAATACGGCTGCGCAGCAAATCCCGGAACCGGAACAGAACGGGAACGGTAGTCCCGCGCTCCTTCAGCCCCTCCAGCAGATCGCACAGGCTGACATCCTTCTTTCCTCCATCCTCGTCATTCAGGCGTACGGTAACCTCTCCCTTTTTGCTGATGCGGAAATAACCGTTCCCCCAATCGTCAATGCCGTACAAATCTGCGGAATCATGGTGACTCCACCCGTGGACTTTCTGCTTGATGCCTTCTTTAGCTGTTGCCATGTCAATCTGTCTGGTCAAATATTCTAGCCCAGGCGGGCCTCAAAATCTTCATAGGAAAAACGGCGCACCGTCTCCACGGAACCGTCTTTTCTCTGAACGGCGATGTCCGGATGGCGCACGCCATTGAAAAACGTAGTCTTCACCATCGTATAATGCGCCATATCGTCAAACACAAGTTCGTCACCTACCGCCAGGGGCTCCGCGAAGGAATAATCTCCGAGCCGGTCTCCCGCCAGGCACGTGGGGGCGCCCAGCCGGTACGTATAAGCTTTTTCCCCGGCCTTCCCCGCCAGCGCATAGCTCTCCCCTTCCAACCGTACGGCGGGCTGCTGCGCGGAACGGAGGGAAGCGTCTCCTGCAATCTGGAACACATCCGGCCGATAAGGCATTTCCAGCGTATCCGGCATGTGGGCGGATGCGGAAACATCCAGAATGGCATGATTCACCCCCTCCGCGGAAAAAAGGTCCAACACCCGGCACCGCAGCACCCCGGTATGAATGGCAGCGGCCTCTCCCGGTTCCAGCCATACTTCCACGCCGTAGCGTTCGCGGATGCGGCGGATAAGTGCCGCCAGCAGCTTCCGGTCATAGTCGGGTTTGGTAATCCAATGACCTCCTCCCATATTCAGCCAAGAAATCTCCGGGCGGCTCAGAAGATGGCCGAAGTGGCGTTCCACCGCATCCATCGTTACCGCCAGGTCATCCGCTCCCTGTTCGCATAAAGTATGAAAATGAAGACCGGAAATGCCGGACAGGTCCGCCCCCTGCATCATGTCCGGCGTCACGCCCAGGCGGGAACCGGGGGCACAGGGGTCATATATGGGCGTATGCCCGGTGGAACATTGGGGATTGACGCGCAAGCCGCATTTCAATTCACCGGAAACAAAGCGGGGATGCCGCATCACTTCCTCCCGGAAACGGCTCCACTGCGTCAGGCTGTTAAAATCAAGATGGCTGGAAATCTCCGCCAGCTCCGCTATTTCCTCCGGGGCATGGCCGGGAGAATAAGTCAGCACATGCTTCCCGAACCTGCGCCGGGCCAGCCGCGCCTCCCACAGGCCGGAAGCGCAGCAGCCGTCCAGCCAGGGGGACAGGGCCTCAAAACAGGGCCAGCAGGAAAACCCCTTCAGCGCCAGAGCGATGCGGCACCCTGCGGCATCCGCCACATCCCTCAGGATAAGAGCGTTGCGTTCCAGGGCCGGCAGGCTGATGATAAAGGCGGACATAAAGCAACGACAACCTAAGCGATTCAGAACGATTTGCGAGAAAAATTTTAGTAATTTACCATCATACCTGCGAGACGGGCATGAGAACGCCTTCCCCACTCCCGCCAGCCCCCCGCATCAAACGGAAACGTCAAAAAACGGCACAAAACGGTACCTCCTGCATTCTTTTCCTTGAAATGGGATGTATTTTCCTCTTTTATAACGTAACCATTGCGATTGCCATGACTAACATTCATCCCTTCACTACTGCAGCAGCCTGCATCCTGACCGCCGGAGCAGCGCTCTTCACCAGCTCTTGCCAACCTGCCTCTCCCGAGAGCTATGCCCGTCAATTTGCTACTGCCCAGCACGTATCCGTGCACGGCTACAATGGCCGTGAAACGCTGACCTCCCGGGTTTACGCTGACTGGGGCAGCATGCCGGCCAATGCGCGCCGCGCCATGGAGGAATACATCAAGGGCGCTGAATGGAAAACGATGGACTACATCCGCCCGCAGTACTTCATCCAGGTAGACCGCTCTTTCTGGGCGATCTGCATTGACAATGACGGCAACATGACAGGCATCATTCCCTTCCGCAATGGCAAGGACGCCCGCAAGATGTCCGTCAACAACCACTTCAAGATGCTGGTCAACACGACGGACCGGGCTCCCGCCCTGGGCTATGCCATCCTGAAAAACCTGGCTTATGCTGACGGACTCCGCGTCAGCACCCGCAAGGCTGACGGTCTGGAAACTCCCGTTCCCGCCCCTCCGGCCATGAAAGTCGTTGTTCCGCCCAAGGGAGCTGCTCCGTCCGCAGCGCCCGCTGCCAAATCCGCAGCAACGTCCGTTTCTGAACCAGGCGCTACGGAAGAAACTCCTGCCGACGATACTGCCGGAACGGAAGAGGAACCCTCTGCGGACAGCGCTGCTGAAAGCGAAGATACCACGACAACGGATGATGCCGCTGTCACCGATGATTTTTAAACCCTCCCTTTCAGGGAACTTCGTTATTTAACCTCTGTCACGCCCCGACGCCATATCCGTCGGGGCGTTTTTATCCCTCCCGAACCAGTTCCCTTGCTCATTCCTCCCCTTACTCCGAAACAAGCTGCGGCCTTCATTCACGAAGAACGATGACCCTGCATCCGGAAAAGAAAACACACACCATTCCTATACCGGACAGAAAAAACTACTGGAAAAGGAAGTGAGGGCACCCCAGCCTCGACCCGGTCCGCCCGGCGGGACGTGAATCCTGCCGGGGGTTATGAAAAAACTTTGGAAAAACGTTATTGCGGATCATCAAAAACCATTCCCCTTCACCTGGTCGGGCCACGGAACGGAACTCCCGGCAGGAGCGCCCAGCTCATTGTCCTTCTTATAGGTTGGCATCTGCGCCTTCCTCTCCCGGAGCAACCTGCCCATGACAACAGCCATTTCCCTGGTTTTCCGCGGCTCCCTGGAAGCCAGGTTTTCCTTCTCGCCGATATCTTTCCTTAAATGGTACAGCTCAAAGCTCTGGGTCAGGTGGCGGTAAATCAATTTCCAATCCCCCTGGCGCAATGCGGTGGAAGAAGTATACTGAGGCGCCTGCCGACTGCCTTCCCCCCAATTATTCGGCTGGTGGAACAAAAGGGGGCGGTCTTCAGGAAACCGGCCGCCTTTGAGCAAAGGAACCAGGCTTAAGCCGTCAAGCTTCTGCGGAACTTCTACGTTCCGGCATCCGGCGATATCCAGAAGAGTTGGGAAAAAATCGTCAATAACCACCGGGACGGCACACCTTGAACCGCCCTTCGTCACGCCCGGCCAGGAAACAATCATAGGCTCCCGGATACCGCCTTCCATGCACGACCCCTTGCCGAAGGAAAGAGGGTAATTGGCCTCTTCATTGCCCAGTCTGCCGGAGATGGCCAGGCCTCCGTTATCCGACATAAACACCAGTACGGTATTTTTTTCCAGATGATGTTCCCTGAGATACTTCATGATATCCCCCAGGCTTTTGTCCATCCCCTCGATCAGCCCGGAATAATGCTTCTCCGTCCGGGACCACTTGTGGCCGTCCTCCGGGTTTTTGTAGGCATCCGCAAACCTCTTGTCGTAAGCGCGCTCATCCAGCGGAGAATGCAAAGCGTAATGGGCCATGTACAGATAAAAGGGCTTGCCAGCCTCCCTGGGATTGGTCCTGATGGCTTCCAGGCGTTTAATGGCCTCCCGCGTCAGGGCCTCCGTCAAAAATACATCGTCCTGGTAATAATTATTCTCATCCAGTCCGCGCACATGGTTAAACCCCTTTCCGTAATGCCTGGAACCGCGGTAATCCGCCGGATGGCCGATCTCCGTACCTGCGATATTATAATCAAATCCCATATTCAACGGATTGGAACCCGGAGTTCCCTGCGTGCCGAAATGGGCCTTCCCGCAATGGACGGTAACATAACCGCACTTCTTCAGCATCTCTGGCAGTGTAGCCGCCGTGGCAAAAGGACGCGTCATGTGATAGCGCATATCCTCCCCGGAAATGGGGCGTTTTGTCGTTCCCCTGGCGGGAGTGCCTATAGGCTGAAGGCCGTTCAACGCCCAGTCCGGAGGCAGGAGGCTCCTGCTGTTGGCGTCCGTCGTCCCGTTCTGTTCCCGTACCCAGCAGGTCACGCGGTGCCGCGCCGGATTCATGCCGGACATCAGGCTCACCCGGGAAGGAGTGCAAAGGGGATGAGCATATGCATCCGTAAACGTCATGCCCTGGGAAGCCAGCTTCTCCATATTCGGCGTCCGGTAGCGCCTGTTCAAAAAGGTTTTCTTCGGGTTGCCCTGGCTGTCGGACCAGAACGGGTGGGAAGTATCCTGCCATCCCATGTCATCTACCAGGAAAACGATGATATTGGGCTTCTTTCCGGAAACAGGGTTGGAACCATTGCCCAGAGCGGATGCCCCGGCAAACAGGAACAATGCTCCGCAGACGGCAGACATAATACAGGAAGTAAACTTCATGGTCGCAATCAACAAAAACCTTTCAGTTAAGAAATACGCGCAAACGTCTTCTTACCTTTCCCCTTTTTTCCGAAAAACGGCATCATGCCCCCGGAGCATTGGAAGCGCCTGCATTCCGCCTGGTTTAGGCTTGATTGACCCGCGGGCGGAGTATACATTCCCTCCCGTCATGTCCGAGCGCAAGAAACCATATCCCTTTGACGTTTTTGAACCTAAATGGCAACAGATCTGGGACGAGAGGAAAACCTTTAAAGTAAACAACCCCGGAGAAGAGGGCTTTGATGCGTCCAAACCCAAATACTACGTGCTGGACATGTTCCCCTACCCCAGCGGGGCGGGCCTGCATGTGGGCCATCCGGAAGGGTACACCGCCACGGACATTGTAGCGCGTTTCAAACGCATGAACGGCTTCAACGTGCTCCATCCCATGGGGTGGGACTCCTTCGGCCTTCCGGCGGAACAATACGCCATTAAAACCGGACAGCACCCCTCCGTCACTACCTTCCGGAATATAGACAACTTCCGCCGCCAGCTCAAAATGCTGGGGTTCTCTTACGACTGGGACCGGGAAATAGCAACAACGGACCATGAATACGTCCGTTGGACCCAGTGGATATTCCTCCAGCTTTACAACTCCTACTACAACAAGGAACTGAAAAAGGCGCGCCCCGTTTCCGAACTGGAGGAACAGGGATTGAGCCGGGAAGAAATCGACCAGCGCCGGCTGGCCTACGTAGCGGAAGCTGCCGTCAACTGGTCCCCGGACCTGGGAACCGTCCTTGCCAATGAGGAAGTGGAGGAATGGAAATCCAAGGGACACCGCGTGGAACGCCGCCCCCTGCGCCAGTGGATGCTGCGCATCACGGACTACGCGGAACGCCTCATTGACGAGCTGGAGCCCCTGGACTGGCCGGAATCCATTAAACTGCTTCAGCGCAACTGGATAGGCAAATCGGAAGGTGCGGAAGTGGACTTCACCCTGGACGGAGAAACGATTACTGTTTACACCACCAGGCCGGACACCCTCTTCGGAGCCACCTACATGGTTCTTTCCCCGGAGCACCCTCTGGTAGATACCGTCACCACGCCGGAACAGAAACATGCTGTGGAACAATACCGCGCCCAGTGCGCCTCCAAAAGCGACCTGGAACGCACGGACCTCTCCAAGGAAAAAACAGGGGTCTTCACCGGAGCCTATGCCGTCAATCCGGTCAATGGAAAACAAATTCCCGTCTGGATCGCGGACTATGTGCTGATGGGCTACGGAACCGGAGCCATCATGGCCGTCCCCGCCCATGACGAACGCGACTTCGCCTTTGCCCAGGTCTTCGGCCTGCCCATTCTCCAGGTAGTTCAGCCGCCCAGTGAAGACATGGACTGGCGCGGCTTCTGCGGTTATGAAGGTTCCAGCGTGAACTCCGGCTTCCTGACCGGGCTGCCTACTCCGGAAGCCAAGGAAAAAATGATCCTCTGGCTGGAAGAAAACGGCAAGGGACGCCGCAAAGTAAACTACAAGCTGCGCGACTGGCTCTTCTCCCGCCAGCGTTACTGGGGGGAACCATTCCCCATCGTATGGGAAAACGGTCACCACCGCGCCCTGCCGGAAAGCGAACTCCCCGTACTCCAGCCGGATCTGGACGACTTCGCCCCCACGGGAGACCCCCGCGGCCCGCTGGTCAAGGCTGCGGAATGGATAGCCTACACGCCCACAGCCCACCGTGAAACAAACACCATGCCCCAATGGGCCGGCTCCTGCTGGTACTACCTGCGTTACCTGGATCCGGCCAACACGGAACGCTTCGTCAGCCGGGAAGCGGAACAATACTGGATGGGCTCCGCCGGCTCCCCCGGAGGCGTGGACCTGTACGTGGGCGGCACGGAACACGCCGTGCTCCACCTTCTCTATGCCCGCTTCTGGCACAAGGTACTCTTTGACCTAGGCTACCTCAGCACCAATGAACCCTTCCAGAAACTCGTCAACCAAGGGCTCATCCTGGGGGAAGACGGCCAGAAAATGTCCAAATCCCGCGGCAACGTCGTCAATCCGGATGACATCGTCCGCGAATATGGCGCGGACTCCCTGCGGTTATATGAAATGTTCATGGGCCCTCTCAAGGACGTGAAACCCTGGGCAACCAAAGGTGTGGAAGGCATTTCCCGCTTCCTGGCCCGCGTCTGGCGCGTGGCCTTCCGGGAAAATCAGGAAGGAGAATGGGAAATCAACTCCAAACTGGTGGAGAACGCTCCGGAAGCCGGGGTGCTTGCCGTACGCAAGGAATTGCACAAAACCATTAAAAAAGTGACGGAGGACATCAATGGCATGTCCTTCAACACCGCCATCGCGAAAATGATGGAATGCACCAATGCCATGACCTCCGCGGATGTGGTGGACGTTCAGGACTATGATGCTTTCCTGACCCTGCTGAATCCCTTTGCCCCCCACCTTACGGAAGAAATACACAGCCGCCTGCAAACAGCCTTCCCGGCTCTGGCCCAGACGCAGCTTTGCCAGAAAAGCTGGCCTGAATGGGAGGAAGCCCTGCTGGAGGAAAATACCGTTCCCATGGTCATCCAGGTGAACGGCAAACTGAGGGACAAACTGGAAGTGCCCAAGGACATCTCCCGGGAAGAACTGGAAAAACAGGCCCTGGCCTCCGCCAAGGTGAAAACCTTCCTGGACGGCGTCACTGTGCGCAAGGTAATTGTCGTGCCCGGCCGCCTGGTCAACATTGTAGCCAACTGACATCCCGAAAAGCCTCCCTCAGCCATGACCATAATCTCCCCGTCCCTGCTGGCCGCTGATTTCTCCCGCATTGGGGAGGAAGCGCGGCGGGCCTTTGACTCCGGCGCCGACTGGCTGCATCTGGACATCATGGACGGCCACTTTGTGGACAACATCTCCTTTGGCCCGGAAATCTGCGCCGCCGTCAGAAAAGCGGTGGGGCCGGACCGCTTTCTGGATGCCCACCTGATGATAGAACGGCCGGACCACTACTTTGACCGCTTCGTCAGGGCTGGCGTGAACCTCATCTGCTTTCACGTGGAACTGGGAGACTCCTACTACATTCGCAACACACTCGGGCGAATCCGGGAAGCCGGAGTAAAAAACGGCCTGGCTCTCAACCCGGCCACACCCTTTGAAACCGTAGAACCTTACCTGGCGGAAATAGACCTGCTGCTGGTCATGTCCGTAGTGCCTGGCTTCGGCGGCCAGTCCTTCATGCCTTCCGTATTGGACAAGGTGGAAAAAGCCGCCGAATGGCGCACGGAAAACCGCGCCTCCTTCCTCATTCAAATGGACGGAGGAATTGGCCAAAACAATGCCGCTCAGTGTGCTCTGGCCGGAGCGGATGTGCTGGTGGCAGGCTCCTCTACCTTCAAGGCTCCGGATATGGCCCGCGCCATTGCGGAAATGAAATGACCCGCCTGGCACTTCGGAAAATCAAAAAATCCGAAAATCCGCCCTGAAACGCCGGAATCCATCCCCGGCATTCCGTCAGGAAAGAGCCCTACTCAAAACATTGCGGGACAGGCACGCCAGCCCGGAGGCTATGTCGCTGCCGTGCCCATCATGTCTCCCTGCCGGGCAAACAGCTCCAAGCCTTCTTCCGTCTTTTCCAACAAATCGGAAGCCAAACTGACTCTTCCCGGTTCAAAAAAGCACATTACCGTGGAGCCTCCAAAGGCAAAATACCCCTTCTCCGCCCCTCTTGCGGAGAAAACACCCGGAACATACGTCTCTTCAATCAACCCAACTCCGGTAGCTCCCACCTCCAGCATGGCGACCTCTCCCCACAACTCTGACCGGATCAGGGTCAAATTCCTTTTATTAGTCCATAACCACGCCAGACGGCCGCGCAGGCAATACGGAGACACGCTTGCCAGCGGGCCTCCCAGCTTCGTCCAGGGACCGGGCACCCCGGACACCGGAAAATGAAAACGGTGGTAATCCGTAGGGCACAGGCGCGACAAGACGACGGCGCCGGCCGCATACCGCTCAGCCAGGGTGTCGCTCCCCAGAAGGGAAGGCAGGTCAAAACGCTGCCCTTTCACGAAAACGTTCTTAATTCGGTCGGCGCGTTCCCAGCCCATGTGCCGGGCATCCGCGGGAAAAACGGCCGTATCCTCCCCGCCGGCCAAAGGGCGAGCTCCCGGTTTCAGGCGGCGGTAGAAAAAATCGTTGAAATGCCTGAACTCCCCCACTCCCTTGAGAGAATCTTCCATATTAATGCCGTACTCCTCCACAAAGGAGGGAATGGAGCGGGCGCTGGAAGGGCGATTCTTCAACCAACCCAGCAAACGGGAAAAAACGCCGCGTTTAATCAGGACATGCAGTGCCGCCTTCCCCGAAGCAGTGCCGTAAATCCATTGCATATACTTCTCCCCCGGTACCTGCTCCCGTTCCTCCCTGCCCGTATAGCGGTTGTAATAGCGTATGCCCTCCATGAAACCCTAGAGTGTCTTCCGCCCCTCCGTTTGTCCAGCCGAAAGAATATCCCTGCCTCCCGTTTCCAGCATGCAGCATGGGAGCTTCGCTCCTCCTCACCGTTTCCCATCCCTCTGTCCAAGGCACCCTGTCCCGCCCAGGATTCAAATACTGCGAAGCATGAGGCATCCTGTCTTTCTGCCGGGCCACTCAAACCTTGCTTTTCAAAAATGGTAAACGAGAAATACCCACGCCTTAAGAACGCTCTCCACGGCCATTCCTTCTATTCCAGCCTCCTGTCTAGATATCCCATCAAAACTCCTGAACTATGAAACGCCCCTATTTCTCCTCTTCCATTACCCTTTGATACTCCCGCCACAACTCATCAATATGATACTCGCTGCCCAAAGCATATTTAACGGCGCCATCAAACGACCACGGAACGACCTCAAGAGCACTACGGTTCAATTTGCGTAGAAATTCAGGGTCTTTATAATCCCGCAGCCACACAAAAAAATGACCTGCATGGAGGTAGCCATCCATATAACTGCCGCCCGTAGGACGGTAGGCTCCTCTATGGAATCCCCCGTTAGCTATACGAACGGCATCAGCCATCCCCTCGATAAATGCTCTAAATTCCCTGTTCGTTCCATAGGAACCTATCCCCTGGGGTTCCTGTTGGTAAACATGGGTTAGCTCATGCAACAAGACTCCTCGAATTTCAAAATAAACCTTCGCCGCATCATCATCTTTAAACAAACCCTCAATATGGCGCGTGCTGCAGGAAATGGCCACCTCTCCATTTCCTCCCCATTTGCAGGCAACTCCATCGGTATCCTCCAGCATGAAACGCAAATGGTGGACAGGAACAATACATTCTTCAGGACTCTCATACAACGTATGGAGAACAATACGGGACAACTGACGGATATAAACCTCCGTATCTGGAATCAATCGGTGAAAAATGCGGGAACCTTTACTATGCGGAGCCTTATCATCGAATGAAATGCGGCCCAAAGAAAAATTCCCCCCAGATTATATCCGAATCCTCATTCAGAACAATGGCTGAGGCATCTTTTTCCGTCTTATGCTCCGGAGCTTCCAGAATACATGAAAATATCCCCATGAACAAGCACAAACATAACCCGGAAACCAGACAATATCTTTTCATATTCGTCCAATAATACTTCCCGTCATTTCTCCTCTATCAGCCGAAAAACCAACTTCCTCCGTCAAAATATTGCATTCAACAAAAAACACAAAAATCCATCTTTCATTCTTCAGCAACAAATACCCTTATTTCAATATATCTCCCTCCCTTAATAAAACAACGATTCGTATTTAAATATGTCAAACATACATAAAAACTTCAATTCACGCACCCGTGTGGGTGCGACGGCCTGACGAATACGGTTTGAGTATCAAACATGCAACAAAGGTCTTGCGCCAACCTGATGCAAGAACCAGATGCGGTCAGGCCTGATCAAAGGGAATTTTTCTGTCAAGCTACATTTCTCAATCGCTTACAGCATGCGCCGGATTCCCGGAAATTTTCTGTGAGCTTGAGGTTGGCGCAAGCGCAGCATCCGATGTGGCATCATCTTAGAAAACCTCAGTTACTTCACGTCCGAGCCAGCTTGCACTCAATTTGGCTCATTGATGCTAACCGTTCTTTTTTACTGCGTCCAGAAACATCTTCCTCATTCCTTCACAAAACCAGGAATTCACCTACCGGAAAACAGGAATATCCGGATCTATATACATGCCTTGCTGCCACCCTAATGGCAGTCAACTGACCTGCATTCCACTTGCGCCGCCATGCAACAGGAGCCGCCCTTACGGACGGCTCCTGTTTAAGGCTCAATAGAAGAAGCTTGCCTCGCTCTTACAGGGCAGTCGGGATTTCCTTGCCCAGTTCAGACGCCTTTTTGGCGGAACCATCCCCGGCAATACGTTCCAGAATCACATCCTTGTAGCTCATGCCCCCCAGAATCATCGGCAGCACATGCACATCATGGGGAACCATGACGTCCAGGACATAGGCCTCAGGGGATTCAATCATCCGAGTGATAGCCGCCGGAAGCTCCTCTATGCGAAGCACACGCTCGCACTTGACGCCGAACCCGGCACAAATAAGCGGATAATTCGGGTAGATGACATCTTCCGTTTTATGGGTAGGATCATAATTGTCGTGCGGGTCCGCCAGGAAGGTTTGGGCCCGGTTGGAATCATACTTCAAATCTTCCCATTGGACCACCATGCCCAGGTGCTGGTTGTTCAGAATAATGCATTTGACGGGCAGACGCTCCACATGAATGGTTGCCAGCTCCTGAATATTCATGAGCATGGAACCGTCCCCGTCAATATTCACAACCAGTCTGTCCGGATAAGCCAGGCACGCTCCCATGGAGGCGGGAAGTCCATAGCCCATGGTTCCCAAACCGCCGGAAGTGGCCAGACGGCGGGGCTTGTCAAATTTGAAGAATTGAGCGGCAAACATCTGATGCTGGCCCACCCCCGTGCAGATGATGGGGTCCTTGTCCGCCGTCTGGCGGTAGAGCTCCTCAATGACAGCCTGCGGGGCGATATACCCTTTGCGGTCCTCATAGGAGAAGGGGTACTGTTTTTTCCAGCCGTCAATCACGCCGAACCATTCAGGAGTGCGGGTGTAGACGGAGGATTTGCGCTCCCAGCCTTTTGCGGCCAGAGCGGAGTTGAGCACCCGGAGGGCGTCCTTCACGTTTGCGCGGATGGGATACGCCACCTTCTTGTTTTTATTGATCTCGCTGGCGTCGATATCAATGTGAACGATCGTGGATTCCGGACAGAACATATTGACGGCGCCTGTCACGCGGTCGTCAAACCGGGCGCCCAGGGCAATAACCAGATCCGCTTCATTCACGGCGTTATTCGCAAACACGGCTCCGTGCATGCCCAGCCAACGCAGGGAAAGAGGGTGGGTTTCCGGCATGGCGCCAATGCCCATCAGGGTGGTCGCCACAGGAATCTGGGAACGTTCCGCAAATTCCAGAAGATCCCCGGAAGCTTCCGCAGAAATGATGCCGCCGCCGGCGTAAATGACAGGCCGCCTGGCGTTTTCAATCAACGGGATGAGTTCTTCCAGCTTATCCGCAGGGACGGGCAGCACGGGGTTGTAGCCGGGAATATCCATCTCCATGTCAAAGTCCGGTGTAAACACGGCCTCCTGCACGTCCTTGGGCATGTCAATCAGCACAGGGCCCGGACGGCCCGTAGAGGCGATGTAGAAGGCTTCCTTGATGATACGGGGCAGTTCTTCCGGTTCCGTCACCAGATAGCTGTGCTTCACGATAGGGGCGGTCATGCCGAATACGTCTGTTTCCTGGAAGGCGCCGCGTCCAATCAAGGAGCGCATGACCTGAGCCGTAATCGCCACCAGAGGCGTGGAGTCCAGATAAGCATCCGCAATAGAGGTAATCATGTTGGTGGCGCCGGGGCCGGAAGTGGAAATGCAAACGCCCACCTTGCCCGTAACGCGGCCATAGCCTTCCGCGCCGAATGCCCCGCCCTGTTCATGGCGGGGCAGGATGGTCCGTATCTTGGGCTGATGGCTCAGGGCCTGATGAATCGGCATGCTGGCGCCGCCAGGATAGGCAAAGACGACGTCTACACCTTCACGCACGAGGCATTCCACGAGCACTTCAGCTCCTGTCATGCGGGTTTTCGTCGGGGCGGATGATGTTTTGTCGTTTGTGCTCATGTGCAAATAATATTTTATTTGTTCAATAGGAAAAAAGGTTCTAACGCATTCCGGGCGCAATGTGAAGCCTTTTCCTTAAAAGGAAGAAGGGCATGGAGAAAGGAGGAAAATCCCGGAATCCCCTTCCGTACCAAATCCGGAAAGAGGAATCAGGACAGGGATGGCCGCCGGACCTGTACGCAGTCCATTCCTGCGGCCGCGGCAGCTTTCATGCCGGGTTCGGCATCCTCAAAAACCACGCAACGGTCCGGGGATGCCCCCAGGAGTTCCGCCGCCTTCAAAAACATGTCCGGAGCAGGTTTGCCATGCTCCACCTCATCCGGCGTCAAAATCACATCAAAAAGGCCTGAAAGTCCGGCAGCAGCCAGAGTCCGGGACGCTCCCGGCATGGCGCTCCCGGTAGCTATCGCCTTGGGGGCGTCTCCCAGGGAATGCACGAATTCCACCACTTCCCGGATAGGCTGCATGCCTTCCTTTTCCAGCATTTCCAAATAAATGCGGCGCTTGTCCGCAGCTGTGGACGCCGCATCCATGTGCATGCCGTACCGTTCATTTAAAAAACGCACCACATCATTGGCGGATTTTCCGCCGCAGGAATAAAATTCATCCGCCCGGAACACATGGTCCGGAGCCCCCGCTCGAGCCAGGGCTTCACGCCATGCCCTGTAATGGAGCGGCATACTGTCCACCAGGGTGCCGTCCAAATCAAAAATATATCCTTCATATTTTTTTTCAGGCAAATCCACGCGTTTCTTCATAACGGGAGAATATAGTGCCACAAACTCCTTTTCCGGTAAAGCCCACAGTCAGCCCGTGCAGGAAAGGAATGCCTTAAAAAATACATCAAGAGCTTGACATTTTGTCCTGTTATTCTAATGTTTTTGCCACCTCGAAACGGAAACCGAACCTTTTTTAAACATGGCCAATACCAAATCCGCACTCAAGCGCATCCGCCAGACAGCAACCCGCACCGCCCGCAACCGCGCCGTGACCTCCAAGTTGAAGACCCTCCGCAAGAAAGTTGCCGCTGCGGTGGAAACGTCCGACAAGGAAGCCGCTGCTGCTGCCTACAACACTTTCTCCTCAGCCGTTGACAAAGCCGCCAAGGTTGGCATCATCCCCGCCAATCGTGCAGCCAACTACAAGAGCAAGGCCGCCAAGGCCATCGCAAAAATCGCCTGAGTTTTCACTTCGGTTTTCTGACGATTCTTTATGGCAAGCCGCTCTGTTCTGCTGAGCGGCTTGTTTTATTTTCTACTCCCATGCAGCAATCCCGCCTGGATAAAGCCAAACTGATTATTGACCGTCCCGGGGACTTCAAGGTTTGCGAAGCCTGCGGTTCCATCGTATCCCTGACTACGGCAGTGTGTCCCAACTGCAACGCCTACCGTTTTGACTCCAATACGGAATATGTCGTGGAACAAGCTGTACTGCTTGCATCCCGGGAACAACGTTCCGTTACACCGGAAGATTTGGAAATTTAGGAAACGCTCCCGCGCAGTTTTCCCTATGCTTTCTTCCGCGGCCCAGGCAACTGCGCCGTGTTACGGAAAAAACGGCCGTGCCGCCGTTGAAAGAGAACTCTTTTTTTCTCATTCACCAAACCGGAGGCGTTTTGCTACTTGCGCAGATCCGCAATGCGGAGGATGGTGGCCTCAATCAGGTTGGCCGGGCATGAGGCGCCCGCCGTAATTCCCACCTTCAGGGATTTGCCCAGGTTCTGCACTACCGGTTCCGTAGTCATGCGGCGCACTTCCCGCGTCTTCGTATCAAAAGCATCCACATACTGGATGGACTTGATGCATTCTGCGGACTCAATGAAGTACGTGGGCACATGCTCCCTGGCAATATCCACCAGATGCGTTGTGTTGGAACTGTTGTAGCCACCCACCACAAACATGACGTCCAGAGGATTTTTCAGCAGTTCATACAGGGCATCTTGGCGATCCTGGGTAGCACCGCAAATGGTGTCAAACACATAAAAATTATCATCGTCCCCGTCCCTCTGAACAATGGCATCCTTCACCATCTTCTGGAGCGTCTGCGTCTCCGTTTTCAACATGGTGGTCTGGTTGGCGATGCCAACCTCCTCCAGATCCCGGTCGGGATCGAATCCCGGGGAACAGCATCCTTCAAACCGTTTCAGGAATGCCTCGCGGTCTCCGCGGCCCATGATGTAGTCGCACAGGATACGGGCATCCTCCAAATCGTAAACCACCAGGTATTTCCCCCTTCCCCGTTCCCCAAGAGCCCGGGAAGCCGTAGCGCTGGTTTCCTCATGGGTAGCCTTACCGTGGATAATGGAGGTAATCCCCATGGCGGCGTAATTCTTCACTCTTTTCCAGACCTTCATCACGTCTCCGCATGTCGTATCCACAATCTGCACGCCCTTCTCCTCCAGCGCATCCATGAAAGGAGTGGGAACACCGAACGCGGGAATAATCACCACATCGTCCGGAGCAACCCGGTCATAGGAGGAATCCAACTGCTTCCAGGGAAGTTTTCGAATGCCCATTTCCTCCAGCTGCCGGTTCACTTCCGGATTGTGAATAATGTCCCCAATCAGAAAAATCCGCCGGTCAGGAAACACTCTGCGTGCCGCATATGCTATATCAATAGCACGGCGCACGCCGTTGCAGAACCCGAACTCCCGGGCGAGAAAAAATTCCGTATGGCCCAGATTGTACACATTGCCCGCAGAACGGATGTGGGAAATCAATTCACTCTGGTAATGCTGCTGGATTTCCTTTTCCACCTGCTCCATTACTTCGGCCCGTCTCACATTCACTCTGGCTTTGCGGGTTGAGTCCTGATTCATGCTCCCAGCTTCCACACTTTCCTTCTTTCGTCAAGACAATCACAGCTTGCCAACCGGAGCTTTTCACGGTATGCACAGACCCATGCTCCTGGCCCTGGCCCCCATGAAAGATGTGACGGATCTGGCTTTCCTCAACACATTGAAGGACTTGAATTCCCTGCCGGATTATTTCATCACGGAGTATTTCCGGACGGTGGCCCATCATAAAAAGATGTCGCCATACATTCTGCGCTCCATTGATGAAAATCCTACAGGCCGCCCCATTTACGGACAGCTCGTGGGCCATGAACCGGAATACCTGGCAAGGGATGCGCAGGTCCTGATGGAACACGCCTGTGCAGGCGTGGATCTGAACATGGGCTGCCCCGCTCCCATCGTATGCCGGAGAAATGCGGGCGGAGGCATGCTGCGGTCCCTGAAGGCCATGGACGCGGCCCTGGGAGCGCTTCGGGACGTATTGCCCCCCGGAGCCTTCACCGTCAAATGCCGCCTGGGATACGAAACACCGGACGAGTTTGAACGGATTCTTCCGGTAATTGCCTCCCATTCCCCGGACAGGGTGTGCATCCACGCCCGCACCGTCCGTGAGGGCTACCGCTCCCCGGTACACCCGGAATGGGTGAAATGGGCCGCAGGAATGCTGAAATGCCCAGTAGTCGCCAACGGAAATATTGTGGATGCAGCCACAGCGGAGGCATGGGTGCGGCTGGCCCGGCCAGCTGGGCTGATGATTGGACGGGCAGCCCTGCGCAATCCCTGGATATTTTCACAGCTTCATTCCCGCTTTCAGGGCCATCCTGCAGCAGACCTTACTTTCCGGAACGTGCTGCACTATATTCGCCGCCTTTATGAACGCACGCGGGAAATGCAGGAACATTATGTGGAGGAAAAACACATCCACCGCATGAAAAAATATCTGGTTTATACCGCTCGGGGACTTCCCGACACTTTTGACCATTACATGAAAAGGGCGAAAACCGCCCGCGATTTCATGCGCATTTGCGAGGATATTCTGGATAACGACGCACCCTTTGCCCCCACTCCGCCGGAAGACACGCATCTCTTTGCCCATTTCCATACCCTTCTTGCGCAAGAGGAAGCTTGTCTCCCTCCCGGAATTCAGGTATGAATTTCAACGTTCATGAATCTGCTGCCTTTCGCCCTTCTCCCGGGCCTGACCGCCGCTATTTGCGCCGCCCATGACGCCATTCAGGACGGGGTGGAGTTTCTGCGTGCCCACATGCCCGCGCAGGACAGGGGAACGGTTACGCAAGAAAGGCTGGTCCGGGAAGTCCGCCTCGCCCTGGCTGCACGGAGCCAATTCCCCTGGGCTGCCCAGGTTCCGTGGGAACTTTATGAAAATAATGTTCTCCCTTATGCCGTGGTCAACGAACCGCGAGACGAATGGAGGGAGCAGTTCCATCACCTCTTCGCACCGCTTGTTTCCCCATGCAAGACGGGGCGGGAAGCCGCCCTCGCCATCGCCTCCCTCATCCAGAAAACCCTGAATGTACGCTATTCCACGGAGAGAAGAGTTCCCCACCAGGGAGTCAAGGAATCCCTGCAATCCGGCAAGGTCTCCTGTACGGGCCAAAGCATCCTGCTAATCTGCGCTCTTCGCTCCGTGGGCATTCCGGCCCGCATGGCGGGCGTTCTTACCTGGAACCACGTGCGCGGCAACCACAACTGGGTGGAAGCCTGGTGTGACGGAGAATGGAAAATGCTGGAATACAATGAAAAGGACTTCAACACCCCGTGGGTGATGTCCGCCATCAGCATGCTGGATCCCCGCAAACCGGAGAACGCCATTTATGCCACCTCCTGGAAAAAAGAACCTTCAGGAGCCTTTTTTCCTATGATATGGGAAGCCCGCTACGACGAAAAACGGCACGCGCTGGCTTTCCCTCCGGAAAGCCGTACCGTCCCCGCCGTCAATATCACGGACCGCTACATGAAACTGGCGAATGAATGGGTGGCGGCCCAACCGGAATATGTGCCCGGCAGCCGGCTGATGCTGGACATCAGGGAAGAGAGAAAAAACGGTGCCAGAAGGCTTCCCTTGCACGTCGTCCTCAAATCGGAAGAAGGGAAAGTTCTGGCGGAAGGCATTACACCCGGACCGTCCGACGACATGAGGAAGTTTCTTGAGGTACTCCTGCCGGACAATATTTCCCGCGGCATGCTGGAGTTCAAGCTGCCTGACGGAACCGTGCGCCATGAACCTGTGGCACACACGGAAGCCCCGGTTCAGATTTTGAACTTCTTCGTGTCCGCTCCATGAAAATTCCCCTGTTTTTCAATAACACGGCGCGCAGCGCCAGAGCCGGACGATTCCGCCGCTGGCTGGATCGGCACCGGGATTTTTTTGACGTTATTGAACCGGAAAGCAGGGAAGACATGTTGAACCATTTGGTTTCTCAGGCTAATTCCGGAGCGCCTGCCGTTGCTGTGGCAGGCGGGGACGGCACGCTGGGAATCGCGGCAAGGGCTCTCTGCAATACGGAAACGGTGCTGGCCCCCTTCCCTGCGGGTACCATGAATGTTTTTTCACGGGAAATAGGAATCCGCCCGGATTTCGACCACGCCCTGCACATTCTGAACACGGGGCGTTCCAAAAATGTGGACCTGTTCGCATTCAACGGGCAAGTTTTTCTCCAAATGGCGGGCATTGGCGCGGATGCCCGAGCCGTAGAACTGACCACATGGGAAATGAAAAAAAAATGGAAAGCCCTTGCCTATGTAATTGCCGGCGCCCGCGTCTGTACGGAAAAACAGCCGCACCTCACCCTGACCACAGATGAAGGCCGGGTATTGGAAGGCCGTTCCATCATCTTCGGCAATGGACGCAAGTATGGCGGGCCGCTTAACTTCTTTGCTGAAGCGGACAACAGTGACGGCCTTCTGGACGCAGTAGTATTCAGGCATTCCATTACTTCCATCATCGGGGAATTCCTGATGGCCGCAGTCCAAGGGGGCTTTCATTCCCGGAGGAGCGGCAGTTTTGAATACATCCGGATGACGGGAGGAACCGTCACCTCCGCCGGACAGGCCTCCTGCGAACTGGACGGCGATTATGCAGGAAACGCTCCGGTCCGCATCACCCGCCCCGGCTCGCTGAAAGTGTTCGTCCCCTGAAACGCAGCGGGGAAACAGGCCTTTCCGACAGAAGCCAGGAAGCCCCCAGCCTCCCTTACCTTCTCCATAAAACCATAAACAAGCCGTACCGGAAAAACCGGTACGGCTTGTGAACAGGAAGAAAGCTTCCGCAAGGAACGCGTTACATTCCCATGATCTGATAACCGCCGTCCACGTAAATCACCTGCCCGGTGATTGCGGCTGCGCCGTCACTGGCCAGGAAAACGCCGGTGGCTCCCAATTCCTCACCCGTGCAGGAACGGCCCAGAGGGGCATGCTCCTCATACACCTTGAACATGGTGTTAAAACCGGAAACGCCGCGAGCAGCAAGCGTCTGCATGGGACCTGCACTGATGCAATTGACACGGATACCGCGGGAACGGCCCAAATCATAAGCCAGATAACGGGTGCAGGCTTCCAGGGCAGCTTTGGAAACTCCCATCAAATTGTAGTTAGGAACCACTCTTTCGGATCCCAGATAGGACATCGCCAAAATGCTGCCGTTGTCGGACATCATGGGTTCCACGGCGCGGGAAAGAGCTACCAGGGAATAAGCGGAGATATCCAGGGAAATCTTGAACGCCTCGCGGCCCGTTTCCAGGAAACTGCCGCCAAGAGCCTCCTTCGGGGCAAAAGCCACGGAATGCAGCAGACAATCTACTTTATCCGTATGCTGGCGGACCCTTTCAAAGAAAGCGTTAACAGATTCATCACTGCTGACATCCAGATCATAAACGGGAACATCCTCTCCGAAGTTCTCATGGATCAGCTTGAGAACTCCGTCCTTGAGACGTTCTCCCTGATAATTGAAGATGAGCTTTGCGCCCGCTTCATGCCATGCCTTGGCAATTGCGAACGCGATGCTGCGCTTGTTCGCTACGCCGACTACGACACCAACTTTGCCTTCGAGTAATTTACTTGACATAATGGTAACTGAATACTGCCTTACTTTCCTTCATTTGACAAGAAAAACGGACGTCACGGCATTTTCGTCAGGCTCCCGTCTGCTGGCGGCACGCTTTGACCGTATTAGCCATCAACATGGCGATAGTCATCGGCCCCACGCCGCCGGGCACGGGAGTAATGGCCCGGCACTTGGGAGCCACCTCGTCATAGGCTACGTCTCCCACAATCCGGTAGCCGCGCTTGGCGGAGGCATCTTCCACACGGTTGATGCCCACATCCACCACTACGGCGCCGTCTTTCACAAAATCAGCCGTCACAAAAGCGGGCCGGCCTATGGCTGCCACGATGATATCAGCGGAACGGCAAAGTTCCGGCAGGTTTTTCGTACGGGAATGAGCCACGGTTACGGTAGCGTTTGCCTGTTTGGACATCAAAAGATGCGCCATCGGTTTGCCCACAATCATGCTGCGGCCAATGACCACGGCATTCGCTCCCGCCGTTTCAATGCCGGCGGCCTTTAACAGCCTCATACAGCCCAGAGGGGTACAGGGCACAAAACCGGTCTCATCTTCCAGCACCAGCTTGGCGACATTCTCCGGATGGAAGCCGTCCACATCCTTGGCAGGGTCTATTTCCAGGACCACGGCCGCCTCGTCGATATGGGGAGGAGGCGGGCTTTGCACCAGTATGCCGTGGACGGCAGGATCCACGTTCAATTCACGGACAATCCGGAGCAGTTCTTCCTGGGAGGCGTCGGAAGGGAGAACTATTTTACGGGAATTCATCCCCAGCTCCGCACACTTTTTCACCTTGGAATTTACATATACCTGGGAAGCGGGATCTTCCCCTACCAGAACCACGGCCAAACCGGGCGTTATTCCCTGTTCCCTGAGCCGGGCAATATCCCTTTCAACCTCTTCCAGCACCTGGGAAGCTACTTGTTTTCCATCGATGATTTGCATAATAATGATTGGTTAAGAGGCGGGAAGTCCGGAAGCCCCTCGCCAAGCAGCCCGGCCAGAAGACGGGCATAATCCGCCACCTGTTCATCCGTTGCGTCCGGAGGAATGAACAGGCGCTTTTTCCATAGAATATTTACGTTGGAACACGGTTTGGGAATGGCATAGCGGTCCCAGGTCTTGTTCAAACGCCAGCAGCTTTCATATTCGATACATACGGGAACGATGGGCAGCCCTGACTGGGAGGCCAGTTTGACAATACCGTGGTGCACTTCGTAAATAGGGCCTCGCGGACCATCCGGAGTAAAACAGAAGCAGACGTCCCCCTCCTGGATCTTTCGCATCATTTCCATGTAGGCCAGAGCCCCCCGCCGTCCGGAAGATCCCCGGACGGCACCCAGGCCAAAATGCCTGCATACGGCCTCCACTAGGGCGCCGTCCTTGCTGGCGCTGGTAAGCACACTCATCTTGAGTGGCTTCTGGGCCAGGGACCACGCATAACCCGGCACCATCGTGCGGTTGTGCCAAAGGGCTACCAGAAAAGGCGCCGTATAAACATCATCATGCTCCTCCTTGATGGAACGGATATTCAGGCTCATGCAAATGGGCTGGAGTACGGACCACAGGCCAAATCCGGCCAGCCTGGTCCACCAGCGGGAACGCTTTTCAGATGTTTTCCGAACAATAGGATTGAGCAGCAGCATGGAGTCCTGGCAATATCACATGAATCCGTCTACCGTAATACGGGGAGGAGAGGAATTTGACGGAGCTGGAAGAGCTATTCCACGGGAAGGAGCGGTATGCATTTCCGGGCGGCCCGTGTGCGGCGCCTCTTCCTGGAACATTCCGGCAGAGTTGTCCTGTGGAGACTCCGGAGTACCGGAAATTTTCACAGGAAGAATAATTTCATGCCCTTCCTGCGTCACGCCGGAAGGCAGTTTCCGGCTGTCCACCATGTAGGAAGGAATTTTAAAAACCAGCTTCCCCGTCAAGGAAGTACCGTTACTGTACACCCCCCCGGTCACTCCCAGAAAGCCCTGCTCAAACAGGGAAATTTCCTTCAGGGAGGCGGAACGGCCCGTTCCATCGCTTTCCAGCAGGAAAGAACCGGACGTAAAGACGGGAGAAGAGTACGGCAGCCTTATTTCCGTATTCCGGGCAGCCATGGCCGCCAGCAGGCGCAAAACAGGCAGCCTGATCATGGTCGCCTTGATAACGGAACCGCTGTATCCTTTTAGGGAGGGCCTCTTCTGTTCAGTTGTTACAGGCAAAGCAAAATCCAGCTTCAATTCATGCTTTTCATCCCCTTCCTGTTCTCCCGTCTGCACCTTGAGAAGGGAAGAGAAATCATCTCCCAGCAGGGAAGCGAGATCGAAATTTTTTCCTGTCAAAGTCCACGCCTGGTGACGAAAATCCGTACCCAGAAGGAAATTCCCCGTAATCATGAAGGGGCTGAGATCCGTAGGCTTATTGAGCAGGCGCCCTTTGTCCAGAAAACCGGAAAAAGTGAGCTGCTTGACGCCGCTCCCGTTTAGAATGACGGAACCGGAATCAACCCCCATCAGCGGCCAGCCCTTGATTTTCAATTTTTGCTGTGACAAATCCAGCACGTATTCCGGTTCAGGTCCGTTCCCGGACGTGCGGATGTAGGCTTCCGCCGTCATATAAAAGGGAGCGCCATTCCTCTCCAGAGTAAATTCTTCCGTCCCATGGGCATACCCCACTTCCAGACGCGGCGCTGTGTATCGCCGGAAAACGAACGGCAATTCCCGTTTCGTCTGCGGTACGGCAAATTTAACGAATCCGGGCCGCAAACCGACTACCGCCCTGGACACATTAAGGCTTTCCCCCTTGATTTTCCCCATGAATAAGGGCACGGCGGAAATTTCCCCGGAGATGCCTTCCATCGCCACAAAGGACAGGCAGGAATCTTCCGGAAAGGATACCCTGATGCGTGAAGCCTTCATGGTAAGGCCATCCACCGCCATTCCGGAAATTTTCACATCTCCGCCCCAGGCGGCGGAAAGATCAGCTTGCAGACGGCCGGCAAATTCCTCCGTATTGAAAGAAGTAAGGCGGTACATATACGTCCCCGCCAGCGCACCGGCAGCCAGCAGAACCAGAATGCAAAGGCCTATTAAAAAACGCTTGTTTTTCAACATGCCCCTGTTTGGCTCCCGCTGGTCGTCACTGTAAGTCCGCCGGCGCTTTTCCACCCGGATCACCTTGCTGCCGTCCGGGCGCACTACTACTTCCCTTCTCCGTTCTACTCCGTGGGAATCCGACGCATGCAGCTGACGCATGATATTATCAGCCCCCTGGGAAGGAGAAGACTCAAAATCGGAACCGCTGTTTTTCAATGGTCTTGATCCGGTTAAAGGTTACTGGACATTGCTGAGGGCGGGGAGAGAAGCGTCCCCTGCCGGGACCTCCTCGTCCGGAATGGAAGTATCCGGCGTATAAAGCTTCTTGCCGCCCGGATCCACCACTTCCGCCTTTACCATGATGATGATGGCCTTGCGCTGTTCCTTGGACCCCTTGGAACGGAAAAGGCGCCCCACCCAGGGAATATCCCCCAGAACGGGAATTTTATCCTCATACGTAATGGAAGTGGATTTTTTCAAGGCGCCGATGACGAGCGTATTGCCGGTGGCTATGCGCACCGGAGCGGTCAGGCGCCGCGTGGAAAACACGGGCTGAAGGATGAAGTTGTCTGAAGTTTTCACCATGACGACATCTTCCTTTGCGTCCTTTTCCTGGGAGACCATGGGAACGAAAAGCGACGTACCGTAATTGATGAAACCGTCAAAATCCACGATTTCCGGCACTACGGTCATTTCCACGATGGATTTGTCATCGCTGATGCCGGTCACTTCCACATTGAAGATCGTGCCAAGCTGCCTGGTTTCAAAGGCAGTGGGATGGGCGGGAGTCATGGGCATGACCGGAATACCGCCGCCGTTATTGTCATTGTCGCCCCAGTCATTATTATTGCCCGTGCTGTTGGGAACTTCAGGCGGATCATATTCCGTAGGGTAAATCAGTTCCCTGCCGCTGAAAAAGGTGGCTTTTTCACCGGGGCGCACAATCACGGAAGGATGCTGCATAATGTCTGTGCCTTTTTTCTGGCTCAGGCCGCGCATAATCATCGTGATATCCGCGTGACTCCACATGCCGCGCAGAGTGACGATGCTGGGAGCACCGCCGGGAACATAGGTCGCATCAGAACTTCTGGCGGAAGTGCCGCGTTCTATCATGCTGTCAATGCTATCTTCCGTAAAAACCTGGTTGCCGGAACGCAGGCCGCCCACCACTCCTGCGGGAGCGACGGCCCCGGCCACATTGGCGGCGCTGTCCAGCACGGAATTGTTATAGTCATTTTTATCGGTTCCCGCGCCGCCCATGAACCACTTGGTAGGGTCCAGGTTCAGATTGACGATCCAGTTAAAGCCCAATTCCTCCAAGTCCGTCTGATTGACTTCCAGAAAGGTCGCGCTGACCACCACCTGGAGGGGCTGTTCCGCAGTCCTGGCCGCTACCAGCTCCTCCAGCATGCTCAAATCTCTGGGCGTGCCATGGAAAAGAAGAGTGGAGTTGCCCGAGTTGTATTTAATGAAACTGCCTTCCGGGAATTTCACCCCCATGGAAGCCAGCGCCTTTTGCGGATCCACCCGTTTCAGGGTCATGCCGGAAGAACCGGAATCACCGGAACTGAAGGGGTCTGAATTTTCGGCGCTGGAGTCCTCCGACAATCCGGAAAAGAAGCCCGGCGGAAGGGTAATGGACTTGGTGACCATGTAGGAAGTTCCGTCTGAACTGGATACCAGTTCCGCACCAAAGGCATTTGTCCGCAGAATAAGGCCGGATGCGCGCGCCACGTATTCCAGGGCCTCACGAAGAGGTACATTCTGAAGATTAAGCGTAATTCTCTTGGCGGCGGCGTCCCTGGCGGAAACGCTGTCTGCAGGACCGGGATCCACGGAAATATTCACGCCGCGTTCCGCCGCAGTCATGGCCGTGGCATCATGCGTCCTGGCCTGGCTGCGCAGATAGTCCACGGCTTCCTGCACCGTCGCTCCATCCAGCTGCACACGGGGCAGACGGATCATGCCCAGTTTCTGGTCCACATTCACCACCGGGTTATCCAGGGGACGGGAAAATGAAGCGGGTTCTTCCGGTGTTTCCGTCAAAGGAACGGGCATCTCCCACTGTCTGGAAACATCCGCCAGGGCACTGCTGCGGGTTTCATCCCTGGCAGCGCTAAAATAGGCGGTTCTGGCGCGGTTAACTAGTTCCATGCCGCGCCGCGCCGCCGTATTGTAAGGGTCCGTCTTAAGGACGGACGTAAATTCCTTCAGGGCCGCATCATACTGGCCCAGTTCATAATAGCCGAAAGCCAGGTGAAGCAGACGGCTGACTTCCTCTACATTTTTTACGTGTTCCGGAGACAATGCCGGATTCGTACGCACCGGGTCGCGGGCTATTTCCAACGTGCGCCTGGCCAGGGCATGGTCCGGAGTGGATTTCAGGGCATCTTCCAGCAACTTGACGGCCTCATCATAACGCCCCGCCTTGATATATTCCTGGGCCACGGCCACGCTGGCATCCGCGATGCTGGTTTCCAGGAAACGGCGGCGCTTCTCCATGTTGGGGGATTTGGGCAGCGCAGTCAGGCTTCTGCGGTAATTGTCCAGAGCTTCCTGGTACTTGCCCTCGGAATATTGCTGACGCGCCTGCCCCAACAGCAGCATGGAAGCCTGAGCCTGCTCTTCCATCCGGGCTGCTGCCCGGCGTGCGGCCCCTGCCCCCTCCTGGGCCAGCCCCTGGCCGGCTCCAATACCGGCAACGGCAAGCGCCATGGCAATTTGCTGAATGGCAGACATGGAGTGAGGGAAACGTCTAGTCATAGGAATTTCCGGGACTATACCGAATTAAAAACCGCCCGTCATCATAAAAACGCCCAGCAGAGTAAAAAATATCGGCAAAGGCTGCAGCTTCCCTCCGGAGGGAACGTTTCTTTAAACGGCAGACAGTTCCAGCACGCCCACATGTCCCGGTTTCAGGGGATGGGACAGACCGCAGTCCATCAATTCCCGCCGCTCAAAAATCCTCTCCTCATCCTCGGCGTCCATCAGGTTTCTGACGCGTACCCGATCCGTCTGGATGCCGCACCAGCCGAAAGCGTGCTGGGGAATGGAAATGCGCAGGTTGTAGAAATTGATATTTGGAGAAAGGTTCCCCACCACAAGCACGGTAGCCCTGGCGCGGGCATCATGCCGGAGCATGGCATATACCCAGTGGCCGGAAGTGTCTTCCGCCGGTTCCCTGCCGAAAGTGGTGTTTTTCATATTAGCCCAGTTCAGGCCGTAAAAATCTCCCCGGTCCAGCGCCGGATGCTGCATCAGAGGAAGAAGCTTCCGATGAAAATTTCTCAGTTCTGCGGACTCTTCCGGCAGCAGGGAAGAGTCAAACCGGCCATTCGCCACCCAGGGCTGGAGCCGGGGGAGGCAGGTATAGTCAAAAATACTGGTACGTCCGTCATGTCCGCCGAAACCGCCGGGCCCCTCCGCCCGTTCCCCCACTTCCTGCCCGTTGTACACCAGCACGGGACCGCTCCCGGAGGCATACACCAGCGTCATGACCGCCGGCAGAACAACGCGTCCCACGCCGCCCCAGGAAAGAGGGGAGCACACGCGAGTTTCATCATGGTTTTCCACGTAGCGGACGCCGTGGGTCATGTATATGGGATTGCTTCGGAAAAGCCGGTCGAAGTCATTGGCCCAGTTATTTTCCGTGTACATATGGAGCGCCAGATGATAGCAGTCGGAATCGTAAACGGCATTAAATCCGGCATCCAGAAGGGCGGCGCACGGATCGCCGGGTGTGGTTTTCATGTGGTCGTTGTATGCCTCCGCCATGAAAAACACGTCCGGCAGACGCACCCGGGAACGGGAAATGGCCCATTTCCAGAAAGCCATGGGGATCATTTGGGCCATGTCGCACCTGAAACCGCCGATGCCCAGGCTTTGCCAGAAGGAAAGGATATCGTCCATGATGCGCCATGTCTTGGGCACATGCTGCTTGGGGCTGGTCCACCCCGGCAACAGGCGGAGGGCAGGAAGACCGGCCATAAAGTTATAGCCGTAGTTGAGCTTGACCGTTTCATACCAGTCGTACTTGCCGGGATTCCATGTAACGGCATTGTTGCCCGTCACACGTCCGAACGTCATTTCCCCTTCAAACAGGCCGTCCGGCAGACGCAGGGGTGGACCGTCCCCAGGGCTGTTGGAGGTCAGGTAAAAGTACCCCTGCTCCGGAGAAAAAAACGTATGGGGATCATCTCCTTCTCCAAAATCGTCATGCCCGTCCCAGTCCGCCAGGTAGGCTCGGGAAACATGGTTGGGAATAAAATCCATCATCGGCAGCAGCCCCACCGTCCGGCAACGCTTTACCAGAGCCTTGAACTCATCCATTCTCTTCTCCGGGGAGGAGGCCAGATCCGGATCCACGTCAAAATAATCCACCACGGCATAGGGACTTCCTGCCAGGCCTTTTACGATGGATTTCGGCTGGGCGGCTAGCCCGGGATGGGACGTCTGCGTAGCGTGCCTCAGCACCCCGGTCAGCCAGATGTGTGTGAAACCCATCCGTGCTATTTCACGTAAGGCTTTATCCGTCACTCCATTAAAAGTTCCGCACCCGTTCGTTTCCCGGCTCCCCCAGTCAACTCCATGGGTCTCCATATTGGAAAAATGACGAACAAATAGTTGATAAATGACAGGACGCATGAGTTGAAATAATCAAATTTTGACGCTTATAATGCTAACTTTTTCAGGTATTCTGCAAGCGCATTCTGTTCCACCGGGGCAATTTGTCCCAGCTGCAGCAGGGCTTCCTCCCTGGTCCGGAGCGTTCCCTCCAACTGAAGCTCCTGCAGACGGGACAGCCATTTCCCGAAATCAGGCCCCGGGGACAGCCCCAGATTCACCAGATCACGCCCGGTCACCAGAGGAGGAGGCACCAGAGGGGCATTCCGGTAGGAATCCATGAAGTCCCTGACAAATTGCCAGTTGTCCATCAGTCCGTTGGAGGAAAGGCAATCCAGGCGGTGGAGTTCCAGTTCATCCCGGAAATGAGGAGCGTTCATGAACATTCGCAGCGTAGATTTCCTCATCTGCCTCACGTTGATGAAGCGCATATGGCGCTCCACCATGGAACACACCGCATCCACCACGGCATTGGAATATTTCAGCCTTCTTAAAATGACCCTGGCCATGGAAGAGCCTTCCTTGTCATGACCGGAAAAACGGATGCGCCCCGTTTCATCCACCTGACGGCAGGGAGGTTTCCCGATGTCATGCAGCAGAACCCCCAGGGCCAGCTCCAAAGACACGGGGGAGCCGTCCCTTCCCAGCGCATCCAGCATCATCAGCGTATGGGTGTATACGTCTCCTTCCGGATGCCATTGGGGAGGTTGCGTACAGCCTATCATATCGTATATTTCCGGAATGACATGCTTCATCAACCCCGTTTCCACCAGCATTTCCACACCCCGTTTCCTTCCGGGAGACAATAAAATCCTGTCCAGTTCCTCCCGGATGCGTTCCGGGGAAATCCGGGCCAGCAGCGGAGCGTTCCTGAAAATGGAGGAGCAAGTCTCCTTCTCCACCTGAACTTCCCTGGTAACGGCAAAACGTACGGCGCGCATCAGCCGCAGGGAATCTTCTTCAAAACGACGGTCCGGCTCCCCGATGCACCTCAATACGCGGGCCCGGATATCCTCCACTCCGCCTACATAATCCACCACACGGCCCGGAGGCAAAGAAAACGGATCTTCAAAGAGGCCGTTCATGGTAAAATCACGCCGCCGGGCATCTTCTTCCGCATCCGTGAAACAGACGGCCTCCGGCCTCCGGCCATCCCTGTAGCTTCCGTCTCTGCGGAAGGTCGCCACCTCAAAGGAAAAACCTTCGCGGCGTACCAGCATCACGCCGAAGGCGGCGCCCACTTCCCAGGCATCCGGAAACAGGCGCAACACTTCATCCGGGCGGGCGGAAGTAGCAATATCGATATCCTTCACGGAATATCCCAGCAATCTGTCCCGAACACAGCCGCCCACAAAATATACGGTGTGTCCTGCTCCGGAAAGAACCCGGGCCACGTCCTCCGCGGCCTTTCTCAACAGAATCCCCTCCATGAAACGGATCATTCAGGCATGGGCCTCAAAGGAGGAGCGGAAAGAGAATGGTCCTCCGCACCGGAGGGGGCGGAAGGGAACGCGGGCCGCGGCCTATCAGGCCGGGAAACAGAGGGAACGCGCGTATCCGGGGAATTAATCCTGGCCGGCGGAGAAACAGGCTTGGAGGAAGCAGGGGAGGAGGGAGACTTTTTCCCATCCGGCTTTTCTTTCTTTTTTCCCTCAAGTTTGCCCATGACCGCGTACAGGTTGGCGTCAAACAGCATATCCGGCGTGCCGCGCATCAGGATTTTCCCCGCAGGGTCCAGCAGATACACCCGCGGGGTGAGCCTCACCCGGTAATCCTTAAACGCCGCCGCTTTTTCATCCACCAGGGAGGGCATATCCATTTTCAAGTTCAACAGGGCCTTTTCTATGTTCTCTCTCTTTCCGGGAGCCACCGGCATCACCGTCAAACCGGGAAATTCTTTTCGGAGAGACGCGGCCTTTTGCAAAAACTGAACGGAACGCATATCCTGCGGATCCCAAAAAACCACCAGCACGGGCTTATTCCCGGAGGGGAGCGTCACTTTTCCGGCCGCCGCGGTAGAGGGAAGGCTGATTTCAGGCCCGGTCTGCCCGATATTGAGATTGCGTATTTCATACAGTTCCTCCTTCACAATATTTTGAACCGGAATAGGGCCGAAACTGGAATCATAGCATTTGATAATGGCGTCTTTCAGCAATTTTCCGCGGGCCGCCACCAGCCTGACGTCATCCTGAAGCATCCCTGTCGTTTCCTTCATCACCATGGCCAGGCCCAGGGAAGCCAGGCCCTGGTCCTCAGGGAACTGGTTGTAATTCTTGATCTGTTCCAGAATAACGCGGCAGCGCAGGTCTCGGGAATTGCTCAGGGCATACGCCGCCTTTCCCGCCCCCTGTTCCCGAAACAGCGTATTTTCCAGGGAATCCAGGCAGAACACGACAATTTTCCTGGCCATGTCTCCATTGGGGAACGCCTGCGCTACAGCCAGGGGATGATCCAGAAACCAGACGACAGCCGGAAGAAGGCAGGATTTTTGAGTCTCGGGTTTCTGAAGGTCGCGCCCTACCAGCCTCCATAATTCCCGAGCCACCGGAACGGCATCCGGACGGTTTTTCATTAATTCCGCCCTTTTTTCCCCGCTTTCAGCCGTTTTCAATGCGGATTCCCAGTCGAACTGCCTCATCCGCCAATCCTCCAGCACATTGTTCATGCCCGTCTCGTCCGCCGGAGCCCATCCAAGCAGGCTGCATGCACCGGCTATCACGCAAAACGCTCTCTTCATACCCTGCCACTATGCCCTGACGCGTCCCACACGTCAATCAAACCCCGTGGCAAAACGCAGCCTATTTTTTCTTTTCCCCTCCCTTCCAGCTGTTTACAGCGCGGAATACATCTTCCGGAAATGAACAAACCCCGGCGAATCCCTTCGCCGGGGCTGCTGTTCAACTAACTACCTATGAAGACGGTTGAGTCCTTAAGTGGATGAAGCGCTCTCTCTTTCACTGCATCCGGATCATAACCGTTATGGGTGAGACAAACACACGGCAAATATGTTCAAACATTATTTCTTTTGTATGACACAAGGCCCGGGAAGACAAAAAAGCGGCTACGGAATTTCTCCCGTAGCCGCTCCAACTAACTACCTATGAAATCAGGGTTATTCCTGGTGACAAGGGAAGCTCTCGTTCCTCCCTTATCGAACATCCCTGTTCATTCAGGATACCTTCACGAATTAAACGCTCAAGAATTTTTTTCCTTACGTGAAAAAAACAGAGAACCGCCGCTTCAGGCCGCTACAAAGTTTCGTTCATCATTGGTCAGGGCCCGCACCTGCACGGCCATAAACCTCATTTCATTAAGCATGTTCAGATAAAGCAGGGAGGAACGGGTGCGCGTCTGGTTGCGCTGGGCCCGCTTGATCTGGCGCTTGGTGGCTTTTGCCACCAGTTGAAGAAGCTGTTCCTGGGCCACCATCGTATAGTCGAACTGAATGTACGTCCCCGTCTGGAGCATTTTGCAATATTCATCCAGCAGCTTGATGAGGGCGGTATGTACCTCCTTCAAATCGTCCACCTGGTCAATCGTAAACGGCGTGTGGTTATTATCCACATACGTGAAGATGGACTCGGAAAACTGCGACAGGCTCTGCGTAGCTTCATTCAAATGCTCCAGGGCCTGCACAAAGTGGTAGCCCATATCCAGGGAGCGGGACTGCATCTTGTACAGAATAGGGAGAATATCGTACTTGTGATGTTCGCTGCTGGTCATGGCCAGCCGTTCTGCGGCATCCGCCAGTTCTTTCAGGGCCTTCCTGTCCCCCTGGAAAAAGTTTTCCACGGTGTCATTGTAAATTTCCCGCAGCTTGAGCGTGCTGTCCACAATCTGGTGGCTGCATACATCCAGGATATTTTCTTCCGTAATCTGGTCAAAACGCTCTACGGAAAGCTTGCTTTCCCGCTTGCGGTGCATGATGGTGGACTTTACCAGAATGACAACCACCAGGGCCAGCAGACCGAAGATGGCGTACACCTGTCCGTAATGCAGGATGGTAGCCATGACGGCGGCCAGCGTAAAGGCAGCCAGCCCGGTCATGAACCAGCCGGAAATCACCGTCAGCACGCCGGTTACACGGTAAACCGCGCTCTCCCTTCCCCATGCCTTGTCCGCCAGGGAGGAGCCCATCGCCACCATGAACGTCACGTACGTGGTGGAAAGAGGGAGCTGCCTGCCAGTAGCCCATGCAATCAACAGGGAAGCAACCGTCAGGTTCACCGTGGCGCGAATCAGGTCAAATGCCACCCGGTCCTTGGGATTCAAGGGCTGGGGGGCGGGATCCCACTGGTGGTTCATGCGCACCAGCATGCGGGCGGGAATAAGCCTTTTCACCCCGCGTCCCAGGGCGATGGCGCTGCGAACGATGGCGCGGGCGGGGGGGACGGAGCCGAAACGCTCAATACCGCCTTCACCCTGCCTGGAAAGTTCCACGCCGGTGGCGATCACCGTTTTTGCCTTTTTGGAGAACCACAAGGCAAAAATCATCATGCAGCCCGCGGCGAACAAAATATAATGGTTTACCGGCATGCCCTGCCCCGGCATCAGACACTCCATGGAGGTGATGGATGCGGGAGAGCCACCGGCCGCCGCCACGCCGCTGGCGTACTGGAAGGAATCCAGACCACCCATGAAAACGCCGATGAAATTCACCAGGTCGTTGCCCGCAAAGGCCAGAGCCAGGGAAAAAGTGCCCGCCAGAACGGTCAGGCGCAGAATATTCGTCATGAACAAATGCTGAAGCAGGAACATGAGCACGGAAAAACCGCCGAAGGCCGTGAGCAGGGCCATGCCCAGATTCTGGTCAATGTATTGGATGAACGAGGGCTCCATCAGGGTAGACTCCTTCAAGCCCTTGAAAACGGCAAAATAGGCTATCGCCGTCATGGCAATGCCGCACCAGAAGCAGCCGAACCATTTGAACCGGGACTGGTATTTAAACGTGAACGCCAGACGGGAAATCCACATGACGATGGTGCCCACCGTAAAGGCGATGGCTACGGAAAGAAGAATGCTGGTGACAATCTCAAAAGCCTTGTCCGTATTAATGAAATCCCACACGGACTGAACCAGGCGGAGCTTGGAAATCTTGAACAGGGCCGTCGCTACGGCAGACCCCAAAATACCGAATACCAGAGAAACGGTGGTGGACGTAGGCAATCCGAAAGTATTGAAGGTATCCAGCAGAATCACTTCGCTGATCATTACCCCCAGGAAAAGCAGCATCACTTCATGATAACTGAACATGTCCGGGTGAAAAATACCGTTGCGGGCTACTTCCATCATGCCTCCGGAGAAACAGGCCCCCACCAGCACGCCGATGGAAGCTACGGTCAGGATCACCCGCACGGGTGCAGCCTTGGAACCGATGGCGGAATTGAGGAAGTTGACGGCGTCATTCGCTACGCCGTTGATCAAGTCAAATGCCGCCAGAAGCAGCAGGGCTGTGATGATAATCCAGTAAATTGAGTCCATAACTGTCTCTTGTGAATGGTGGGCGGAGGGCATCCGCGAGCTGCACCACCGCCTCTTTACACGGAAACGGTCGATTTTGCTACTGTTTTGTTACAGAAAAATCCTTTCTCCTTATCACCGGGAACGGGGAAGGAAATCCAGTTCCCCGGGGTCGGGCCAACGGTGCCGGGGATAACGCCCCGCCAGGTCCTTTTTCATTTGCCCGTATCCGTTCCGCCAAAAACTTTCCAGAGATCCCGTTACCTGCCACGGCCTCTGGCTGGGGGCCAGCACCTCCACAATCACGGGTACGGCCCCGTTGGCAATGCGTGGGGAAACCGCCACGCCGAACAGGCGCTGCACCGTCAGACTGATCACCGGGGAGGAATCCTCCCCGTACCTGACCTTGGCGTGCTGGCCGTTGGGCAACGTGAGGCTTACCGGGGCATAATCGTCCAGCGCCTTCGCCTGCCAGCCGGAAAGCCAATCCCTCAGCACGGGAATAATTTCCCTTTCCTTGATGTCCTTATAACCCACGGCCCCTTCACAGACCAGAGAAATGGCGACCAGCTTGTCCTCCTCCGAAAACCGGGGCAGCCCCAGTTCCGGCATCCAAACGCTCAAACCATTAAGACGGCGTATCCACTGTTCCACGGCATCATTCCATTTCACCAGCTTCAGGGTTCCGTCCACTACTTTTTCAGCCAAAACCGGGGCGGCCAGCTCCGTAGGGGCATCCCCGCGGTCACGATCCTCCAGCACCAGATCTCCATACATCAGCTTCCGGTGCAGACGCACGCGCCGCAAAGCGGCATCGAAGACGGCTTCCTCCCCGCAGGAAAAACGCTCCGGCCAAATGGAACGCAAATCTTCCGGCGCAATAAGCGTACAGCGTCCCACACGGGTTTCCACCGCCTTTCCGGACAATTCCGCCACCTCTGCGGCTACGAAATGCTCTCCTTGAAACACCACGCTTCCTTCCGCCAGCCTGCCGCCCACCCCGCCGGCCATGCGGCATGTATTGGCTGCCACGCCATTTCGCACACCCACATGGTCCGCAAAACTCTCAATCATTGCACGGACTACGGCAGGGCGCGCCGCCGTAAAATCCGGTCCCGGCGTTTCCCGGGCTTTTCCCCGGCTGCCGACGGACAGAAGCTGCCGGTATGCCATCCATGCCTCCCGCGCCCCGCGGGAAGAGATGCCCCAGCGGGTACACGCCGCCGCCCCAAAACCGGCATCCACAGCCTTCTCCACCGCGCGCCACTCCGCCTGGAAATCCGTGTAATCCGCAGAATCGCGCAAATGATCGTTCAGCCCCCCCTTTACCGCAACACCTTCTCCCTGCATCAGGGCTGCAACGGCGGCCAGCTCCACGGCACACTGTTCATCTTGGCCGGCCACCATCAGACGGGCCAGCCGGGGCGGCAGGGGAAAAGCGGTCATCCTTTTTCCCGTATCCGTCAGGCTTCCATCCTCTTCCGTCGCACCCAGGGCAGCCAACAAATTCACGGCCCGCTGCATCACCAGGGGGGCAGGAACATCCAGCCAACGGAAATTTTCCGGTACGGTGACGCCCCAGGCAGCCAAATTCAAAACGGCTCCGGCCAGATCCACCCGGAAACATTCGGGCGGGTCAAAATCCTCCTTCCGGGCCTGTTCCGCCTCACTCCACAGCCGGAAACAGCGCCCCGGAGCCACGCGCCCGGCACGGCCCGCGCGCTGAGCGGCGGACGCCTTGGAAATCTTCACCAGATGCAGCGTATCCATCCCCCGGTACGGATCCCATCCGGACCGGCGGACCAGCCCGGAATCAACCACCGTACGCACTCCCTCAATCGTCAGGGAAGTTTCCGCCACATTAGTGGAAACAATGACACGGGGGATATCCCCCCGCTCCACGGCGCAATTCTGCTGCTCCGGCGCCAGAGACCCGTAAAGGGGAAAAACGTCCCGGCCGCTCATCCACGGCTTTCCTGCCAGCAACTCCACCGTTTTCCGTATCTCATACACGCCCGGCATAAATACCAGCACATCCCCGCAGTCATCCTCCCTCACCGCCTCCCGCACAACATCCGCCGCCTGCTCCCATATGGGGGGAGGAGCCACCCTGCCGCGTCCGTCACTGACCAAGCGGGGAGCCCGGTAAACGACTTCCACGGGATACTGCCTGCCTTGCGCTTCCAGAACCCGGCAGGAACCTCCCATATATTCCCGCAGCCCTGATATCTCCAGTGTGGCGGACATCACGACCACGGCCAGATCCCGGCGCGGCCCTTCCTGCAGATCCAGCACACGCCCCAGGGATAAATCCCCGGAAAGGCTGCGTTCATGGAACTCATCAAACACCACGGCGCTCACCCCTTCCAGGGAGGGCCGTTCCGTCAGCCAGCGCTCCAACATGCCGTCCGTCACGTACGCGATACGGGTGCGGGAGGAAATGTACCGTTCAAAACGCACCGCATACCCCACTTCTTTTCCCAGCTCCACCCCGCGCAGCCGGGCCACATGCCGCGCCAGCAGGCGAGCGGCCATCCGCCGGGGCTGTACAACGACAATCAGGCCACGGTCTCCCAGACCGGCGTCATCCATCATCGGAGGAACGCCGGTGGACTTGCCGGAGCCGGTAGGAGCTTTCAACAAAATGCGCGGAGAAGGAACCCGCAGAGCCTCCATCAATTCTCCGCGGATTTCCTCAATGGGAAGAGAAGAAAAAACCATAACGGGTTACAGGGAATCCGTTCGTGCCGGGGACATTCAGCCGATGCAGGCCAGCAGAAACCAGAAAAACGGCACGGTAAAGGAAGGGCTGTCAATCAAATCAAAAATTCCTCCTATCCCCGGCAGCAGGGAACCGGAATCCTTGATGGCCAGGCTGCGTTTAACCAGGGACCCGGCCAGATCCCCGTAAACGGAAAGCAGGAAAATGAGGGATGTGCATCCCATCAGTACCAATACCTGGGTTATGGACAAGACGGAAATTCCGAACATCGGGAAAACCAGCCCTATGGCCGCCGCATTCGTCAGCACCCAGGAACCGAGGAGGCCCTCCCACGTTTTCTTGGGGCTGATGTGGGGAATGAGCCTGCGGGAAAAAAGGCGGCCGCCCAGCAGGAACCCGCTCACGTAGGCAAAAATGTCCGCCATCTTCGTTACCAGAACGACCCACAGCACACACATGACAATGGCCGGATAAACATACCCCGCCCTCATATACGCCAGATGCAGGGCCAGAATGGCAAAAGAGAACAGCCAGACGGGATAAATAAAGGAAAGCAGCGTAGTACCCACGGAACGGAGAGCCCTGCTTCCATCCACCGGGTACTTCATCTCACGGATGAAGGCAACCACTACCAGGAGGACCGGAGCGGCAAGCGCCACCAGAAGAGGAAGGGGGATGAGGAAAGAAACCTGTTCCGCAAGGGCGCTTTCCCGGAATTTAGTGATGCAGCATGACCAGGACAGCAATACGGGGTACGCCACTCCGAAAAGAAAGCTCAAGTTCGGCTGGGAGGCTTTTCCGGAACGCAGCAGCATGTGCCGCCATTCCCAAGCGGCCAAAATACAGAAAATGCAGACCAGACCGTAATACCCAAGTTCGCAGTCCCACCACAAAGCCCCGGCCAGCAACCCAAGCAAAACCACGGTGCTGAATGAACGCTGCACCAGAACACCCATCTTGCTTCCGGAAAAACTCTTGTCCCGATTCGGTATGCTCATCATCACGCGAAGTGTACAGAAAACCGTTGCAACCTCAATCCTGAAATGCTTCCTTTCCTGCGGCGTCTCTTCGGAAAACGTCCGTTCTCCCCATCCTCACCCTCTCCGCTGCAAACAGGAAAGCAGTCATCCCGCCACTTTTCCCTCTCCGGGAAGGATGCAGCAACGGAAAACCAAAGAAAGCACGCAACAACAAAAAGCGGAAAAAACATCCGTAAAATGAAATCCATTTCCATGCAGCTCCAATATGACAAATGCCGGACTTCCGCACAAAATTTCAAACTTTATGGTGGATTTATCCACCCATGAATTCTCTTCTTTCCTCCCCCTGCCGCCGCCGGATATTTCCGGATGAACCGGCTTCCATTTACTCTTGTCCTCTTCCGGAAACAAGGAGAGCAAAATAGCGTCATGTGGACGTTTTATAAGATAGACAATCACCTGCAAATCAGTAACACTTACATCCCGGCGTCAGCTTTTTCCCCAAATGGAAAAAAACGCACCCTTTTCCGTTATGAACATGCACTCATTCCGTTGGATTAGACTCACCGCATTCTCGGCCCTAGCCGCAGCCGCCATTACTTCCTGCGCCTCTGCGGCTACGGACTTCAACCAGGTGGGCAAGCAAATGTCCCTGCTGCTCCAGAATTTCCACTTCTCCCGCAAAGAATTCAGCGATGAACTATCCGCCAAATTCCTGGAAACCTACCTGCGCAAGGTAGACCCCAACAAAATATTCTTCACCCAGCAGGACGTAGACGCCCTCAAAAGAAAATACGGTAAGGAGCTGGACGACTACCTTATGTCCGGCCAGATGATGGATGCGGCCCAGGCCATGCACTCCCTTTACCGCCAGCGCGCCATGCAGCGCATCTCCTATGCGCGGGATTTGCTGAAAAAGGGAGGCTTCACCTTTGACAAAGACAAGTCTATCGAACGTTCCCGCCGCAAAACAGCCGCGTGGCCCAAGGATGAGGCGGAAATGCAGCAGGTCTGGAAAGACATGGTGGAGGAACAGCTCCTGTCCGAAATCCTGCGCCGTGAAACCGTAGCGCGCCTGGCCAAGGAACAGAACAAGCCCGATCCCCTGGCCAATGAGAAACCAGCGGAGGAAAAACTGCTTATGCGTTATGAACGCATTCAGCGCAATATTCAGGAAACGGATCTGGAAGACGTAGCGGAAACACTGCTCAGCGCCGTAGCCTTGACGTATGACCCGCATACGGATTACATGGGTGCGCGCCAGGTGGACCGTTTCAAAATCTCCATGGGTACGGAACTCACCGGCATCGGCGCCCTGTTGGGCAGTGAAGACGACGGTTCCACCAAAATTACCGGTATCGTTGTGGGAGGACCGGCTGACAAATCCGGAGAATTGAAGCTGAACGACCGCATCGTTGCCATTGACTCCGACAACTCCGGAGAAATGGTGGATATCCTGTTCATGAAGCTGGACAAAGTGGTGGATATGATCCGCGGAGCCGAAAATACCCAGATGCGCCTGAAAGTAGAGCCGGCAGACGCCCCCGGACAGGCCAAAATCATTACGCTGACCCGCTCCAAGGTACCTCTGAAGGATGAACTTGCCAAAGGTGAAATCATTGAACTTACCGGAGCTCCGGAAGGCAGGAACCGCATTGGCGTGCTGAGCCTTCCCTCCTTCTACGCAGACATGGAAGGCGGAGACCGCCGCTGTGCCAAGGATGTCAAAAAAATCCTGGAACGGATGAACAAGGAAAATGTGGATGGCCTGGTAATTGACCTGCGCAGCAACGGCGGCGGTTCCCTGGAGGAAGTGCGCCTGATGACGGGCTTCTTTACCGGAAACGGCCCCGTGGTGCAAATCAAGGACACCCGCGGCAACGTGGATATCAAATCCGCTCACAACCGCCAGAAACTCTTCAATGGCCCCATTGTGGTGCTCATTAATAAACTCAGCGCATCCGCCTCTGAAATTCTGGCCGCGGCCCTTCAGGATTACGGCCGCGCCGTGATTGTGGGGGATGAATCCACCTTCGGGAAGGGGTCTGTGCAGCAGCCTGTGGACATCGGCCAATACCTGCCTTTCTTCGCGGCCAGAGACCGTGCGGGCCTGCTGAAAGTCACTACCCAGAAATTTTACCGTGTGGCGGGCGGCTCCACCCAGCTCAAAGGCGTGGAAAGCGATATCCAGCTTCCCACCGCTACGGCGGCATTCGAGCTGGGAGAAGACATTCTGGACTACGCGATGCCCTATGACCAGATTACGCCCTGCACCAACTACAAAAAGGACTCCTCCATCGCGGCCATGCTGCCCGTGCTGAAAGATGCCAGCGCGAAGCGCGTGGAAAAAGACCGCGATCTCCAGATTGCCAGGGAAGATATCGCCATGATGAAACAGCGCATCAAGGACAACAAGCTTTCCCTGAACAAGAAAATCCGGGAACAGGAAAACTCCGCCCTGGAAGAACGCCGCAAATCCATCAACAAGGAACGCAAAATCCGCTTCGCGGAAATGGCCAAGGAAGACGCTACCAAATACAAAATTTACCGCCTGACGCTGGACGACGTCAACGCCAAGGAGCTGCCCCTGGCGGATCCGGAAAAAGACAATGAACAATTCATGCACCTGGCGGAAGACCCCACGGCAGAACTGGACGACTCCCCGGAATACCCCTCCGGCCTTGATCCGGAACTCCGTGAAGGCATCAACATCGTCCAGGATATGCTGAAGCTGGAATCCTCCGGAAAATAACGGCTCGCTCCTCGCGAACCTCCTTGCCGCCCCGGCCCCATTCAGGGGACCGGGGTTCTTTTTCACGGAGGCAATTCCGGGAGCCGTGCCTCCCGAACAGCCCGAAATGAATCCGGGGCTTGCCAGCCGGAGGGAAATAAGGCAGTATTTTTGCCCGTCAGCAATGAGCACCACCATGAATACGACATACAAAATTGCCATCGGCGCGGATCACGCCGGAGTCGATCTCAAGGAAACCGTAGCAGAACTCCTCAAGGCATGGGGTCATGAAGTGACCGACATGGGAACCATGACCAAAAATTCCTGTGATTATTCCGACTATGCCAATGCAGTCGCAAGCAGCATTGCTGACGGCACCAACGACCGCGGCATCCTTATCTGCCGGTCCGGCATCGGCATGAGCATTGCCGCCAACCGCTGGGTAGGCGTCCGCGCCGCCCTCTGCCGCACGGCCCCTGCTGCGGCCCTCTCCCGCCAGCACAATGATTCCAACCTGCTCTGCCTGGCTTCCGCCTATGTGGACAATGAAAGTGTGGAAGATGTCCTGGACGCCTGGCTGCATGCTGACTTTGAAGGCGGGCGCCATGAACGCCGCGTCGTCAAATCCTCCGGCAGCCCCCTGCAATGGACGGATCCGGAACTGGCGGCCCTCATTCAGGAAGAAGGACGCCGGGAAAGCAACAACATTGAACTGATTGCCTCTGAAAACTTCACTTCCCCCTCCGTCCGGGAAGCCCAGGGCTCCCTGCTGACCAACAAATACGCGGAAGGCTATCCCGGCAAACGCTGGTATGGCGGCTGCGAGGTGGTGGACAAAGTGGAACAGATCGCCATTGACCGCGTACTGGAAATTTTCGGCGGGGATCATGCCAATGTGCAGCCCCACTCCGGTTCCCAGGCCAACATGGCCGTTTACTTCTCTGTTCTGAAGCCGGGCGACACCATTCTCACGATGGATCTCTCCCACGGCGGCCACCTCACCCACGGTCACCGGGCCAACTTCTCCGGCAAACTGTACAATGTGGTTCACTACGGCGTATCCCAGGAAACGGAAGCTATTGACTATGATGCTTTGGAAAAACTGGCTCTGGAGGTAAAGCCGCAAATGATCACGGCGGGAGCAAGCGCCTACTCACGCACAATCGACTTTGAACGCATGGGACAGATTGCCAGGGCCTGCGGTGCCTACCTGTTCGTGGACATGGCCCACATCGCGGGCCTGGTGGCAGGGGGGCAGCACCCGAATCCGGTTCCCTATGCGGACTTCGTCTCCTCCACCACGCATAAATCCCTGCGCGGCCCCCGCGGCGGCTTCGTCATCTGCAAGGAGGAATACGCCAAAAAACTGGATGCCGCCGTCTTCCCCGGAATGCAGGGAGGTCCCCTCATGCACATCATTGCCGCTAAGGCGGCCTGTTTCGGGGAAGCTCTGAAGCCCGAATTCAAGGACTATGCGGCCCAGGTTGTCAAAAACGCCAAGGCCATGGCGGCCAAAATGGCAGAACTCGGCTTCCGCGTCGTCTCCAACGGTACGGACAACCACGTCTTCATGGTAGACCTCCGCAACAAGGGCATTAACGGCGCAGACGCGCAGGAAGCCCTGGACCGCGTAGGCATCACCGTAAACAAGAACGCCATCCCGTTTGACACGGGCTCTCCCATGAAACCCTCCGGCATCCGCATCGGCACGCCTGCCGTAACCACTCGCGGCATGAAAGAAAAAGACGTGGAACAGGTGGCCGAATTCATTGCCCGTGCGCTGGCCTTGTACGTAGGTGACCAGGTATGCCCGAATCCGGACGGCTTCTCCCAGCTTAAGGAAGAAGTTTCCGCGTTTAACCGCAACTTCCGCCTGCCTCATTAACATCTCCTGCGCATAAACGCTTTTCAGGCCGTTCCGCCGTTTCCGCGGAACGGCCTTTTAATTAAAAATCCGTATTCACGGTCTCCCAATACGGACGGCCAAGACGCCCGCAACAAAAAAACTCTTCGTCAAGGAATAGCCAAGAATTGTCCAAACTGCGCTTTCCCTCTCCTATATTGCGGACAAACCGGTTTGGAAATTAACAATCATTATTCATCCTCACGTCCTCGCTGGAACATTTGCCCTCTTCCCGGCCCAACCGGAAAACAAAGGTAGCGGCAGGTTGGGAATAATGGAACTGATGGCTTGCACGGGTTGCCCCTCCATCCGCAATTAAAATAATCTTAAAACCTTCATTGGAAAACCGGATATTTTTTTCATCCCAATATCCATAACCGGACATAACAGAATATCTTCCTATTTCTCTAAATGAACCGTCCTGCTGGCGCAGAAAAGCTTTAAATTCATAACTGTTGAAATTGGCGCCCCTAGGCGTTCTCCACACTAAAGCGGCTTCATGGTCCGCCTGCCAGATTACTTTGTTATCCGGATTGTCCCGGAAACAGTTTTCCAGAAAAGCCATCTCCTGCTTGTGAAAACGCAAGGCGGCGCCATCTACCGGAGGATGATCGACAAGAGGAGAAGGCGCACCAGAAGCCACAACAAGGGGAACCGTGCAGCAAGAGAAAAAAAACGTTTTCAAGGAGGCATTCATCTTCCGGATATTACTTCATCAAAAAGACGGCTCAAGTCTCAATCACCTGATCCGCCTGATGATGCTTCAGAATGATTTATCTATCCAAAGGGCCACCGGGCCAGACAGACAAATTATCCCATCCGTCTGGTTTGACGGTGCAGGTCCGGTACTGTTTTTCAGTCAAAAAGTCAGTTCCTCCAATAGTAACATGAGGCTTGGGAGTAGTGCCTGCCGTTCTAAATCCATCATAAGGAACGGTTACGCCACCGCTCAGAACCTCAAGAAGCGCCTTTCTGGCTTCTTCCGGTTTTTCACAACTCAGCCTGTCAATATCCCTGTACTTCTCCCCTTCAACCTTGGCATATTGCTGATTTGTTACAGATGCCCAATTAGGATTCTTACCGTCTTTGATTTCTCCAAATTCCGTCAACATACTCAACAATGGATTTCGATAGGCATTCCCTTTCGTGTTGCCGAGACGATTCAACATCACCAATGCAATCGCCCTCATCTCGGCACCCTTCGTATCGGCTTCCGCATAGATGGCTCACACCATTAGAGAGTCAGAACATCGTCTCCGTCGATGCGGAAATAATGCCGTTCTGCTTTTTCTACTCTAATGTATCTTTTCCAGGTGTCAGTACGATCTTCTACATTCTGCTTGATAGGAATCAGCACGGGGTCGGCCACTCAACTAACAAACAAATTTTTACAAAAATTTGATATGTAAAATTCTTTTATGGCCTGCCTGCGGAAGTCATGCCGTCCCACGCGGGAAAGTAATAATGCAGGGTAGGTTCAGGCTCATTCAACAGGCGGTAATGCCACCATTCCGGAGCATAATTGGCAAAACCCTGTTTTTCAAAAGCCTTTTTCAAAATCATCCTGTTTCTGCGTTGGGACGGAGTCACTAATGTGGAGTCCGTGGCGGAACTGGGATCCAGCAGGTCATGATGGCCGCCCATATCCACCGGCTTTCCGGTCCTGGCGTACAGCAGGGAAACATCCACAGCCACGCCCCGGGAATGTTCCGAGAAATCGCGCACATAGTGGTCTCCGAACACCTTGGCCTTGTCAATATGGGGATAATACCGGGACTTCATCTTCTGGTCCCCTTCGTCAGCTCCCCATTTGCAAATGTCCAGCACGGCGGTATGGGGACGGTAGGCGTCATAAATTTCCAGCAGGTAACCCTGACGATACAAATCTTCCGAGACTTTTTTCAACGCCTGCGCCGCCTGGGTGCGCAGGATGGCGCGCCGACCGTGGTAACCGTCCAGCGGACGCCCTACAAAATTGTCATATCCGGCATATTTCAAATTAGTCTTTACCAGGGGTGCCACCTGGTCCACATACACAAAGCCCGGCTGCATCACGGGCTGAAGGGGCTGATTGAACGCCGGTTTGAATTCCCTGCTGCCGGAACAGGAAACCAGTAACATGAACATGCCGCATACCGCAGCTACGCAAGTCTTCATGACCACGAAGCGTAGCACGGCATGCGGCGCAAATCCGGTCAGGATTCCGTCATTTCCAGGAATCCCTTGATCTTGCTGATGCGCGTGGGATGGCGCAGCTTGCGGAGGGCTTTGGCTTCAATCTGGCGAATGCGTTCGCGGGTGACGCTGAACTGGCGGCCCACTTCCTCCAGAGTGCGGGGACTGCCGTCCCGGAGGCCGAAGCGCTGTTCAATAACTTCGCGTTCACGGTCCGTGAGGGTGTCCAGAACATCCTTGATTTTTTCTTTCAGGAAAGAGAAGGAGGCTTCCTCCATGGGATTTTCCGCCGCCTTGTCTTCAATAAAGTCACCGAAGGAGGTATCGTCGGAATCCCCCACGGGGGCTTGCAGGGAAATGGGCTGCTGGGCCATTTTCAAAACGGAACGCACGCGTTCCACAGGCAGATGGATTTCTTCCGCGATTTCTTCCGGAGTGGGTTCCCTACCGTACTCCTGCACCAGCTGCTTTTGCACGCGCATCAATTTGTTGATGGTTTCAATCATGTGCACGGGAATGCGGATGGTGCGGGCCTGGTCTGCAATGGAGCGGGTGATGGCCTGGCGGATCCACCAGGTGGCATAGGTGGAGAATTTGTAGCCGCGGCGGTATTCAAATTTTTCCACCGCCTTCATCAGGCCCATGTTGCCTTCCTGAATCAGATCCAGGAAGGAGAGGCCGCGGTTGGTATATTTTTTGGCAATGGAAATGACCAGGCGCAGGTTGGCCTCTACCATTTCATCCTTGGCCCTGCGGGCTTCGCGAAGCCATTTGCGGAGTTCCTGGTAGGCTTCTCCCATCTCATCCGCAGTCATCCACATGCGAAGCTCCAGCTCTGCCAGATGTTCCTTGAGTTCCTTGTTGTCCGGATCCAGGGCAACCTTCTTCTGCATGCGGAGCACGCGGTCGCGGGCCTCGTCAATCATGGAACAGAAATCCTCAATCACCTTGTGCTTGAAATACAGGCGACCGAAGAACTTCACCAAAACGCCGGCAACTTTGTCGAATTCGGCCTGGCGGGCCTTGACGGACTTGGCCGCCTCCTTGCTGCGGTACAGCTTGCGGAAGGAACCGGATGCGTCCTGATGGGTCTGCTGTATCTGGGCGCAGAGCTGGGCCAGCCCTTTCATATAGCGCTCACGGGAGTCTATCTTTTTGTCAAGGATAACGCGGTCAAAGCGTTCCTCATTGTCGAGCAGGCGATAGGCTACGTCCAGATAGGCATTCGCGATGAAACCGAAGCGGTGCACACAGCGCTGGACGTTCTGTTCCGCGTCCTCAATTCTCTTGGAAATGGCCACTTCCTCTTCACGGGTAAGCAGGGAAACCTGGCCCATTTGTTTCAGGTACATGCGGACGGGATCATCCAGAATGTCCATCTTGGCTTCGAGCTTTTCCTCTTCGTCCTCTTCTTCCGTGCTGATGCGGGTGCGGTCCGTGTAGCTGTCCACATCAGACGCGTCAATGATGTCAAACGCCATGCTGCGCAGGCGGTCCATGATGGCCTCGTAATCCTGCTGATCGACAATGTCGTTGGGAAGGGAGTCATTAATATCGTCAAAAGTCAGATACCCCTGTTCCTTGGCGAGCTTGATAAGTTCACGGATTTTTTCCTGAATCTCCGGAGCGTCAATCGGATTCGTGACCTTGCGGCTGGCAGCCCTCTTGCGTTCCTCTTCCAATATTTCGCTTAACTTTTTGGGCGTTTCCTCCTTCGCAGCAGGTTTGGCAGCCTTCTTCTCAGCCGGCTTCTTCTCCGCAGCCTTGGCTGGAGCTTTCTTGGCAGGAACAGCTTCAGGCGCCTTTGCCGGAGTCTTTTTGGCGGCCGGCGCCGCCTTCTTGGAGGCAGAAGCCGGAGACGCTTTTTTTGCCGGGGCCTTTTTTTCCGCAACGGGTTTGGCGGCGGCCTTTTCCGTAGCCGGAGCGGCAACCCTGGCGGAGTTTTTTTTGGCTGGAGCCGCCTTCGGAGCGGTTTTGGAATTTTTTGCGGCGGGCCGGGCCGTTATTTTTTCCTTGGATTCAGAAGCTTTTTTGTTGGCGGAAGTCTTCTTGGGAGAAGAGGGGGATGGGTCACCGGATTTGGACATATCTTGAAAAGAAGAGGGCACAATTCACCATTATATCAATACCCGGAGGTATCGAGGCACTACATTGTACCCAGCAAACGCTTCAAGTCAACACTAAGTTTGGACAATTCCAGCCTTCTGGCAGCATCCGTGGAGGGATCCGCCAGTTCCGCCATCAGGGAAGCGATGTGCCTCTCCAAAGCGGCCTTCGCAATGCCGGAGCAGGCTTCCTGTACACTCCTGTCCACATCGGGAATAGGTATGGGCTCCAGATTCAGCATACCCAGGGCATCCCGTTCCGGCTGAGGCAGGGACGCCAAAAAAGCCTGAACGGCCGCGGGGCTGTCCGGAGAAGGCAGCCTGGCCAGAATTTTTTTTAAGATGCCTCCGCCCTGCAGCAGCCGCATCGGCTCCAGCAATTCTTCAATGCGGTCCACGATAAGCCCCTGGGCACGGGAATTCTGAAGGGCCAGTTCACAGAGCACGGCCACGGCGCGATCCATTTTCACAGGAGGATGCTGCGGAACCTCCTCAGCCGTCTTACGCTCTGCGGACTGGGCCTGTTCCTGCCCCTTCCGGCGTCCGGCCATTCTGACGGCGCCGCGCAAATTATCCGCAGCCATGCGCATGCGCGTGGCTACGTCAGCCGTAGCCAGGTCCCGGGCCACCGGGTCGCTCATGCAGGCCAGCAGGGCCGTCATCTCACGGGCAAAAGCGGCGCTGGAAGCGGCATCATCCAACAAACCGCTCTCCCTGGCCCGTTCAATGCGAACCTCAAAGAAGGAACGGGCCCGCTCCACCATCCCAGAAAAAGCCTCTTTCCCCTCCCTCTTCATGAAAGAATCCGGATCGTCCCCGGCAGGAAGGTTCACCAGGTAAATATCCTTGCCAAAAGGGGCCAGTTCACGGAAAGCCCGGTCCGCCGCAACCATGCCCGCCTTGTCCGCGTCAAAACACAATACTATCCGTGAAGCATAGCGTGAAAGAATCCGGGCATGCTCCGGAGTAAACGCCGTCCCCAAAGGGGCTACGGCAAAAGAAATACCCGCCTCGTGGCAGGCAATAACGTCTATCTGTCCCTCGCACAACAGGGCTTTGCCGCTTTTTCCCATAGGGCCGCGCGCCTTGTCCAGGGCAAACACCACGTCCCCCTTTTTGAAAATGGCCGTCTCCGGGGAATTAACGTACTTGCCTACGTTTTCCTGAGGCCGCAGAATGCGGCCGGAAAACGCCACACATTCTCCGTACACATTGTTGATGGGGAACATCAGCCTGTCCCGGAAGCGGGCGTACAAATCTCCCCGTTCTCCGCGGTTGGCGAGACCGGAATCTATCAGCACCTGGTCCGGGATACCCTCCCTGCGGGCCCAGGCCAGAAACTCCCGCGAGGAGTCAGGAGCCCACCCTACCTGCCAGCGTTTCGCCATGTCTGCCCCGTATCCGCGGGAATTCAGGTAAGCCCTGGCCTCCGCCGCCTTCGGGGAACAAAGCAGGAGCCTGTGGAAAAACCCAGCTGCCTTCTTGTGGGCCACCAGCAAAGCCGTGCGTGTCTTGCGCCGCCTTTCCTCCGCTGCGTCATAGACCTCCTCCACAATGGAGATTCCGGCTTTTTCCGCCAGCCTTCGCACGGTATCCGCAAATCCCAGGTTCTCCATCTTCATCACAAAAGTGATGGCAGACCCTCCTTCCCCGCAGCCAAAGCATTTAAAATTCTGCCGACTCTGGTCCACAATAAAGGAAGGCGTCTTTTCATTGTGGAACGGGCAGCATGCCTTCCACCGGGAACCGGCCCTTTTCAGGGGAAGATAGGCCCCCACCACATCTACAATGTCAGTGGCCTCCAGAACGCGCCGGATACTGTCTTCATCAATCCTTCCCATAAGGCGGAACCAGTCTATCACAAGGGGTACGGGTGCACAAGAAGACAGAATCGGAACGCCATGCGAGGAAACAAGGCCTCCACAGGCAGGGAAAAGACGGCGCAGCACCGGCGGCTTCCCGCCCCGGAGGAACACATTTCCCCATTGAGCGCGGGAGCGGAACATGCTAGCCTGTCCGCATGAAGCGCATTCACCTTCTGTTGCTGGCTTTGCTGGCCCTGTTTGCCGGCGCCCCCTTCCGGGCGGCCGCGGAGGAAACCTTCCGCGACAGGGTAGTCGTCATCCCCGTAGGGGAGGACTCCCTGACCAGCAAACAAAGCTTCGGCTTCATGAACCGCATCCTGAAAAGAGCGCAGGAGGAGCAGGCGCGCGCGGTAATATTCGATTTGAACACGCCCGGCGGCCTGGCCTGGGAGACCAGCGAGATGATGATGAAAAGCATCCAGCCGCTCACCATTCCCACCTACGCCTACGTAAACCCCAGGGCCATGTCCGCCGGGGCGCTCATCTCCGCGGCGTGCGACAAAATCTACATGGCTCCCGTCTCCTCCATCGGCGCAGCGGGCATCATCACCTCATCCGGAGAGGAAATGGATCCCGTCATGCGCAAGAAAGCGGAAAGCGCCTTCTGGGCCTTTACCCGCTCCGTCGTGACGGAAAAGGGTTACCGCCCGGAAGTGGTAAAAGCCATGATGATCCCGTCCGACCAGGAACAGCAGTTCGGCCCCGTCAAACTGGAAAAAGGCGCGCTCCTGACCCTGACGGGCAAGGAAGCCGCCGCGCGTCTGGAAGACGGCAGGCCCCTGCTGGCCCAGGGCACAGCCTCCTCCGTCACGGACCTGCTGGCCCAGGAGAAAGTAAATGCCCCCGTAGTCACGGCGGAACCTACGGCCTTTGAGCGCATCGGCCTCTGGATTGCATGGGCTTCCCCCATCCTGATCCTGCTGGGCATCGGCGGCATTTACATGGAATTTAAAACGCCGGGATTCGGCATCGGCGGCATTGTGGCCATTGCCGCGTTTGCCCTGTTCTTCTTCGGCAACAACATTGCCGGGAATCTGGCCGGCTATGAGACGGCGGCCCTGCTCGTTCTGGGCATAGTCCTTCTTTGCGTGGAATTCTTCGTTATCCCGGGCACATTCATTGCGGCCATTGCGGGCGGCGTCTGCATCTTTCTGGCCCTGTTCGGCGGCATGGTCAGCTCCTGGGAATGGGACCATATCATCCGGGACGGACAGTGGGATGACGTCAACACGCTGGCGGCAGTCCTGGGCATCCCCCTCCTGAAACTGGCCCTGGGCCTGACCGGAGGCTCCCTTCTGATTGCCCTGCTGATGAAATACCTCCCGGATTCCATCCTGATGCGCCGCGTTACCAACGCCACGGTCAGCGGAGGTTCCGCCGGGGAAGCGGTCAATATCGCGCGCGTTCAGGTAGGAGACCGCGGGAACGCCGTCACGGAGCTAAAACCCAATGGAAAAGCCATGATTCATGGCGAAATATGCGAGGTTTTCTCTCGACAAGGCATACTGATTAAGGGTACCCCTGTGCGCGTCGTGGACATCCGGCCATTCGACCTCGTCGTCGTCAAGGACGACTCCCCCTCCGGGGATTGACGCCATCACGCTTCTTATCTACTGCCATGCCTCTCACCGTTGGACTCATTTCCCTGGGCTGCCCCAAGAATCTGGTTGACTCTGAAATCATGATCGGCCACCTGCAAAAAGCCGGCATGACCATGACTCCGGAACCGGAACTCGCGGACGTAATGGTGGTCAATACCTGCGCTTTCATTGACCAGGCCAAGCAGGAAGCCATCGATGCCATTCTGGACATCGTGCGTGCCCGGGAAAACGGGGCTTATCCGGAAAACCAGAAACTCATCGTGGCGGGCTGCCTGTCCCAGCGCTTCCGGAAGGAACTGCCCGCCCTGCTTCCGGAGGTGGACGCCTTTATCGGTCCGGACCAAATCACCAAACTGCCGGAAATCATCACTCAAGTGATGGACCGGACCATACAGAACCGGAACTTCATTGAAGGAAAATGCAGGTACGTTCCTGACTGGAACACACCGCGCTACCGCCTTACCCCGCCGCACACGGCCTACATCAAGATAGCGGAAGGCTGCAACCACGGCTGCGCCTACTGCATCATTCCCATGATCCGCGGACGCCACCGCAGCCGTTCCCAGCAGGACGTAGTGCGTGAAGCGGAAACCCTTATCCGGTCCGGCGTGAAGGAAATCTGCCTCATCGCGCAGGACATCACCTATTACGGCATGGATAAATGGACGGATGCGCGCCCAAACCGCCGCAGCGCGGTGGATTCCTCCCGCGGAGAATCCCTGGCTTCCCTGCTCCGCGCTCTGAACGCCATTGAGGGAGAATTCTGGATCAGGCTGCTCTACACCCACCCCGCCCACTGGAGCGACGAACTGACCGCAGCCATCGCGGAATGCCCCAAAGTGGCCCGCTATGTAGACATTCCCCTCCAGCATATTTCCGATAATATGCTGGACGCCATGCAGCGCGTAACGGACGGAGACTATATCCGCACGTTGCTCCGGAATATCCGGAAGGCCGTTCCGGGCATCGCCATCCGCACCACCTTCATCACCGGATTCCCCGGAGAAACGGAAGACGACCATCAGGAACTGATGGAGTTTATCGAGGAATTCCGTTTTGAACGCGCCGGCATTTTCACCTTCTCACGGGAGGAAGGGACAAAAGCCTACAAGATGCCCAATCAGGTGCACCACCGCACCAAGGCTCGCCGCTACAATGAAGCCACCCTGTTGCTGGCGCGTCTCGCTTCGGAAACGGGCCAGGAGCAAATCGGCAGGCAAATACGCGTGCTGGTGGATGCTCCCGGAGTCGCCAGAACGGAATGGGATGCTCCGGACATTGACGGGACCGTTTCCGTTCCTCTGACGCTGCCCGTCGGGCAATTCGCTACTGTCACCGTAACGGATGCCGTTGCGTATGAATTGACGGCGGAATAAAATTGCTTCCGTTCCTGTCGGAAAGAACCCGGGAACAAAAATACAGGCGAAGCGCAGGCCGACGTATATTGCCTCCTGTTTTCCGCCCGACTTTCCGGATTTTCTGCAAAGGCCCTACTGCTTCACGCTGGATTCAGGCAGGGGAACGTTTTCCGGAGGAGCTTCCTGAGACGCAGCTCCCGACGGAGAAACGGAATTCGGAACAGGAACCAGAGAGGTATTCATCCGGGATATATCCAGCTCACGGGAAGCGGCGGCGGCTTCCGGGCTGACGGCGCCCATGTTTGAGGGCAAAGGAAGCAAAGCTCCGTCCGGACCAATTAAATCAGAAGCGGAAACAGGATAAAAACCCATCATTTCCTGCGGATTAACAATCTCCGAGAGGCTTACGTAACCCTGGCTGCCGTCTTCAAACTCGACTTTGGCGAACAAATCCCCGCAGACCAGCACTTTCCCGGTTTTCACCCCACCCCTGACGGTTCCGCTTGTGGAAAAATTACTTTCCGGATTCTGTTCAAACACCATCATTCTGTCCTTCTTGAACGTAACGGCTTCCCCAGGTTTGTAAAATGCCTGCTCCGCCTTGTTTTTAGCCGCCATTTTCTTGGAAGTGATTCCCACGGGATCCAACGCAGAACTCTGACGGTCCCAGGCATTCACATGCTTGTTCGGACCGCAGGAGGCCAGCAGCACCAGCAAAGCGGAAGGGAGAAAAAGCAATTTCATTTGCAGATTATCTTAATTGCCGGGGATTACGGATGGAAGCAGAATTTGCGCCTGTTTCCGCCAGAGACTGTTTCTAAAAGAAAAATTCCGCCTTTCCCTCCGGTTCATGCTGTTTCCCGCAGAGAAAACCATGCCGCTTCCGAACTGCATCCCGGACAAATAATCGGATTCCCGGTAAGGCGTCTATTCCTGCGGCGGGAAAAAACAGCCTGTCTTACCGTCCCCCTGCTCCACTTCCCAGGAAAAACCGCAAAGCATGGCGCGGAGACAACGTATTAAGCTTGCCGCCTTCCTGCCGGAAATGCTATTCTGGAGCTTACTGTTCCAACGGCTGACGCAGGTCCATCCGGGGGAACCGCTCAAGTAATGCGTTCTGATATGGATGAGAAAAGATTAGCCGGCGTAGTTCTGCCATTGTTCTCCCTGCGCCGTAACAATGACCACGGAATCGGGGACCTGACGGCCTTGCGCCAATGGATTGACTGGGCGGCGGATGCCCATGTGGGGTTCCTCCAGCTGCTCCCCGTCAATGCCCTGGGCAGGGACGAATGCCCCTCCCCCTATTCCGCCATCAGCTCCGTAGCTTTGGAACCCCTGTACCTTTCCCTGGAACCCTGGACCATACCCGGCCTGGAAGAACGCGTATTCAATGAAACGGGGGACACGCTGCCGTGGGAACAGCCCTCCGGCCCGGATCTGGTGGACTACCCCAAGGTCAGATTCTGGAAAATGTGGATTCTGCGGGGAGCCTGGAACAATTTCAAAACCAAGCCGAAATATGAGTGCATTATGCCCAAATTCAGGGAATGGGTGAAAGAACAGGGAAGCTGGCTGGAAGACTTTGTCTGTTTCCAGATTCTCTGCGACCTGTTCGGTACGGAAATCTGGTGGCACTGGCCGGAACAGGATCCGGCGCGGGCCAAGGCCATTGCCTCCGATTACGAAGAGGAAAAGGATTTTGCCCGCTGGCTCCAGTGGCTCTGTGAAAAACAGTGGGAATTCATCCGTATTTATGCGGACGAACGCAATGTGAAGCTGATGGGGGATATCCCCATTGGCGTTTCCCTTTCCAGCGCCGACGTCTTTTTTGAGCGCCACCTGTTTGACACGGAATGGTGCGGAGGAGCCCCGGCGGAAGGCAGCTATGCGGAAGACCCATTCACGGTCAAATGGGGGCAAAACTGGGGCATTCCGCTGTATAGATGGGATGTCATGGCGCAGGACAACTTCGCCTGGTGGCGCCGCCGGGTAAAATACTGCACCAAGATTTTCAGCATGTACAGGATCGACCACATCCTGGGCTTTTACCGCATTTACTCCTTCCCGTGGAAACCCACGGAAAACGGGGTATTCCTGCCGCTTTCCACCGATCAGGCGGCCCAGAGAACGGGCGGAAGGCTGCCCGGCTTCAAGCCGCGCGGGGATGACAATGCTGCGGACCGCAACATGAACCTGGCGGATGGGGACCTGTACCTGCGCCTTCTGCTTTCCGCCGCTCCCGGCGTCAGCGTGGTGGGGGAAGACCTGGGCTGCGTTCCGGACTACGTGCGCCCGAACATGCGCCAGCTGGATATCCCCGGTTTCAAAATTCCCCACTGGGAAATCAAGGCGGACGGAACCATTACGTCCGGAAAAGAGTATCACGAATGCTCCTTTGCGGCGTTCGGAACGCATGATTTCGAAACCATCATGCAGACATGGAACGACAGCTACGCGAAAATCGAACGCGCCCGCAAGCTGGGCCTGTGGGAGAACGGCTCCCCCAAAACGCCGTCCAGCCCGGAACAGGAAAACATCGTGCGCCAGGCGGAGGACGGAGCGCGCCTTCTGAAATGGTTTGCGGATTTCTCCGGCATGCAGCCTGAAACCTGTCTTTCCTACTGGAACCAGGAAATCAAGACGGCCATGTACAACGCCCTGTTCCGTTCCCGTTCCCGTTATGCGACCATTCTCTGGCCTGCTCTCTTCGGCATCAACAAACGGCTCAATATTCCCGGCACTACGGGAGGGACCAACTGGAGGGAACGCATGCCCTTCAAGGCCGTGGAAGCATGCGGCATGCCGCAGACCGCATGGCTGCGTACCGTCATCGACGAATCCGGCCGCACGCCGCTGCAGGGTGAAGACGCCATCAGGGCGCTCAAGGAATCCAGCAAACGCCTCTTCCCGAAGATCACCGTCAACAATGAACGCTTCCTGAAACGGATGCTGATGTGGCCGAACGGCAAAACATTGTAGCTGTCCCCCCCTGCCGGAACATCCCCCCGCAGTATCAAAAAAGGGCGCGTTTCCTTCGAAAACGTGCCCTTTTTTCTATCCGTGCTGATGTTTCCTAAAACGCCCTGGATACACCCGCATTTACGCGGTGGTACACGGAGCTTCCCCGGGCTTCCATGCCATAACCGGCATAAACCGTCCAGCGGTCATTCCACTGCAAGGCGGCATCATACTCCACGCGTACGGCATGGCGGGCTGGTTGGACACCACGGGCCCTCCAGAAAATGTCGCTGTATATGCTGTAAACGGAAGCCTCCGGCACATCCTGAATAGCATCTCCCACATAGGAAAGGCGGAGCACCTGCGTCCAGGGCCTGCCTTTCCAGTCACCACTTCTCTCAACACTCACACCTGCCGGGATGGACAACCGGCGCAAAACCGCTCCTTCAAATTTTCTGGCATAGCTGCCGTCTTCAAGAAAAGAAGCTTCCGTGCCATGTGTAAACTCCATCCTCAAAAACGGAGACACAGTCCATCCTCCTGCATACTGAATGCTTCTGGAAACTTCCGTCTGGACCAGCCACGTTCTGTTGTTCCATTCCCCATGAGCGTCCATACCGTTGCTGAACCGGCTTTCCATGCAGTTATCAGTCATTCCCCAAGTAAGATCGGCTTTCACCGTCCACAGGGAACGCTCTCCGGAGCGGAATATCCGCCCCCAATAAATGCTTCCCATTAGAGAATCCTGGGTAATCCTCCCATTGAAATCCCGGCTCCTGCTGAAACCGTGCATTTGTCCGAACGCTATCCCCCATATCCCGCTCTTTCCTCCAAAATCGGAATCCATGCCAACGGAATATCCGCCCCCGTCATAGTCATAACCATCTACGCCGCCCCGGGAACGCTGGCAGGCGAAATCCCCCAGCCCCATTCCCCATACATTGCGTGCATACCGCTGATTCAACCGCACCGGGGTTAACTGCGCCAACGCAGTATTCCCAAGAGAAGCCGCGTTTGACGCGGAACTCCAAAGGGAATTGAGCGCAAGTTCTCCAGCCTGCTCCGGACGGACCTGATCCGGGCGGCATCCGGCTTCATGTTTCCAAATTGCCAACAGCTGGTCATCTTCTCCATCTCCATCCATGTCGCGCCATTCATATTCCCAGGTACCGCCGTAGGTATAGGGCGAATCAACCGTGGATGACTGGGTCGTATTGGAAATAACCCCTTTCAGCTCTCCTTGCGGCCGTTTGCTGGAAGAATCCATATTAAAAATGACAAACTCCCTGTCCCTTCCCCAGGCGGCAGAGGCGTAATCATCCAGCGTATCCGCAATTCCAATGGTCCCCCCCAGTAAAAATTCCCCGGAGGCGTTGATGTTGATACCGCTGTCCCCCCGTTCCGAGAAAGGCATGAGATCCCAGTCAAACCCGTGGGACATGTCAATGGTGACAGCGGAAAGGGAAGGCAGTTCATAGGTCTTCCCCTCCCAACTGTCGGAACCGATGGGAGCGGCTCCCACCCGCAGGATAGCGCCGCTGCCATGGCCGGAAACAGTCACCTGCTGGGCGCTGATGGATGAACCGGACGTTATTTCCAGCACTCCGCCGGCCAGGTTAAACACCGGTTTGTCCTGCTCCACTCTTGAACTTCCCTGCCATACCTCCCCACTCTCATTCGCCAGGTTCATGCCGTATTCAAGAACCAGCCGCCCCCCTTCCACAATAATATTTGATTCAAGTTTCACCCTGCGGGAGGCCTCCACCCGTTCCGCGTAATCACCATCACTTTCCCCGTCATTGCGAACTAGAAACGACTCCGTCAATGCACCGGAAAAACGCACGGTTCCTCCAAACTCCACAGGAATACCTCCATAATCTGCCCAATCGGACGGAATTCTGTTAATATGCAGGGTAGGCATGGCTACAGTAATACTTTCAATATCAATACCATCATAAAATACAATTTCTCGTCCGGCCTGGGCGCGGAAATCCATGGTTAAATTCCCATTGGGCTGAGACATGCCCGTATAATCGTTTTCGGGAGCATAAGCAAAAATACCCAGGGCGCGGGCAAAGACCCCCGAACTTCCTTTAACCAGGTTGCCTCGGAAAACGATATTCCCGCCATCCGCAGACAAAAGCCATTGCCCTCCAATTCTTTTCCTTTCATTATTGCCGCAATAAATGGCTCCGGCCGTATTTTTATCAGTCACATTATTTTCAAACAGGACATCACCCGTTTGCACCAGCTTAAAAGATCCATAAATAGTGATAGCGCCTGCCATCCCCGGCATGCTCCCTCCGGAAGCTTTATTATTTCTAAAAATAATATCTCCCCGGATGTTGCTAAACGACAAAGACGGCTGGTTATCCGGTAAGAATATGGATCCGATGCCTATCGCCGCAGGTCCTCCGGTGGACGTGTTATTCTCAAACAGGATATTTTCCGTATCATTAAATGAAATACTCCCTTCATTGGTAAAAATCCCCGCAGAACTTATGTAATAAGAAGTTTTAACAAGATTCCTGAAGATAATATTTCCCGTATGGTCAAAAGAAATATTCCCATCTCCAGGTTTGGAGTAAAGGGAAGAATCCCCCCCCTGGTTAATAAAAATGGCGCCTCCATGGGAAGAATATCCCATCTTCATATCCGTAAAAGAAATATCCCCGGTATTGGTAAAAGCCAAGGAATTCAAACGGCTGAAGCCTATACCCCCATGATTCAGCCCCCGGAATTCGATATTTCCTACATTGTTGAAAGAAACAAAATCAGCTTTCCCATACCTTCCGCCACCGGTTCCGGCCGTGGCGCCATCAGTAATGCCGATCATGTCCATATTATCCGCAATGAAGCTCAAATCGCCCAAATCCTGAAAAGTAACCTGAGGAGCGACAAACTCCTCCCCGCTTTCCCATGGCCCCATGACAAAAATAAAAGATTTGGAAGCAGAACTGTTCTTTCCGGGATTAAGCCCGGTGCAGTGAAAGCCGAGAGACGTTCCTTCCGTGCTGGAAAAATGTGTACTATAGCCGGAGAAAACGCCCTGCCTGTTTCCGGCGCCCCCCTTGTCCGGATTATAATTGTCAAACGTAAACGCACCTTCATAAAAGACGCCATCCCCCCCGGTCAGATGATACGTCACTTCCTCCGGCAGGAATACTTCCACATCATCGTTTCCATATGTTCCTGAATAAATACCAACTTCCTTGGAAAAACCGGAACAGACAGTAACCGAAGGAACCAAGGACAACATGACAAGAGTAAATAATTTCATGATAATCTGTACATTTGGATGTTTTTGCATATCAAAAGCACTCCTTTTAATGTACGAATTTGGAATCCGTTGTTATTCGAACATCAAAACAACAAAATAACAATCAATGAATTATTGTTAGAAAAAAAGATTGGAATAGAACAAGGTTCCTTCCTCTTCTTACAGGTTGGCCATTGAATATAAAAAAATAATCTTTACTCCGGATTCCAAATTCGCAACCATACTGAAAATAAAATGGTTTGATAGTTGATGTTTTATATTCTTCTTTGAATAAATCAAATTTTCAACAATAGAGCCCCACAGCCCCAAAAACAGAGGGAATGCAGTTACAATCAATCCATTCTTGCCTCCCTGCCGGAAAAATCCCATACTTTCTGCATGACATGGAGTTGGAACAAACTTTCCGCCGCCAAATGGGAAGACGCCTGGAGCGAACGCATCGCCGGAAATCCGAACGCCGTTATTACAAAAATCAAAGGGGGGAAAACGGTTCGAATCACCGTTTACTGCGATGATGAAGAAGACGCCCTGGCCTTGAAAAAATATTTTGGAGGAACTGTCAGGGAAATCAAGACGCAGGACTGGGTAGCGACCCAGAAGCGGGAAAAACGCCCTCCGCTCAAAATAAGGGACGCACTGGTCATTACGGAGCAGAGTTCTACGGAGAATCTGGCCGCCCTGCGGAAACAGTTCCCCTCGCGCTGCATCCTGAGCGTCCCCGCCGAAATGGCTTTCGGAACAGGAGACCACGCTACCACATCCACCTGTCTGCGTTTCATCTGCGACGCTGCCAAATCCCGCAGAAAAACATCATGGAGCATGACGGACATAGGCTGCGGAACCGCCGTGCTGGCTATGGCGGCGCTTAAGCTGGGGGCGGAGCACGCCACGGCTTTCGATTTTGACCCCATGGCCATTGAAGTGGCTCGGCACAACATGGTCCGCAACGCCGTTACGGCGGAACAGCTGGACTTATTTGTGGAAGACGTCTTCGAATGGAAGCCTTCGGAATCCCAGCAGGGTGACCTTGTCGTCGCCAACCTGTTTTCAACCATACTGCAAAAGGCTTTTCCACAAATCATCGCCGCCATGAAGAAGGATGCCGCTTTGGTCATCTCCGGCATTCTGGCTTCCCAGTGGGAAGAAACGAAAATGGCAGCGGAACGTCACGGTCTGTTCTTTGAACGGGTCGTCAAACGCGGGAAATGGATTACGGCAAAGGGAGGAATAGCCCGGTAGCAAATAAACCCGCTCCGCATTTTTGTTCCGCCCTCACGGCCCTGCCTTCATCGGAACAGCAATACCCGGTTTCCTGTTCAAAAATCTCCGCATCCCGGCACCCCTGCTGCAGAAAACGGGAATGCACTTTCATTGTCCGGCAGGAAAAACCAGCCCGCATGCCCGGCATGTGATTCTCCTTACGGGCAGGACTATCCCTCCGCACGTTGTTCACGGGCAGAAAACAGTCTCTCTACATACTTGGCCAGCATATCCACTTCCAGATTGACAGGCTGGCCGGGAACGGCATTCTGCAGATTCGTGCGGCCGAAAGTATGGGGAGTAATCCAGAACTCCAGCAGAGAGCCGCTCAAATTGGCTATGGTCAGGGAAATGCCGTCAATGGTGATGGAACCCTTGTCAATACAATAGCGGGTGAGTTCCTCCGGAATGCGCACCTCCAAACGGTGGTCCTGCCCTACAGGCTCCAGAGCGGCAATCGTACCGGTATGGTCCACATGCCCCATCACGAAGTGGCCTCCGAAACGGTCCATGGCGGACATGGCGCGTTCCAGATTAACCAGCATCCCCGGCTTGAGGGTTCCCAGACTGGTGACGCGGAGAGTCTGGGAAAGCAGATCAAAGGAGATGCGTTCACCCTCCAGGGCATCCACCGTCAGGCAGCATCCGTTGACGGCAACGGAATCCCCCAGGGAAAGTTCACGGCCGAACGGAATGGTCAGCGTCAGCCTGGCTCCGCCGTTAATAGGCGTAAACCCTTCCACAGTTCCTGTTGTTTCAACGAGTCCGGTAAACATAAGAATGATAGCACGCTCCGGCCATTAATGGCCGAAGCAGGTGAAGAAAATAAACACGATGGCAGTGGGAAAAGCCGCCCAGGCAAACAGCCACAGGGGATTGATGCCTTTGAAATATTTACCCAGAATGGCCTGCCCGGCCGGATTGGGGGCGTTGGCGATGACCGTCAGGCCGCCGCCCGTCACAGCACCCGCCACCACGGAATATTTGACGGCTTCCGGCAGGTTGGGAACCGTAGACGCCAGGAAAGTGACGGCGGCATTGTCATTAAATGCCGTCAGCAGCGTAGCCCCGACCATGGCGTAGTCCCCCAGCCGCGTCAGCACCGGCTCCAGCCACCAGGCCTGCACGCCGCCCAGAATGACCAGCCCCGCCAGGAAGAACCCCACCATGATGGGCACACGCAGAGACATTTGGTTCTGGTATTGCGGCGTAGCCAGTGTGAAACCGATAAAGAACAGGAAACTGCCGATGAACATGACCGGCTCATGGGCAAAAAGAACCGTCCAGACCAGGAAGCAGACATGCGCCAGGGTCACCCACAACGGTATCTTGTCATTGCGGTCTTCCCAGGACTGGGGAACGGCGTCGTCAAACTCGTCGAACTCCCTCTGCTGGGAAGCCAGGCGGGCGAACTCCCTGCGGAAAAGGAAAAAATACGCCAAATTGGAAATGACGATGGCGGAAACGGCCTTCCATCCGAAATGCTGGATCATGTGAGCCAGCCCCCAGTCCCACTTTTCCGCCACCATCACTACGGGCGGAGCTGCAAAGTGCGTCAGGGTGCCCCCGATGGAGATATTCACGAAGAGAAGCCCCAGAGTGGCGTACATCAAGGTTTTCTTCGGCTTGAGGTCGTAAAATTTCTTGCTTAGGATCAGGGCTCCGATCGTCATGGCGGCGGGTTCCGTAATCAGAGAACCCAGCAGGGGAGCCAGACACATCACGGAAATCCACCACGCGCCCGGCGTGGCCTTCCCAAGCCTGGCGCCGCAGTTCACGACATATTCCGCCAGCTTGAAAATAGGGCGGGAAGAAGCGATAATCATGATAATCATCACGAACATCGGCTCCGTGAAGGAACAGTCATAATTCAAATAGGCGGAAAAATCCTCAAAGGAATAATACTTCCAGCACACGAACATGAAAGGGATAAGCCAGATTCCGAACACGGCTTCCACTTCTCCCAGAAAATGGAAAATGGCGGACGCGAAGGAAACCGGGAGGCGCTCTTCCGGATGCATCACGCGGAAGTTGGTTTCCTTGAGCTTTTCCTTGTAGCGCAGGGCCAGCTTATGGGAATAACGCTCAAAGCGGCCGGCCAGAAACGTATGGATAATAGCGCCGAAGAAAACGAGCGTCACTGCCAGGTTGAAACCGCCGGACTGTTTGTTGCGTTCACTAAGCACCTGGTACAGGCTGGCATCCGGCGGCACCGGATTGTACTGATTGAGAGGAATGGGAAAATGGCTGTACTGGGATTCCCCCCCCACTTCCGCGGCCGGATAAGCGGGAGCCGCCGTGCGGGCCGAAGCTTCACCGGCGGGAGCCCCCAGGAAAAAAACGGCGGCAACTACGGCAGTGAGCAGACCTGCACGGCGCGCCAGAACTTTGAAGAAATGACAAATACAGCTCATGTCTGCAGACAGACTAAACGCCTCTCCTTTCTTCCGCGAGCGGAAAATGAGTCTGCATGCTTTTTAGTGATAACGCATTCAAACGGGAAAATCCAGACATGCCCCGGAAAAAACGCGCGCGGCACGGAACAGGCTGTCATGCCTGCCTGAGTTTAAGATTGAACAGAAAACTTAAAAATAGTAGTTGCAGATATGCGCTCCGTCCCAGGCCTCCTTTCCGTTTTCTTGATCGCAGCCGGTGTCGCATGTGCGGAGCTTCCGCCCGACCTGCCGCCGGCATCTCCCCTTCCCTTGACTCCCGGCCCGGTCATCGGGGGAACCATCAAGGGAGACCCGGCCGCCGGCATCGTTCCCGTCAAAGACCTGATTGAAGCCAACCGCAAGGATGAATACATCCCCATGGCGGAACCCATTCCCGGAGAGACAGGCTCTTCCGCTCCCCTGGCGGAGTCCATCCCTAACGCGGAACCCATTCCCGGAGAAACGAACCTGCATGCCCCGGCACAACCTGCGGAGGCACCCCTTGCCATTCCCTCCACGGCTTTTTCCCCCGTTCCGGTTCCTCAGCATGAAACCCGCGTAGCCATTCTGGGCTACCATGATTTCAGCCGCACCCTTCCCGCTACGGAAATGCGCATGAATACGGATGTATTCCGCTCCCAGATGCAGGCGCTGAAGGCGTCCGGAGTGCCCGTCATCTCCATGAAGGAATTCCTGGAATGGAAACTGGGGGACAGGCAGCTTCCGGCCAAATGCGTCATGATCACCATCGACGACGGCTGGAAGAGCGTCTACACGGACGCCTATCCCATCCTGAAAGAAACAGGGTTCCCCTTTACCATTTTCCCATACACCAAATTCATCACGGGCCGCGGTTCAGCCATGAGCCCCGCCCAGATTCAGGAAATGCTGAATAACGGTGCCACCCTGGGCAGCCACTCCGTCAGCCACCTGTACCCAAGATCCTGGAGGGCTGCCCAGCGGAAAGGTACACAAGCGGTTCTGGAGCTGGCAACGGCGGAAATAGGCAATTCCCGGAAAATCCTTCAGGAAAAATTCCCCGGTTCTTCCGTGGAGGCCTATTGCTATCCTGGCGGCTTCATCCTGCCGGAAATGATCTCCAAGGCGGAAGAAGCCGGATTCCAGGCGGCCTTTACAGTAATCCCCAAAAAAGTGACCAAGGACACGGACCGCTGGCGGATTCACCGCTACATGGTCTTCGGCAAAGACCCTAAGACATTTACCAGAGCCCTGAATTTCAACGTTCCCTCCACTCCGGAAACTCCGGCGGCCCCCCCTGGCAACAGCAGCGGGAAAAAGCTGAATTCCTACCCGGCCCCGGCCCAGCCCGTTTATCCGGCTGCCAATACCGTGGTAAAAAAACAGACTCCCGATATATCCATTTCCCTGACAGGGGAACCCTCCCTGGATCCCAGGCAAATGGAAATGCGCGTCTCCGGCTTCGGCCTGGTAAACGCCCGGTACGACGCCAAGGAAAAAATTTTGAAATGGACTCCCTCCCGTCCCCTGCGGCTCAGCCCCGTAACCGTCCAGGTCCGTTGGAAAAATCCTGCTGTCAACATGTGGCAAACGGCCACCTGGCAATTCGGCATCGAGGAACAGGAAATGCACTTCACTCCCCGGAACATAGTCAAATAGCCATTTTCCCTCAGGACTTTTTCACCACCAGCTTGCGGATGCCAAACCGGCGGTTGGTATCCGGCCCTCCCCAATTTCCATCCGTTCCGGACACTTTTCCTTCAAAGAAAAGAGGAGAGATGGAAGGAACTTCCGGTTCCAGATTCCCCTCCTGGAAGGCCTTATGAATCAGCTCCTCTCTCTGGAAAGCCTGAGAGCCTACATGATAATACTCCAGGGTGAACACCACCCCGAAAAACAAAGTAGCTCCGGCAAGGCAAACAGTCACCGCGCGCAATCCGCGCACCATGATCTCATTCCGGTACAATACGGAAAACAACACGGTTGACGCCGCCAAAACAGGCAGGGACGACACGAACTGGACATGATGGGCGGGAATGCACACCGGAAAATAACAAACGGACATGATGAACCCCAGCAACAATAAAAAAAGAATATAAAAGAAGGATTCCTTTTCCTTCCTGATTACTTCCCGGCACCGCTCCGTGCCGCTGGACAACAAAAATCCCGTTAATACTGCGGAAACGGCATATATTTTACACAGCATCCTCGCGTGGTAATAAAGCAATATCCCGAAAGACTCCGCATAGGCGCAAAAACCGCCCTTCCTCAAAACTTCACTCGCTCCCAAATCATGGCCAAGCCGCGAGTACAACCCGGGGGCGGCAAATAGAAACAGGCCTCCCAACGCAACTCCGGCAAACCCGCACCATACATAAGCGCCCACCCTGCGGTCCCGGAACATGCCAACCGCGGCCATGATGCAAAACGCCGCCACCATTCCTATCGTCGCTCCCTCATTACAGGCGCCGCAGAAAATCCCATAAATCAGACATCCTGAGGACAGGCCCCAGCGAGAGGAGGTTATCCGCTTCCCCCACCTGGTTCTGTAAATATTCATGAACCATACGATCAGGCATCCGGTCCACACATAATTCATGGAGCCTGCGCGTGTCAGGCAGACATAATAAACGGTTACCCCGGCTGAGACGAACATGCTTAAAGTAAACAACCATGTCCATGCGCCGCACTCCCGCCGGAGATTGGGCATTCTCCCCAGAGCGAGCACATAAAGACCAAGAACAAGGGCAAGCACAAACACGGGATTCAAGACCGTCCAGACCAGCCGGGGAGCAGAAGTAATAAAAAACGCAGCCATTTCCCCCAGCCTGGGATTCCAATACAGGTAACTGTCCACGCAGGCCTTCCAGACATGGCGGATATGAAACTGCCCAAGGTACCCCGTCCTGTCGTGAATAAAGGAATCCCCGGCAATAGGGGAAAACCATGAAATAATATATAAAATAAATAATACTGAAAATGTTACAGCAATGGGAAAGACAAAAATTCTCCTCGGCTTCAACATATTTTTTTCCTAACGGATTAGGAATCCGGAGTCAACCTACAAATTTGAGAAAAAATAATTTAATGCAAATTTGCTCAGTTATTTCCGAATGGAGGGTGCCGGGAAAACAGGACTGCCGGGCCTTATGGCTGGATGTGTCCGAACGCAGCGGAGGAGAACCTTCTTCCTTTGTATCCGGCCTCCCTGCGTAGTCCTTTTCGGGATTCACGTTATATGCGGATTCCTAATCCGCTTTTTCCCATATTCGGCAGGTTCCATATAAAAGCTTATTGTTAGAAAAGACTAACATTCATCAATTGAGGAGACTCCCGCACCACCTCCCCGGAATGCCAAAAAAACTGACATTTGGCTTGCCCGCATGGTGTGAAGTGGCATAATCATCCGGCACCATTATCAGGTTCAGCCAGGCACGGACATCCACATGAAGACGAGCACCAAAACTTTCGCCATTGCAGATACAGCCGCTAACGCAGACTATCTCACCAATACATCCGAACCGCTCGGAGAAACGATGACCCTGAATGTGGGCCCCTCCCACCCCGCCACTCACGGCGTGCTGCGCCTGGTGCTGGAACTTGATGGTGAAGAAATCATCAGCTGTGATCCGGTGGTTGGCCATCTGCACCGCGGGATGGAAAAAATAGGCGAAACCATCCAGTACAACCAGTTTGTTCCCTACACCGACCGCTTTGACTACCTGGCCCCCCTGTCCAACAACATCGCCTATGCCTGCGCGGTGGAAAAACTGCTGGGATGGGAACTGCCGCCCCGCGGACAGGCCCTGCGCGTACTGGCCCTGGAGCTTTCCCGCTTTTCCTCCCACATCCTGGGCGTAGGCGTGTACGGCATGGACGTAGGCGCCATGACCGTTTTCCTGTACTGTTATGAGGAACGTGAAAAAATCCATAATTTTTACGAACAGCTCACTGGGGCGCGCTTCACTTCCTCCTATACCCGCATCGGCGGACAGACACGTGATGTTCCCAATGAAATGCTCAAGGAAGTGCTCGTCTTCTGCGATGAAGCGGCCAAAACCCTTGATGAAACGGAAGCCCTCCTGCTCAAAAACAAAATCTTCATTGACCGTCTTCAGGGCGTAGGCGTCATCAGCCGTGAAAAAGCGCTTTCCTGGGGTATTACGGGGGCCAACCTGCGAGCCAGCGGCATTAAGCGGGACCTGCGCAAACTCACCCCCTATCTGGGATATGAAAATTACGAATTCGACGTCCCCGTAGGCGAACACGGAGACTGCTACGACCGTTTTACCGTGCGCATTGAAGAAATGCGCCAGTCCCTGCGCATCATCCGCCAAGTCATTGAAACCATGCCGGACGGCCCCATCAACATGGTGGACACCAAAGGCACGCTGCCTGAAAAGAAAAAAGTCCTGACGGACATGGAATCCCTGATTCGCCAGTTCATGACGACGACCATGGGGGTGAACGCCCCTGCCGGGCAGGTTTACTTTGCCGCGGAAAACCCGAAGGGAGAGCTGGGTTTCTTCCTGGACTCCAAGGGGGGCGGGCTTCCCAACCGCCTGCGCATGCGCTCCCCCTCCTTCTGCAACCTGTCCATCCTGCCGGAACTGATGAAAGGCCACCTGGTTTCCGACGTTCCGGCCATTCTCGGCTCCTTCGACTTCGTGATGGGCGAATGCGACCGTTAAACACCCGCCACTTTCATCCACTTCAACGCAAACACCAAACTTTCTCCCCATGTCCGATTACGCTGAAAACGCCATCGACGCGACTATCGCCCACCAGCCCAGCCCGGGCGAACGGTTTTACCCGGCCTTTGAAGTAACGCCGGAACTTGACGCCGCCGCCAGCGAATACGTTACGCATTACCCGGAAGGCAAGCAAAAATCCGCCGTGTTGCCCATCCTGCATGAAATACAGAAAAAATTCGGCTTCATCAGCGGCGACGCCATTGCCTGGGTGGGAGAAAAACTGAATATCTCCGCCGCCCATGTTCTGGGCGTGGTGACTTTCTATCCCGGTCTGCGCCAGATGTGCCCTGGAAAAAACCACATCCGCGTATGCCGCACTCTTTCCTGCGCCATGGCGGGGGCGGACAGCCTGTTCGACGCCATCTGCACGCGTCTGGGCATTGACAAAAACGGCATCGACCACCACCACCCCATTGGAGTCAGCCCGGACGGCCTGTGGAGCGTGGAAGGAGTGGAATGCCTGGCCAACTGCGGCTTTGGCCCCAACATGATGGTCAACGATCTCCTGTACGAAAAAGTCACTCCGGAAGTGCTGGAAGAAGTGATTGCCAAATATCAGACAGCCTAACCCTTTCCATTTCCCACGCACCAGATTTTCGCCATGAGCATCACCTATCTTCCCGGTAAAGAACCCCACCCCAGGGAAACGCGCCGCATTCTGAAAAACGTCAACCGCGAGGGCTGGAATACCTCCATTGACTGCTATCTGGCCGACGGCGGTTATGAAGAACTGAAAAAGGCGCTCGGCATGGAGCCCAGGGCCGTCATTGACGAGGTGAAAAAATCCGGTCTTCGCGGCCGTGGCGGCGCGGGGTTCCCCACCGGCGTGAAATGGACCTTCATTCCGCCGAACAACACGAAGCCTGTTTACCTGGTTTGCAACTGTGACGAATCCGAACCAGGCACGTTCAAGGACCGCTACATTGTCCATCAGGATCCCCACCAGCTCATTGAAGGAATGGTCATCTCCAGCTACGCAGTGGGGGCACATCAGGCTTATATCTACATGCGCGAAGAATTTCCCATCGCCGCGGAAATCATGCTCAAAGCCCTTCAGGAAGCTCGCGAACGCGGCTTCCTGGGCAGCAATATCCAGGGGTCCGGCTATAATCTGGAAATCCACCTGCACCGCGGAGCGGGAGCGTACATTTGCGGTGAGGAAACGGCCCTGCTCAACTCCCTTGAAGGGGATCGCCCCTATCCCCGCATCAAGCCCCCCTACTTCCCGGCCGCCATCGGCCTGTACGGATGCCCCACCATTGTCAACAACGTGGAATCCCTCTGCCAGGTGAAACACATCATGGCCATGGGAGGAGAAGCCTACAGCCAGGAAGGAGCCAAACGTTCCCCCGGCACCCGCATCATCGGGGTTTCCGGCGACGTCAAACGTCCTGGGTTCTATGAAATCGTCTCCGGCTCCATGACCTTCGGTGAACTGCTGTATGACGTCTGCGGCGGCCCGCGGGACGGGCGCCAGTTCAAGGCCGTGATACCCGGAGGCTCCTCCTCCAAGGTCATGCGCACGGATGCGGAATACAAAGTGCAGAATCCGGACGGCACCATGGGAAAAATCACCTTCTTCGACATTCCGCTGGATCTGGACAGCATCGCCCAGCACGGCTCCATGTCCGGTTCCGGCGCGGTCATCGTCATGGACGACTCCCGCTCCATGCCCTGGGCCATGAACAACATCAACCGTTTCTACGCCCATGAATCCTGCGGGCAGTGCACTCCCTGCCGGGAAGGCTGTCCGTGGATGATGAAACTCAGCACCCGCATCCTGGAAGGAAAAGCCGCCCCGTCGGATGTGGATCTGCTCATTGAAGTGGCCAACCAGATTGAAGGAAAAACGGTCTGCGCCTTTGGTGAAGCCGCCTCCTGGCCCACCCAGGCCATGGTCTCCAAATTCAAGGAGGAATTCGTAGCCCTGACGGATCCATTCAACGCCTGTCTGCCCCACACGGAGGAAGGCAGGGAGCAAAACCGTTTCCTCACCCGCTAAACAGCAGCACGCAACACCAGTTCTCAAAACCATCCCTCTCCCATCCGTCATCATGAGTGAAGAAGCTTCCAAACTCCCCAAAGACATTGCCGCCGCGGAAGGCAAGGTGAACGTCCAAATCAACGGAACGTGGCACCGGTTCCCGCGCGGCACGCGGATTGCAGACGCCTGCCGTTCCGTGGGCGTGCCCATTCCGTGCTTCTGCTACCACCCCAAGCTGGCTGTCGCCGGCTCCTGCCGCATGTGCATGGTGGAACAGGGGATGCCGCCCAGGCTCGCTCCGGGACAGACACCCTCCTATGATGAAAACGGCTATCAGCGCATCCAGTGGATGCCCCGCCCCATCATCTCCTGCGCAAACACGGTGGCGGAAAACATGGGCATCCGCACGGACAGCCCCCTGGCCAGTGAAGCGCGCCGCGGCGTAATGGAATTCCTGCTCACCAGCCACCCTCTGGACTGCCCCATCTGCGATCAGGCCGGGGAATGCAAGCTTCAGGAATACTCCAACGACTACGGCCAGGTGGAAGGCCGTTTTGAAGAGAAAAAGACCAAAAAAGGAAAAAACCTGAGCATTGGTCCGCGCGTGAACCTGGACCAGGAACGCTGCGTGCTCTGCGGCCGCTGCGTGCGCTTCATGCGCGACATCATGCACGATGAGGTGCTCACCATGTCCCAACGCGGCACCTTCAACGCCATCACGGTTTACCCCGGCCGCGAGCTGGACAGCAACTACTCCATGAACACCGTGGACCTCTGCCCGGTAGGAGCCCTTACTTCCAAGGATTTCCGCTTTAAAATGCGCGTCTGGTTCCTGAAGGAAACAAAGACCATTGACGTGGACTGCGGAACGGGCACCAATATCACCCTCTGGACAAGAGAAGACAAGGTATACCGCATTACCCCGCGCCAGAATGATGCCGTAAACTCCTGCTGGATGCCGGACTCTCACCGCCTTAACTACAAATACATCAATGCGGAAACCCGCATTCCCCAGCCCGTCATCCGTACGGATGCGGAAGCGCCCCACCGCCCCTCCACCTGGGAACCGGCTCTGGCTTCCGCCGCGGAAGCCGTCAAGCGCATTGCTCCGAACCAGCTCGCCATCATTGCCTCCGGGCGCATGACCAATGAAGAGCTTTACATGGTCCGCCATCTGGCCGCCCAAATCGGCACGGATATGGTGGACATCGTTCCCCGCATGGGAGAAAGCGACGGCATGCTTATTTCTGCGGATCGCAACCCGAACACGAACGGGGCCAGGCTGGTGCTGGATATCGAACCCGGTTCCAGGCTGGACGCCATTCGCGAAGGAGTTCGCAGCGGTTCCATCAAGGGCATCCTCTCCCTGGGGGAAGACCTCATCTCCCCGGAAGCAGGCTTCACGGCGGAAGATCTGGACAAGCTGGACTACCTGTTCATGACCGCCCACAGCGCCAATGAAACGGCGCGCCATGCGGACCTGGTTCTGCCGGGCGTCACCTACGCTGAAAAATTCGGCACCATGATTAATGTCACGGGCCGTATTCAACGCCTGAACCGCGCTATCCAGCCCATAGGATACGCCCGGGACGACTGGCAGATTTTCAGAGACATCACCCTTCTGCTGGGAGGCAATCCTGCTCTGAAAGACTTCAACTCCGCCCTGGACATCCTCACCGCCATGAGCACGGAATACGGCGCACTCAATGGAGTCTCCTGGGGTTCCATCGGAGACGGGGGCCAGCCCATTCTGGAAACCGGCGTCACCATTCCCGTGGTGGAACGCGAAAAAAACCAGGGCCGCTAATCACACTTCACACGCATACAACCTGTTAATCCGCCATGATTGATTCGATTCTAACCTTTTGCGACGAGGTGCTCAGCAACCCTGTGTGGTTTTATATCATCACTCTGCTGATCAAAATCGTCATCTGCTTTGCCATCACCATTCTGTTCATTCCGGTCTGCGTGTACATTGAACGCCGGGTGGCCGCCTGGATCCAGGACCGCGTAGGCCCCAACCGCGCCGGCATTCCGTTAAGCATCTTCCGCCGCTTCGGCATGAAATCCGACCTGCCGTTCAAAAAGACGCTGGACTACTTCGGGTTGCCCCATGACGGCAAAATCGCCAACCTGTGCCGTTTTTTCCGCCTGGACCGCGACATCCCCATCTTCGGTCTCGTGCAGCCCATGGTGGACGGCGGCAAACTGTTCCTGAAACAGGATTTCACGCCCCCCTTCGTACGCCGCGTATACTTCTGGATCGCTCCCATCCTAGTGCTTGCGCCACCGCTGATGACGGCGGCCGTGGTTCCCTTCGCCGGAGACCTTCAAACCTCTTACGGAAACGTCAACATGGCGGTGGCCAACCTCAGCGTAGGCCCCCTCTGGATGTTCGCCATCTCCTCCCTCTCCGTGTACGGACTGGTGCTGGCCGGATGGTCATCCAACTCCAAATTCCCCTTCCTGGGCGGCGTGCGCTCCTCAGCCCAGATGATTTCCTATGAAATCAGCATGGGTCTGTCCATCATCCCTGTGCTGATGATTTACAGCACGCTGGACCTGTCCAACATCGTGGAATACCAGGCCGCCAACGGCTGGCTCCTGCTTCCCGTGTGGGGCGAGGGCCTGAGCTGGCAGCGCTGGATACTGCTGGTGCCCGTAGCTATCAGTTTCATCATATTCCTCACCTCCATTTTTGCGGAAGCCAACCGTACGCCGTTTGACATGTCCGAATGTGAAACGGACCTCGTGGGCGGCTACCATACGGAATACTCCTCCATGAAATTCGCCCAATTCTTCATGGGGGAATATGCCGCCATGGTGGTGGGATCCTCCCTTGTCATCACGCTGTTCCTGGGGGGCTGGTCCATCGGCTTCGGCCTGGACGGCTGGCTCAATGAAAACGTAGCCAACTGGGTGGCGGTCATCTGCCAGCTCATCGCATATGTGCTCAAGCTTCTCTTCTTCGCCTTCTTCTTCGTCTGGGTGCGGTGGACGCTCCCCCGCTTCCGCTATGACCAGGTGATGAAGCTCGGCTGGATGGTCTTCTTTGAACTGGCCGTCATCAACATCTTCCTTACAGCCGCCATCCTGTACTTCGTCAAGTAATCCCCCCCTTCTTCATTCCGACAACATTACTATTATGGCCTTCAAAACGATCAAGCGTCCGAAGATTTCCCTTGGAGAGCGGTTCTATCTGCAATCCATTCTTGGCGGTCTTTGGCTCACTATCAGGCACCTCGTTCTGGCTCTGCTGGGCAAATCCCGCAACAAAAAAGAACTGGCCGGTTCCGGCATCGGCGTTACGATGCAATATCCGGAAGCCAGATGGGACAAACATCTGCCGAAATATTACCGCGGAGCTCCCGTGCTGGTGAAAGGCGAAGACGGCCGTGAACGCTGCGTTTCCTGCCAGCTCTGCGAATTCATCTGCCCGGCCCGCGCCATCACCATCACCCCCGGCCCCATACAGGAAGGACCGTGGGGCAAAGTGGAAAAAGCCCCCAGGGAATTTCAGATTGACATGCTGCGCTGCATCTACTGCGGCATGTGCGAGGAAGCCTGCCCGGAACAGGCCATCTTCATGAGCCATAACTACCTGTTCACCCCCACGGATAAAACCCAGGCCATCCACAACAAGGCCAAGCTCTACGAACTGGGCGGCACCCGCAAGGGGCTGGTCAACAAGTGGAACCAATACAAATAACCCCCGAACACTCCATTTCCCGTACGTTATGAACATCTTTGCCAGCGACATACTTTTTTACGTTTTCGGGGCCCTGGCCGTGGTCCTGTCCCTGATGGTCGTCTTCATGCGCAACCCCGTCTCCTCCGCCATGATGATGGCTCTTTCCTTTGGAGCCACCGCCGCCGTCATGATCGGGCTGGGAGCCCACTTCCTGGGCATTCTCCAAATCCTTGTATACGCCGGGGCCATTATGGTGCTCTTCGCGTTCATCATCATGCTGCTGAATGTGAAGCAGGAAACATCCCCCTTCAGCAGGCCTTTCTCCGTCGCTATCGGTGTCATCATCGCCTGCCTCTTCCTCGGCCAGCTTATTGGCATCATCTATTCTTTGCCCGGCGCCAAAGAAACGCACCGCTGCCCGATGGCCAGCGCGGAACAGGCCTGGAACGATTTGAAAATCGGGCAGGAGGACGCAGCCCCCTCCAAAACCGGAATGGAAACTCCCGCCTGTAGCCTTCGCAACAACGGCGCCCCTTCCGTCATTCTCCCCCCCCTCTCCCCCCAATGTTCCGCCCACCTCTATCCGGAAGGCACCACCATCCGTGAGGAGATAGACAACGGAGAATTCCCGGACACCGCCCTGCTGGGCCGTACCCTGTTTGACAAATACAACCGGAGCCTGGTCATCGCCGGTCTGGCCCTGCTGGTGGCTTCCATCGGCGTCGTCGTGCTGAGCCGCCGCCCTTCCGGAAAATAAAGAACCCCTTACCACAGCCATCACCATGATACCTCTTACGCATTATCTGATCCTCTCCGGCGTCCTGTTCGCCATCGGCCTGATGGGGGTGATTGTCCGGCGCGACATCATCGTCATCTTCATGTGCCTGGAAATGATGCTCAGTGCTGCCAACCTGTCCCTGGTAGCGTTTTCCCGCGCCCAGGGCACTATGGGCCTGCCCAACTATGACGGCCAGGCCCTCTCCATCTTTATCCTGACCATCGCCGCAGCGGAAGTGGCTATCGGCCTGGCCCTCATCGTCTCCCTGTACAGGGCCAGGCGCACGGCCAGCACGCAAGATCTCAACACGCTGAAAGACTAAGAGCAACACACTACTCCACGAACATGTTCAATATTGATATTCAATACACCTGGCTTCTGCTCTTCCTGCCGCTGGTCGTAGCCGCCTTTGACTGGTTCCTGCTGACCAAACGTCCTGACGTCGCGGCGCTTACCTCCACCTTCTCCTGCCTGGCGACCTTCGTCCTTTCCCTGGGTCTGCTGGACCGGACCGGATCCGATTCCTTCTCCTGGCTCCCGATTTCCGACATCTTTTCCGTGGACCTGGGTTTCGTGCTGGATCCCCTTTCCTCCCGTATGATGCTGGTGGTCACGGGCATCGGCCTGCTGGTCCATGTTTTCTCTCTGGCTTACATGGCGGACGACAAGGCCAAAACACGCTACTTCGCATGCCTGAGCCTTTTCATGTTCTCCATGACGGGCATCGTCCTGGCGAACAACATCGCCATGACCTTTATCTTCTGGGAATTGGTGGGCCTCTCCTCCTATCTGCTTATCGGCCACTGGTACACACGGGACACTGCCGCCAACGCCGCCAAAAAAGCCTTCATCTGCAACCGCGTCGGGGACTTCGGCTTCCTGATCGGCATTCTGACTCTCTGGGCGCTGACCAACACGCTGGATTTCAGCCTGATGGAAATACCCGCAGGAATCAGTGAAAACCTGCTGAACATTACGGTACTGTGCCTCTTCTGCGGAGCGGTGGGCAAATCCGCCCAATTCCCGCTGCACGTCTGGCTTCCGGACGCCATGGAAGGCCCCACCCCCGTCTCCGCCCTGATCCATGCGGCCACCATGGTAGCCGCCGGCGTTTACATGATGGTGCGCGTCCAATACTCCATCGGCATTGAGGCCTTCCCCGCCCTGGCCTGCAATGTCATTGCCGGCATCGGAGCCATTACGGCCGTCATCGCCGCCTTCATGGCCACCCAGCAGAATGACATCAAACGCGTCCTGGCCTACTCCACCCTCTCCCAGCTCGGCTATATGGTCATGGCCCTGGGACTTCTGGCCGGGGAGGCAGCCATGTTCCACCTCTTCACCCACGCATGGTTCAAGGCTCTGCTCTTCCTGGGCGCCGGTGCCATCATCTTCGCCTGCCACCATGAACAGGACATCTGGAAAATGGGCGGCATCATGAAGCGCATGAAGCTGACTTCCCTCACCTTCATCATTGCCACCATGGCGCTGATTGCCATTCCGTTCACGTCCGGCTTCTTCTCCAAGGAAGCCATTCTGGAAGCAGCCCTTCGCAAAAACCCGGTCTTCTTCTGGATCGGCGCGGGCGTAGCCCTGCTGACAACCTTCTATATGATGCGTGTCATCTTTGTGGTCTTCTTCGGCAAGAGCCGCAGCCACAGTTCGGAACACGCCTCGGAAGTTGGCGGCCTCATGCTGGTGCCCCTGCTGATTCTGGCTGTCCTGGCTCTCATCTCCGGCTACGGGTTCATCGCAGACAGGCTGGTTCCTTTCAACGGATTCGTTTCCGAAAGCTTCCACATGGGCATGCCCTTCTACGTCTCCATGGGGGCGCTGGTGCTCGGAATCCTGCTGGCGGCTGCCTTCTACGCAGGATCCCCGGCTTCTGACAAACTCTCCGGCAATGCCGTTTCCCGGGCTCTCGCCAACCGCCTTTATATTGATCTGTTCTATGATAAAGTGCTGGTCAGGGGAGTCCAGGGCGTTCTGGCCGCCATCATCGACTTTATGGACCAGTTCATCATCTCCGGCCTCATCGTTGGCGGACTGGCGCGGTTGACCGCCGCCATAGGCTCCCTGCTGCGCCGCCTGCAGTCCGGCAACATGGCCGCCTATACGGCCCTCTTCGGCATTGGCCTGCTCCTGGTCATCTACTTTACCGTCTTCTATTCCTGCTAACCTAACCAACCAATCACATACCATGCTTATCTGGCTTGTTCTCATTCCTCTGATTGCCGCGGCCCTCATCGGTCTGTGCAAGGCGCCCGCACGCCCGACAGCCCTGCTCAGCGCCTCCCTGACGCTGGCCCTCGGCATCTGGGCCCTGGTTAGCTTTGACGGCTGTTCTTCCTGCTGGTCCCGCTTTGAAGGGATGGACCTCCAGCTCACGTTGGCCCCGGCCCTGTCCAAAGTAATGCTGTTGCTGACCATCCTGGTTACCTTCGCCACCGTGTTGGGCACCAACCCGCCCCAGGGGGGGGAAGCTTCCTGGTACAACTCCGCCCTTCTGATTTCCGCAGGCGCCACCGGGGCGTTCCTGTCCGACAACATAATCTCCTTCTTCGCCTTCCATGAACTGGCTCTTATCCCCACCTTCGTGATGATCGGCCTGTATGGACGCGGCGACCGCCGCACCACGGCCTGGCGCGCCACGCTTTACCTGGGGCTTGCCTCCATGGTGCTGCTGGCAGCCCTGCTGATGATCGGTACGCAGGCTGGCTTCACCTTCTCCGGCCTGAAAGACTTCATGGCCAGCGGGCGCGAACTTGCCCACGCGGAACTCATCGGGGCCCTGCTCATCGCCGGATTCGGCACGCTGATTTCCCTCTTCCCCTTCCATTCCTGGGCAGCCCCCGCATACGCATCCGCTCCCGCTCCGGTAGCGATGATGCATGCCGGAGTGCTTAAGAAATTTGGCCTGTACGGGCTCTTCATGTTCCAGCCGCTGATGGAAACAGGATTCCTTCCCTGGACGAATATCCTGCTGGTCCTGCTCGTCTGCAATGTCATTTGGGTGGGGTACGTGACCGTCAACCAGAAAAGGCTGGACCTGCTGCTGGGCAACTCTTCCGTGATGCACATGGGCTATATCTTCCTGGCTTTCGCCGCCCTGGTAGTTTCCGGTTCCGCGGAAGCCAATCCCTGGGCGCTGAAAGGGGCTGCTCTGCTGATGCTGGCCCATGGCCTGACAATCGCCCTTCTCTTTCTGCTCTGCGGGCAGATTGAAAAGCAAACAGGCACATTGGAAATCAACTCTCTGGGCGGACTGAGCACCAGGCTGCCGTGCATGGCTTTCGTTTTCGGCCTAGCGGGCATGGCTTCCATCGGCCTCCCCGGCCTCGCCAATTTCCCGGGGGAATTCATGGTCTTCTTCTCCGGTTTCGCCGGTTTCAGCAACGGCTTCGGCCCCGTTCAAATCGCCACCATCCTGTGCCTCTGGGGACTGGTCATCGGCGCGGTATACATGCTGAGGGCCTACCGCAATATTTTCCAGGGAGATTTGTCCAAAGCCTCCGCCTACGCCACGGGACTGCAGCCCTCCGAACGGGCGGCCAACTGCTTCCTGGTCATCGCCCTGGCGGTCTTCGGCTTCTTCCCCACGCTGGTGCTCCAGTTTTTCTCCTGATTTCCTCCCTTCCGAATACAATCCTAGTCTAACCTGATTCTCTTTTACCCATGCAAGCGTATATTCCGGAATTCATCCTGGCCGGCCTGGCAATGCTTTTGCTTCTGGCGGAGACCTTCTGCAAAAAAACGCCCAAATTTATTTTCGGGCTGATTGGCGCGGCGGGAACCCTGGCGATGCTTCCCTTCTACATGGAAGGGCTCTATGACAACATCTACATCATCCTGGCGCTCGTCGCCACAGCAGTCACTCTGTTGCTTTCCGTAGATTTCCGGGCCGTCATCAACCTTTCCTCCAATGATTCCAAATCCCAGGACGGAACGGGGGAATTCTACATCCTGCCCCTGCTGGCCTGCGTAGGCATCACCTCCCTGTGCAAGGCATCCAACCTAGTGGAACTGTTCGTCTCCCTGGAAGTGCTCACCCTGAGTTCCTTCATCATGGTAGGCTACTTCCGGCGGAACCTGGGTTCCACGGAAGCGGGCATCAAGTACCTGATTCTGGGCGCCGTCAGCACGGGGTTTCTCGTTTTCGGCCTGGCCTGGTATTTCGGCATTACGGGAACATTCATTTATAATGAAACGATCGTCAGCCACGCCCTGGCTGGCCAGACAGCCCCCGCCATGTACCTGGCCCTCGCCATGCTGCTGCTCGGTACAGCATTCAAAATCGGCGCAGTTCCCATGCAGCTGTGGATTCCGGATGTGTACCAGGGAGCTCCCACTCCGGTGACAGCTTTCCTTTCCGTAGCCTCCAAGGTAGCCGGATTCGCCCTGCTCGGCATCATCCTGGCCCCATTCGCCGTGCTGCCTCCCGTCGAATTCGTCGTAGCCCTGATGGCCGCCGCCACCCTGCTGGTGGGCAACCTGGGCGCCATTCCCCAGACAAACCTGAAACGCATGATGGGGTATTCTTCCATTGCACAGGCAGGCTTCATTCTGCCCCTGTTTATCGGTACTGTGGACGGCCAGTTGGCTCCGAACGCCCCGTTCTACCTGGCTGTGTACCTGGTCATGACCTTCGGCGCCTTTTTCGCCCTTGCCATGATCCGCATCCAGCGCGGGAGCGAGGAAATTTCCGCGTTCCGCGGTCTGGGCAAAACCAATCCCCGGCTGGCGCTGGCGGTCACCATCATGTTCGCCTCCCTGGCGGGCGTGCCGCTGACGGCCGGATTTTTCGCCAAAATGATTTCTTTCGTGCACGTCATCAATACGGGTCTGTATCTGGATTGGATGCTCCCCGTCATGATCGTCTGCGCAGCATCCGGGTTTTACTATTACTTCAAGGTCATCCGCTCCATGTACTGGGACAAGCCCGCAGAAAACGCAGAACCCGTGCAGGTACCGGCCATTTCCGGAGTCATGCTGGCCGCGTTTTCCATCTTCATCGTGCTGGGGGGCCTGATGCCCCTGTTCCTGAACCCCATCCGGTAACAAACGCGTCCTTTTCCCCCATTCTTCCGAAGGCCGTTTCCCGAATTTTTCGCAGAACGGCCTTCCCCATTCAAGCAAAGCTGTATGTTCCGCGTCGTCTGGCTGAAAGCGGGAAGGGGAAGGAGAGAGTGCGGCTGCCCGGCCTTCCGGACTTACGGTTTCAGCCGTTTCAGAATCTTGAGCAACCAGCCTGAGCCAAGTATTTCTTTTATCACATTCATGCCGGAAAAATTTTGAAAAAAGTGCGGCCTGCCTGCGAGATTTCCCCCAGGCCAAACGTAATTAGCCTGTCCTAATTATTTGCCTGTCCCCCACCCTCCGGGCATCAAATCAGACAACCATCAATCATTCAAAACCATGCGTCTTTTATCCTCCGCCGCCGTCATTTGCGCCGCCCTGTTCTCCGGAACCATCCTTCATGCGCAGGACCCGGAACTGCTGGCCAAGCGCCAGTGCCGTTCCGTCCATATCAACCAGCAGGGGCATCCCTCCCAGGCAAGCGCCCTGTACAATGTAGTGAAAGCCAAAACATCCGTTCCCGGCACCTACTTTTGCGCCATGAATTTTGACGACGGCTATATCGGTTTTCAGGAACAATCCAACGGTAAAAAAGTAATCATCTTCTCCATCTGGGATCCGGTGGCACACGGAGACAACCCCAATGATGTGCCGGAAGAAGAACGCACCAAGCTGGTAAAACTGGGCAAAGATGCGCGCTCCGGACGTTTTGGCGGTGAAGGAACAGGCGGACAAAGCTTCGTGGACTATCCCTGGGCAATCGGGGAGAACATGCGCTTCCTCGTCTGCGTCAAAAAAATGGGGAAATTCAAGGAAATCAGCGGTTATTACTTTAATAATAAAAGCAGGTCCTGGGATCTTATTTCCAAATGGAAAACGCATTCCTCGGAAAAGGAACTTTCCTTCTCCGTCGGATTCGTGGAAGATTTCATGCGTAATTTTGAATCAGCCAAGAAGGCCCGCGGAGCCTTCTTTGGCCCCAGCTTCGCGTACAAGGACGGCAAATGGCATCCCAATACCAGCGTAACGTTCACCGGCGACCCAACCCCCTCCACCAACGTCATGGCGAATATCCAGCCTGATGGTTCCGTGCTGCTTCAGACGGGGGGAACTACGAAAATGACGGATTTCAAGCTGTTCCAAAATCGTCCCCTGCCCCAGAATATCAAGCTGGTCCTGCCTGACAAGGCCGTTACCAGTCTTGTTCAGGAGAACATTAACTGATTATGTCCCCCACCGGCTGGCTAACCATGATTGTTTCCATCGGCGGCGTACTGGCCGCCGCCGCTTGGGCGTATTACAAAGTACTCTCCACCCCCAAGGAAACGGAATATCTGGGCAGCCCCACCCCGCCACTGCCGGAAAATGCGGAGGAATAAGGCCCCGACCCGGTGAACCGCTGCACTCCGGACTGAACAACTCCCCCAAAATCATCTTGCCGCATCCAGAGAGAGCGCATGTCGTCCCGATACCTGAAACAGGGCGGATATAAGGGAGTATTTCCCGGCAGACAGGCAACATAGACCGGTATTCTCCGGGGATATGCACGCGAATCGCGCCCGAATCATTCGGGCCGCACCGGTCCACAGGATTTTTAAACGGTTCTTCTCCTTATCCGTCTGACGGAGGCAAGATGAAGCCCAGCCGGTCAATGCCGTATCTGGCGCATTCCTGCCACAGGGATTTTTCCAGGGCTTCCGCAGTACGGCGGCGTTCATCCTCCGGCATGTTTTCAAAATATTCCGGCCCCAGGTGTTCGCTGATGGCCTTGTCCGCCATACGCGTCACGAGATCTGCCCAAAAAGAGTTGTCCCGGTATTCATCCAGGCAATCCTGGAAAAAGGCGCTTTCTTCATATTCCCGGGTGAAGGCATATCCGCCCAGCTCATCCGCATAGGCAATGCGCCCTTTCAATTTGGAGGTGACGGAAAGCTCTTTCATCAGCCGGGAAACCAAATTCCCCCACGCCGCCAGACGCGCCTCCGCCCCGTCCTGCTGGTTGGAGGCAGCCACCGTGGCGGCAGTGGAAAGCATTTCCGCCAAATCACGCGCTTCCTCGTCGGACAATTTCAACGTCACCGGCATGGGAAATCAAATCAATCCGAGTTTCATTCTGCCCTCCTCGCTGACCATGTCCTGGTTCCAGGGGGGATCCCACACCATTTCCACATCCGCAGCCTCCACCCCTTCCAACGCTTCAATGCGGTCCTTGGCTTCCATGACCAGATGGGGCCCCATTCCGCAGCCGGGCGCCGTGAGAGTCATTTTTACCGCCACATGATGAAGGCCGTTCTCCAGCTCAATGACGGCCACATCGTAAATCAGACCCAAGTTGACGATGTCCACGGGAATTTCCGGGTCATACACACATTTCAGCGTATCCCAGACCCTTTCTTCCAGTGTGGCGTTCTCATCCAGCGCAGCCGCTTCCGGAGAAGGTTCCTCCGCTCCAGCGCCAAGGGCGTCCGCGTTCTCCCTGGAGATACGGGCCAGGCCGTGGTCCGTAGCCACGGTATAGGAGCCGCCCAGTATCTGGGTGATATACACGCGTTCCCCTTCCGGCAGGGTGAGCACATCCCCGCTGGGGATCTGGACCGCCGTCACTTCTCTTTTGAGTTCTACTACCTGGTTCAGCATAAATCCTTGCAATTAAAGGAATATCCGGCTAAGGACATGCACCGGAGGCTTCCGAATGCCATGGGGCAGAACCGGCCCATGGTTCCCGGAACCTTCCGCGCAGGAGCAACATAAGGCGTATTTGCATCACCGTCGAGGTCAAAAATTGTTCAGCCCCGGCCGGAAAAGCCCTTCATGACAGGAAAGAGCATTCCGCCATGTTCTGGAAAAGTCGCCGGAAGCGGAGAGCTTCGTTCTTGCCTAGCGGAGGGAAAAAGTGTAAAAGGTTCGGGCTGCCCGGGCTGCCGTCAGCTCATGGCCGGCTACACGTACATTTTCAACCTGACATTCCATGCTAGATTACTTACGTAAACATACAATCGTCATCATGGCAGCCATGGCCCTGGTGTTTGTGGGCCTCATGTTCGTCGGCGGGGACGTAAGCGGCGGCTCCCTGACCGGCATGTTCAAGCAGACTTTCGTTTCCGTGGACGGGAAATCTTATGGGGAAAAGGATTATAACAATATGGGCAGGACCGGCCTGTCCGTGGCTTTCTCCTTCCCTTCCACCTTCGGTCCGCTGCTTCAGGACAATTTCAGCTCGGAAGAAAACCTGCGCGAACTCTGCCATCTGCTGAAAACAAATAATCCCAATGCGGCTTTCCTGGCCTACCGCGGCATTATCCGCCGGGAGGCGGGACGCCTGGGCTTGACTCCCAGCACCGCGGAAATTGACGATGCCATTTGCAATATTCCAGAGTTCCAGGACGATAAAGGCGTTTTCGACCCCCAAAAATACGATAATTTCATTTCCATGCGTGGCAACATGGGTAAAAAGCTTCAGGAGGAACTGCTGCGCGGTCTGATGGAAGACACCATCAGCCTGGAGCGCATCAAGGACGTGCTGGCCGGGGGTATCTCCGTGGAGCCCGGTTTTGCCGAGGCTGTAGCGGAATCCAACAGCCAGCAAATTACAATCAACACCGCCTTCCTGGAAAAAAGCGCCTTCCGCCCCAAGACGGATCCCGGAGAAGAGGAAATAAAAACCTTCTGGGACAAGCACAAGGAAAATTACAAAAATGAGGAAGCACGCTTCTTCACTGTTTACACTTTCATCCCCGCAGGCGATGCTCAGGCACCCAAGCCCGGAGACATTTCCAACGCCACCATGGAGACTATGAATCTGGTGGAAAATGACATATGGGAACCGCTGAACGCCACCAACGGCAGGAATATGGACCAGGCCATCAGCGAAGCCCTGGCCAAGACTCCCGGCGTCTGCAAAATGGAAAAAAAGTCCTACATGGCCGTAACGCGTAAAAACGCGCCTCAGGAAATCAACCAGGCAATCAACCAATCCGCTTCCGACGGACGCAGCGCCAATCTGCTGGATGTGGCTTTCTCCCTGGCGGGAGCCCCGGCCCTGAATGCGGATGCGGATGCCAAGGCCGTTGAAGAAGCGCGCGCCAAGACCGGAGCCGAACAGATCAGCACCATGCAGGTGCTGGAAAACGGACAAGTCGTCCTGATCCGTCTGGAAGGCATTACCCCGGTCAAAGCCCTGCCTTACGAGACCGCCCGCAACAGCGCCCGCGCCGACCTGCTGGAAAGCATGACCGTTGAATCCATGAATAAGGCCGCCACGGAACTCAATACGGAATTGCAGAAGGCGGAAAAACCCGTAGAACAGTTCAATGCCATTGCCGGAAAAGCCGGTGCCAAAACTGCCTCTTACGGTCCCTTTGTCAATCCAAACGTACTCTTGAGCAGCGTCAACCTGCAAAACGCCAAAACACAGGAAGAGCTCCAGTCTATTCTGGAACGGGCCATGAATTCCCGCCTGGCCCCTCCCAAAGAGCTCCCGTCCCCTGAAGAAGTATTCCAGGCGGCTTCCGTCATCAACCCCGGCCAGATGGCTCAGCCCATCAACACGGGGGACGGCATCCTGCTGACCCAGCTCGTCAAGCGCGAACTGGAGGATACACCGGAATTCCAAATCAAAGCTACCCAGCAAATTGCTCCGGCTCTGACTGCCCAGGCAAAATCCATGATCATGCTGGACTGGCTGAAAGCGTGCATCACCCAATATAAGGTGGAAATCGCTCCCATCCTGAACCAGGAACGCTAACGTTTTCCTTTTCATGACAACCGTCAGCGAGCCCGTCTCCTTCCCACAGGCCCTGAACGCCGTCTGAACGCATTCGCCATGATGGCCTCCGCCCGGAGGCCATCATTTTTATTACTCCTTCTCCATCTCCCTCCTTTTCATCATCCAATGAGCGCCCTGCCCTCCCAGTCCAGATACATCATCGGAACGGAAGCCTGTGAACGTTTCAGCTTCTACGGCATGAAGTCCATCCTCATGCTGTACATGACGGGTCATCTGCTGATGAGCGACAACTGGTCCACCTCCACCCTTCATATTTTTGTGGCAATGGTATATCTGCTTCCCCTGGCGGGGGCCTGGCTGGCGGACAAGGTCTGGGGCCGATATAAAACCATTCTTTATATTTCCCTGCTTTACTGCGTAGGACACGGAGTTCTGGCGACGGCGGATCTTTCCCACACCATTGAAGCGCGCCGTTACATTCTCATGGCGGGCCTGTTCATCATCGCGCTGGGAGCCGGAGGCATCAAGCCATGTGTCTCCGCCTTTATGGGAGACCAGATTCCCAATAAGTCCCCGCAGTTAATGACCAAGGCTTTCAATGCCTTCTACTGGGCTATCAACCTTGGCTCCTTCTTCTCCTTTCTGGTCATTCCGGCCATGGAACAGCGTTACGGGTACAGTTGGGCGTTTGCCGTCCCGGGCCTCTTCATGGGAGTTGCCACCTTCGTCTTCTGGCTGGGCCGCAAAAACTACCACAAAACGCCTCCGGCCCGGAACAGCGGGCAGCCCGGCTTCTGGAAAGTCCTTTTCATCATCCTGTTCCACGGAGGCTGGAAAAACGCGGAACAGCGCTGCGGAACTTCCGCCGTGGAAGACACCCGGCACATCCTGAAAATCCTTTCCATCTTCGCCTTTATCATTCCATTCTGGTCCATTTTCGAACAGACGGCTTCTTCCTGGGTATCCCAGGGCAGCAGGATGATTCCTCTTTCCATCCCGCTCCCGGGCGGTTCCTGGTCCATCGGGCCGGCCCAAATCCAGGCGGCCAATCCCATTTTCGTCATGGTGTTCATCCCCCTCATCACCGTATTTGTTTATCCCAGGGTGGCAACGCTGGCAAGGCCCCTGGTGCGCCTCGGAACGGGATTGGCCCTCAGCTCCGCTACATTCCTGATTGTCGCTTTCCTGCAATACCGGCTGGAGGAAGGAACCTCCATGTCCATCGCATGGCAGCTGATTCCTTACTGCGTACTCACCATCTCTGAGATCCTGGTCAGCACCACCGGCCTGGAATTCGCCTATACGCAAGCCCCGGCGCATTTAAAAAGCCTCATCACCAGTTTCTGGAACCTCACTATCTTTGCAGGCAACATGCTGGTGGCCGCAATTACTTTTTTCCTGTCCAACGGAGAATCAGCCAACGCCATTTCCACGGACCGCTTCATCCTGTACGCCGTGCTCGCCGCCGTAGTGGCGGTCGCCTACTCCTTCCGGGCGCGCAGGTACGGAAAAACGGAATAAAGAAAGCACTGCCGTTCCCCGGGCGCGTGGCCGGGTTAACCATGTTTTGAAAAAACAATCAGACCGTAACCAGCATGCGCTCCTCCCATTCCCTCCGGCAGGTTTCTTTTTGGGAAAATGCCGGAAGACACAAATTACATAAGGAGGACATGACCGGACAAAAACTCCTTGAAGCAGGTCAGGAGATACGGCAGTCGTTAAGCAGCTCGTCCATGTAAAAGGTCATTTCCGCCAAAGCTTCACGATATTCCGTTTGGGGAAGGAGCCACAGAATTTCGCGGGCCGCCTCGTTTTTCTCCAGAGCTACCTGAATCGCCTTGTCCAGAGCCTCTGCAAAAACGGGATTGTCCTGAAAGGCGGAGTAATCCACTACTTCACGGTTTTCAATGGCGTCCCGCAGGGTAGCTTCCACATTCCTGTCACCGCATTCCAGCAAATTGAAGATGGGAAGAGTCAGCTTGCCCTTGGTGGCGTCCGTATGAAGCGTCTTTCCGGCATCGTCTTCATCTCCCACCATGTCCAGGCAGTCGTCGTAAATCTGGTAAGCCACACCCAGCAGATCCCCCAGCTGGTAAAGGGATTCCTCCACTTCCGGGGTTACTCCGGAAATCCAGCCAGCCCCCCCCGTAGCTGCGGAGAAAAGGGAAGCGGTTTTTTTCCGGATGATTTCAAAATATTCCTCGCGGGTCATGCTCAGATCATACAGGCGGCTGGACTGGGCTACCTCCCCCTGGCATACGTTCCTGACGGTATTCGCCAGCCTGCGGCAGAATTCCGTGCTGCCGAATTCCGTACCCAGCACCATGGCATGAGAAAAGAGGACATCCCCCAACAGTACGGCGAGGCTGTTGCCCCAGAGGGCATTCGCCGTAGCCTCGTCCCGGCGTTTGTCGGCCTCGTCAATCACGTCATCATGCACAAGGGAAGCCAGATGCACCATTTCCAGCAAAGCACCCAGGCGGATATGGGCAGGCTTGATGCCGCCCGTAGCACCGGCAACCAGCAGAACCAGGGCCGGACGAAGCATTTTACCCTTGGACTGGCATACCGTTTCCATGTAATCGGCCACTTCCGGGTCAAAACATGATGATTGCGCTTCAACAAACTCGGAAACCTGCTTCAATTCCGGCTTAACCAGTTGAAGATAATGCTTCTGGGATCGTAATTTCGAAAAGAACGGAATGGACATGATATAGAACGGGGGCGGCGCTGGTCAGCGCCGCAGGGATTGTGGCATATTTAAAGTTCCCTAGCAATGTATTTCACAGGGCATCTTTTTCATAACCGGACGGCAATCCGCCAAACCCGGTCCGCCAGGCACCGGGCCCCCTCCCGGGATAAGGCTCATTTTGACCTTGAGCCAGGAGTTTTTCCTTCTACACTGAGCCATCATGAGAGCCTTGGTCTATGATTGCAGCGCGGGCATCAGCGGAGATATGAATCTGGCCGCCCTGATTGATTTGGGAGCGGACCGGGAAAACCTGGAACGGGAACTGTCCAAATTGCATGTGCACGGGGAGTGGAAGCTGGAATGCCGCCGGGCGCAGCAGCACGGCATCCGGGGAACACGGATTGACGTACTGACGGAGGAAGAAGGGCACTCCGGCAGCAGCCATGCGCACCATCACCGGACTATGGCGGATATACGAACACTTATTGAGACAAGCGCCCTTTCCAATACCGTAAAGCGGACGGCCCTTTCTATTTTCACCCTGCTGGCGGAGGCGGAGGCCCGCGTACACGGCACTACTCCTGAAGAAGTACATTTCCATGAGGTGGGCGCGGTGGATTCCATCATCGATATCGCGGGAGCTGCCATCTGCCTGGAAATGCTCCGGGTGGACGCCGTCTTCACCGGACCGGTGGAGCTGGGGTCTGGCACCGTAACCTGCCAGCACGGAACAATGCCCGTTCCTGCGCCGGCAACGGCTTTGCTGGCGAAACATTTCCGGGCCACCTTGAATGGAACCACCCATGAGGCCACTACACCCACCGGAGCCGCCTATATTGCCGCCCTGGCGCAGCCCGTCCCCGCTCCGCTGGCAGGCCGTATTACCGCAACCGGCTATGGAATCGGCCACCGCCAGGGACTTCCCGTACCGAATATTCTGCGGGTGATGCTGGTAGAAACGGAAGAAGAGGAAACTTCCCCGGAACTGCTGACGGAGCTGTGCGCCAATATAGACGATATGACGCCGGAACAGACAGCCTACCTGGCGGAAAAGCTGATGGAGGCAGGCGCTCTGGATACCTGGCAGGAGTCCGTCTGCATGAAGAAAGGCCGTCTGGCAGTCAAGGTTTGCGCCCTGTGCCAGCCGGAACAGACGGACCGCGTGCGGGAAGCCTTCTTCCGGCACAGCAGCACACCGGGCATCAGGCAGCATGGCATGCTCCGCCATCTTTTGCGCCGGGAAAGCGCTCCTGTCCCTACGCCCCATGGAACGGTTCATGTAAAAACTTCTTTTATGCACGGCCGCCCCCATTACCGGAAAGCGGAATTTGATGATTGCAGAATCCTGGCGGAAAAAACCGGATTGCCGCTGGGACAATGCCAGCTGATGGGGCTTTTTCCCACATCTTCCCATGACAACGACGCCACAGACTCCGTTTGAACGGCTTCGCGCCGTCCTTCTCCCCAGGAAACGCATTGCTGTCGCCTTGTCCGGGGGGCTGGACAGCAGCGTGTTGCTTGCCGCCGCCGTCCGTATCCTGGGAGCGGATCACTGCCTGGCACTGACTGCGCGAACGCCCTACGTGATGGAGGAGGAAGTGCGGGACAGCACGGCGTTGTGCCGCCGCCTGGGCGTCCGGCAGGAAAAACTGGCGTTTCCCATCCTTCCCGCCCTTGCGAATAATCCTCCCCTGCGCTGCTACCTGTGCAAGCATGCCCTGTTTTCCTCCCTGGCAGCCAGAGCGGCTGAGATGGGGTTCCCCCTGCTGGCGGACGGATCCAATCTTGACGACCTGGACGATTACCGGCCAGGCCGCAAAGCTTTGCAGGAACTCGGCATCCCGAGTCCCTTTCTGGAAGCTTCCATGGATAAGGCGGATATCCGCCGGCTGGCCTGCCGGCTGGGTCTTCCGGAATCAGTCAGCGGCAAACCGGCCTACGCATGCCTGCTGACCCGCCTGGAACACAACCGCCCCGTAACGGAAGTTCTGCTGAGACGCGTGGACGCAGCGGAATCTTTCCTGAGAACCCTGGGGCTGAAAGGCTGCCGTGTCCGTGTTCACGGAGACAGCCTAGCCCGCATTGAATTGCCGGAAAAGGAACGTAAACTGTTCTGGGACGGACAGCTTGCCTCCACTGCAGCACGCCGGCTGCGGGAACTGGGCTTCCGGCACATCACCCTGGATCTGGAAGGATATTCCAGAGGGAGCATGAACGAACCCTCATGAACGACATCACCTCCATTCTGCATCAGTTTAAAAAAGGCCTCCTTTCTGCGGAAGAAGCGGAGGAAAAAATCAGAGCCGGCACCGTATCCGCTCCTTCCCATACGGACATTGATTACAGCCGCCTGGAACGCACCGGGTGCCCGGAAGTCATTTACGGCGCAGGAAAAACGCCGGACCAGATTGAAGAGATAGCCCGCAGCCTGCTTGCCGCCGGACAAAATGTTCTGGCCACGCGTCTGAGCGGGGAAGCTCTGGACTACCTGAACCGCGCCTTTCCGGCGGCGGACATGCACCCGGAAGCCCGTCTCATGCGCATTGTTCCGAATCCCGTTCCGCGGACGGCGGGCTTCGTCGGCATCGTCAGCGCGGGGACCTCGGACCAATACGTAGCGGAGGAGGCCGCCCTGACGGCGGAATTTCTGGGCAGCCGGGTAGTCCGGTACCGGGACTGCGGCGTGGCCGGCCTGCACCGCCTGGTTTCCCATCTGGACTCCATCCGCCAAGCTACTGCGCTGGTGGCCGTGGCGGGCATGGAAGGAGCTCTCCCCAGCGTGCTGGCAGGCCTGGTAAAGGTTCCTGTGATAGCCGTGCCTACCAGCGTGGGCTATGGAGCCAATTTCCGCGGGGTAACCACCCTGCTCGCCATGATGAATTCCTGCGCCAACGGTGTTTCCGTCGTCAACATAGACAACGGCTTCGGGGCCGGTTTCAACGCCCACCTGATCAACAGCCTGGCATCCCGGCCCAGCTGAGGGCCGCCTGTCCATGACGGAACCTCCGGCATCCGTCATGGACAGATCCTCCGAATAGGCGTTAAATGTTCCGGAAACATCCCTCTCCATTCCCGTCATGACCAGATTTCCCCTGTTCCATGCCTTCTCCTGCTCCCTGCTGGCCCTGGCTTCCCAGTCTCTTGGGTGGCAGATCTCCGGAGAATCCGTTCCCGCTGTCCCCCAGGAATTCCGCGCGGCATGGATATCCACCGTTCATAATATTGACTGGCCCTCCCGTTCCGGCCTCTCCGGAGCAGCCCAGCGCGCGGAGCTGCTGAACATCCTGAATACCTGCGCCCAGTTGAAGCTGAACGCCGTGTTTCTCCAAGTGCGCCCGAATGCCGACGCCCTGTACCGCTCTTCTCTGGAGCCGTGGAGCCAATGGCTTTCCGGCCCGGGCGTCAATCCTGGGTATGATCCTCTGGCTTTCGCCATTCAGGAGGCTCACCGCCGCGGCATTGAACTGCACGCCTGGTTCAACCCATTCCGGGCAAAGGCCAACGTCAAGCATGCCGTAGGCCGCAACCATATTTCCCTCACACGCCCTGATTTGATGAAGCGAAACGGCTCCGTGCTGCTGATGAACCCCAGCGCCTCCGCCTCCCGTGACCACGCGCTGAAGGTTATCATGGACGTCGTGCGCCGCTACGACATTGACGGGGTGCACCTGGACGACTATTTCTACCCCTATCCCACTCCCGGCCGCACCTGGTCTCCCGCCAGCTTTGGAGACGGGAAATCCCCCTCCCAGCGCCGGGGCTACATTGACGACTTCGTGCAGGACATGTACAAATCCGTCAAATCTTCCAAACCCTGGGTGCGGGTGGGCGTCAGCCCGTTCGGCATCTGGAGGCCGGGCGTTCCCGGCGGCATTGAAGCGGGTGTGGACGCCTACGAGCATCTGGCGTGCGACGCCCGCAAGTGGCTTTCCCGCGGATGGGTGGATTACCTGGCCCCCCAGCTTTACTGGCGCTGCAGCCCGGCCAAGCAGAGCTTTCCCGCATTGATGCAATGGTGGGCCGCCCAGAACTCCAGACGCCCGGTGTGGCCCGGCATCGCCACGGCACGTATCATGAGCAGCGAAGACCCGGGCCGCCCCGCCTCTGAAATAGCGGCGCAGGTCAACTACTCCCGCAGCCTTGCCAGAACCGCCCCCGGGCAATGCTTCTGGAGCATCAAATCCATCATGCGGAATGCCGGAGGCATCCAGAAATACCTGAACAGATTGTACCCATCCATGGCCGTTCCGCCCGCCATGCCCTGGTGCGGAACCGGCACCCCCGGACAACCGCAGAATTTTTACGTGGCGGACAATGGTTCCACCGTAACCCTCTCATGGCAACCGTCCGGCAATCCTTCGCGGAAATGGGCCGTCCAGGCGCGCTACGGCAGCCAGTGGGCCACGCGCATCCTCCTTCCGGGCAACCAGACCCGCGTAACCCTGCCCAAATCCTTCCTGGGGGATGCGGGATCTGTCGCCGTCAGGGGCGTCAGCGTCTATGGGGCCCAGGGCCCGGCAGCAGCAGCCAGAAGGTAGAAAAGCTTTTTCCCAGCTGCCTCTACAAGAAGAAAAATAGAACCCCGAGGTTCCTGTTTTTTGAACAACTCAAAAACAACCCATGTCCAAACACCCATGCATTCCCATGGCGCGGACATGAACAGAAGGCGTTTTATTGCTCTTTCCTCATTGGCGGCGCTGGGAACAATCAGCCAGGCCCGGGCAACAGGGCCATCCATACAACCACAGCACAAGATGACTAAACAGCAAGATCCCTCCACGATCGGCTATGCCGACGGCAAATATGTACTGCCACCCCTTCCGTACGCCTACGACGCGCTTGAACCCATGCTGGATGAAAAGACCGTGCGCATCCACCACGACAAGCATCATGCGGCCTATGTCGCCGGCGCCAATGCCGCGGCTGAAAAGCTCCGTGAAATTGCGGACGGGAAACTGGACGCTTCCGCCACCACCAACTGGGTGCGTAATTTGTCCTTCAATGCTTCCGGCCATGTTCTCCATACCATTTACTGGACCAACATGACGCCTGATCCCAAAAAAGAGCCGCAAGGTCCTCTGGTAGATGCCATCAAGGAAAAATTCGGTTCTCTGGAAGCTATGATGAAGGAATTCAAGGCGGCTTCCCAGGGCGTGGAAGGTTCCGGCTGGGGTATTCTGGGCGTGGACCCCATCAGCAAGACGCTGGTAATCTGCGGGGCGGAAAAACATCAGAATCTGGAAATTCCCGGCCTTGTCCCCATTCTCGTCTGTGACGTTTGGGAACACGCCTATTATCTGAAGCACCAGAACCTCCGGGCGGACTATATTGAAGACTTCTGCCGCCTGATCAACTGGGACGATGTGGAACGCCGCTACCAGGAGGCTATGGCTTCCTGACCGTTTTTGCAGAAGTTGATTTTTCCTATCCCCAAACGGCACGGGCTTTCTGTAGTCCGCGCCGTTTTTTAACGTATTTTCATCTCGCTCTTGCATCCGGCACGGCAATAGGGCATACTGTTGCAGACTAATTATCTATCATTACACGCATGAAAAAAGTTTTCGTCTCCGGCTGCTATGATATCGTCCACGCCGGCCATATCCAGTTCTTTGAAGAAGCCCGCGCTCTGGGCGACTATCTAATCGTCTCTTTCGCTTCGGAACCCGTGCTGTGGCACCACAAGCAGCGCAAGCCGTCCATTCCGGACGAACACAAAAAAGTTCTGCTGGAAAGCCTGCGCATGGTTGACAAGGTTATCCTGGGTACCGGCATGAAAAAGGGCCTGGATTTTGAAGAAGAGTTTCTTCAGGAAAAACCGGATATCCTGGCTGTGACGGAAGATGACCTTTACAGCGATATCAAGAAGGAGCTGTGCGCCCGCGTCGGAGCCAATTACTTGGTGCTCCCCAAGACGCCCCCCAAATTCACTCCCGTCTCCACCACCATGCTGGTGAACCGCATCAAGGCTCCGTCCGCCGTACCGCTTCGCGTGGACTTTGCCGGGGGATGGCTGGACGTGCCCCGCTACGCCAGAAAAGGCTCCTATGTGGTCAACTGCGCCATCACCCCCATGGTTTCCCTCTGCGAATGGCCGTATGAAAAACGCTCCGGGCTGGGAGGCAGCGGCGCGTGGGCCATGCTGGAAGGGCGCGATCCGGTCGCGTCCGAACTCGCTCTGGGCGTCGGTTGGCAGGATCCTGCCGTCATTGCGGAAACGGGGTTGTGCGTATGGCGCTCCGGCAGTTCTCCGGTGCTGGATGTCAAAGGCACGGGTGACTTCCTGGAAGGAAGAATGGCCATTCTATATACGGGTGAAGAACACGATACCCCAAAGATGGCGGATGAACAACGGGACTACGTACGCATCTCCCAATCCTCCCTCATTGCCCGCACCGGAGTTCTGGAACGCAACATCAATACACTGGCGGCAGGCGTAGCCCTGTATTACAGTGTGCAGCTTGACGAAGGAATGCGCCCCCTGCCGGATATTCCCAATGCCCTTGCAAAAAAATATCTGGGAGGCGGCTACGGGGGATACGCCCTGTACCTTTTCCCCTGCCGGGATGATCGCGACCAGGCTGTCAAGGACAATCCGGCAATGAAACGGGTGGAGCCGTATTGCCGCCAGCTGTTCAAGTAAATTCCCCCCTTTCATGTCCCTGATGCGGAACAGCCTGGTTGCCTCCGGCGCCATCTTCGCCTGCCGCCTGACAGGCATGGCCAGGGAAATTGTGTACACCTCCCTGTTCGGGGCTACGGGAGCCCTGGACGCCTTTTACACGGCTTTCCGTATCCCCAACCTGTTAAGAGATCTGTTTGCGGAAGGGGCTCTTTCCCAATCCTATACCAGCGTAGCCTCCAAAACGCGGGAAGCGCAGGGAGAAGCGGCCGCGTGGGAACTGACCAACAAGGCAGCTACCCAGCTTTCCTCCCTGATGATCGCCATTGTAACGCTGGGGATTCTATTTGCAGGGCCCGTCATGGAAGCCCTCTACAGCGGAGATCACTCTCTGACGGAGCAATTGTTCGCCACGGACCTGAGCCGCATCATGTGGCCTTTCATCGGATTCGCCTCCCTGTCCGCCCTCATCATGGGGGCGCTGAACATGGTGGGGGTTTTCGGATTGCCCATGCTGGCCTCCGCCGCTTTCAATGTTACTTCCATCCTGCTTGGCCTGCTGATTGGATATTTCATTGATCCATCCTTCGGCCCCAAAGCTTTGTACGGTTTTGCCTGCGGCGTCACCATCGGGGGCATGGCCCAGATTGCCGTGCAGCTCCCCAAACTCAGCAAAACCGGCTTCCGCTGGAAACCCAATTTCCAATGGGACGATCCCCGCGTGCGCAAAATCTGGGGGCTGATGCTTCCCTCCGTGCTGGCTTCAGGCGTGACGCAGTTCACCATCTTCATCAATACGGGGTTCGCTCTGGATCTCCAAAAAGGCTCCGTCACCGCCCTGACCACGGCGTTCCGCCTCTGGCAGCTTCCCGTGGGGCTCTTCGGAGTCGCGACGGGCATGGTGGTGCTGCCCGCTGTTTCCCGCATGATGGTGGGAGACGGCAGAAAAGAGGTGGCGGTCCACATCGCCAAGGGGTTGCGGCTGGTGGCATTCTTTGCGGTACCCGCTTTTCTCATCCTCTCCATCCTGGGAACGGAATTCGTCTCCGCCGTATACCAGTGGGGCCGCTTCAACCAGGAGGCCGTGCGTTACACGGGGGAAGTGCTGGGAGCCTATTCCCTGGGCCTGCTGGGCTATGCCGGGACCAAGGTGGTGCAGCCCGTCTTCCTGGCTCTTGAAAAACGCTGGGTTCCCCTGATTGCCGCCGCCGTGGCTCTGGCTATCAGCATCGGCCTCAACTACTGTTTCGTCTACATCCTGCATAAAAACGCGGCGTGGCTGGCACTGACCACCTCCGTGGTCACTACCTTCAATTTTCTCTTTTACTTCTTTTACCTGCGACGCCAGCTGGGCGGCGTAGACGGACGGACGCTGCTTTCCGGACTGGCCAGGATCATGGCGGCGGGAATATTGCTGGGGGCCGTGTGCTGGGCAGGCAAGGCATGGTTCCTCCAGGGCTTCCTGAACTGGACCTTCCCGGCCAGGGTGCTGGGGATATCCCTGGTCTGCGGTTGCGCCGGCATCGTCTACCTGGCGGCGGCTTTCCTGCTGAAGACGCCGGAGCTGGAAGCGGTGCGCGCCAAATTCCTGAAATGCTGACGGGAAAAATCCCTTCCATAGAGGGAGGAACGCCCTCCGCAAGAAAAAGAATGGCCGCCGCAAGCATTCTCCTTGCCAGGGGTGCGCTCAATGAGTAAAGTTTTTCCGCCTATGCGGAGAACAGCCTGTTTTCCGCCAAGGCATCAAAATCTACGACTGCACCACAACAATGGACATGATTTCCCCCAGCATTGCGGCATTGACCCCTTCCCTGACTCTCAAGGTGACCAACCGGGCCAAGGCTATGAAAGCTTCCGGTGAAGAAGTTTACGGTTTGGCAGGCGGTGAACCTGAAATGGACACCCCGGAAAACATCAAGCAGGCAGCCATCGCGGCCCTGAACAACGGAGCCACCAAATATACGCCTTCCGCCGGTCTTCCCGCACTCCGCCAGGCCATCGCAGAAAAGCTCAAGAGGGAAAACAACCTGGAATACGATTTCACCCAGATCACCGTAGGAGCCGGCGCCAAGCACGCCTGTTTCAACGCCATCATGGCGACCGTATCCGAGGGGGATGAAGTCATCATCCCCGCCCCGTACTGGGTCAGCTATCCGGAAATGGTCCGCATGTGCGGAGGCATCCCCGTCATCGTGGAAACCACGGCGGAAAACGGATGGAAGCTTACCGCCGAACAATTTGAGGAAGCCATGACCCCCCGCACCAAGATGGTCATCCTCACTACCCCGAACAATCCGACCGGGTCCGTTTATTCCGAAGAAGAACTGCGCGCCCTGGGAGAAGTGGCCCTGAGCGAAGACATCCTCATCCTGGCTGATGAAATTTACGAACACCTCGTATACGGGGACGCCAAGCACGTCAGCATCGCCTCCCTCAGTCCGGAACTGTACGACCTGACCATCACCATCAACGGCTTCTCCAAGGGCTACGCCATGACCGGATGGCGTCTGGGCTATTCCGCAGCTCCGGCAGCCATTGCCAAGGCCATCCAAATGATTCAGGACCACACCACTTCCAACGTCTGCACGTTCGCCCAGTATGGAGGCATTGAGGCCCTTACGGGAGACCAGAGCTTCATCAGCGACATGCGCGACGAATATGACATGCGCCGCCAGTACGTTTACTCCCGCCTCAGCGCCATCCCGAATATCAGCGTTGTGGAGCCGCAGGGCGCTTTCTACTTCTTTGTGGACATAAGCAGGCTGGGACTCACCTCCCTGAATCTGTGCGACAAGCTTCTGGAACGCTACAAGGTCGCGGCCGTCCCCGGCATCGCCTTCGGCAATGACAAGGCCATCCGCATCAGCTACTGCACCACGCTGGACATTCTGAAAGAAGCTCTGGACCGCTTTGAAGAATTCTGCAAGGCGCATTAAAAAACGTTGATCACCATAAAAAGGCGTTCCACGTCACGCGGAACGCCTTTTTATTCTTCCGGATTTCCCGCCTGCAGCAAACCTGCGGCAAGGAAATGCGCGCCATGCCTCGCAACCGGATTGCCCTGCACGAAAAGGCATGATTAAATAAATCTCATATGAATACCCCCGTTCTCAACGACAACCTGCGCGCCGCCACGGAAGCCCTTTGCAATCTGCTCGCCAAGGAAGACAAGGTTGTGGCCTCCAAGGCAAAAATAGGTCTCTTTTTCCAAAATCCGGAAGCAACCAAGCTTTTTGAAGAAGTAAACGCTTACGGAGAAGAACTGCGCAACAAGCACCTGGCCGGAATGCCTCCTACCGAAGAGGAAATTTCCAAATTCGACGCCCTGCGTGAAAACGTCATCAAGAATGATGCGGCCCGCGGCTTTTTGGAAGCGCGCCAGACCATTGACGAACTCCTGAACACCATCAATCATTATCTGGGCATGTCCATTGACCTTGGCCGCGCTCCCACTCCTGAAGAAATAGAGGAAGCCCGCCAGCGCGCCATGAGCGCCCAGTCCTCCTGCTCCTGCGGCGGCCAGTGCGACAAGGAAAATTGCGATTGCGACGGCAAGTGCGACCACGACCATAAGGACGGCGGTTGCGGCTGCGGCAACCATTAAGACAATCTTTCAACTTTTGCCAAACGGCTTCACTCAAAAAGTGAAGCCGTTTTTTTCCCGAAAACAAACGATACTGTCCAGCGCGCCTGCAATTTCCTCCGGAAAACCGGGCGGACTACTGCACCTCTTTATTGAGCGCCATATTTTCGACGCTCCGATGTTTGCACAGCACCGGCATCTTGCACCTTCCCTTCTTCGCCAGAACAGGCAAGATGCTTGAATGGGACGGGAACCCGTGCTAGCCTCATCCTAAGGAATCATGACTTTTTCCAACCGTCCCGCTCCCCTCCCGTTCTTCAAAACGGATTTCCCGCTGTTCCTGGCTCCAATGGCTGGAGTGACGGACCCCATTTTCCGCACTATCTGCAAGGAGCTTGGAGTGGATGTAATGGTAACGGAATTCGTCTCTGCGGAAGGAATTCTCCAGGCATGGGAGAGAAACCGCAGGTACACAAAGATAGAAAATGCCCACCGCCCCATAGGCATCCAGCTCTTCGGAGCGGACGGGAACCACATGGGAGAGGCGGCCAGAATTATCCTGGACCATGAGAAGCCGGATTTTATCGATATCAACTTCGGCTGCCCGGTTCCCAAGGTGGTTGGCAAAAATGGAGGTTCCTCCCTCCTGAAAGATCTTCCCCTGCTGGCTTCCGTTGCCGGAGGCGTCGTGAAAGCCGTAGGAGAGAGAATCCCCGTCACGGCCAAAATACGTATTGGCTGGGATTTTCAGAGCCTGTGCGCCATGGACGCGTGCCGCCTGCTGGAGAATGAGGGAATTTCCATGATCACCATTCACGGGCGCACCCGCTCCCAGCAGTATTCCGGAACGGCCAACTGGGACATTATTGACGAATGCGCGCGGGCCATGTCCGTGCCGGTCATCGGGAACGGGGATATTTCCACCCCGCAGGCCGTAGCTTATGTAAAAGAAAATACGGCCGTCAGCGGCGTCATGATTGGCCGTGCGGCCATGGAAAACCCATGGATTTTCGGAGACGCCAAGTATTATCTGCTGCACGGAACCATGCCGCCGGCCAGAGACCCGCAGGAAAAGGCGGCCCTGATTTTGCGGCATGCCCGGATGGCCCTGGAATCCCGCCATTATGGGGACGAACTTCACACCATGCTCCATATGAGGTCACGAATCCTGGCTTATACGAAGGGATTTCCCGGCGCCAAGGAAATGCGTTCCCGCCTGGTGCGGGTATCCAGCATGCCGGAGCTGGAAGACCTGCTTTCCAAGCTCCCCCGCCAGAAGCCCTGAGTACAGGGAAAATCCCGCTTTCCGGAAGATTCCGCAGGGTTTGAAAAGCGGCGGAGAGGGAAGGAGGTTCTTCCCGCCTCCGGACACGCCCGAAAAAAAATGCCATTTTGAGGGAAGCTAAGTTGACTTTACGTTCCGAACCTGTCAGAAATAGGGGAGTATCCTGCCGCTCCATTTCGGCAGACTTCCAACAATAGCATCCAGAGATCGACGTGTACTCCAACGAATCATATCTCATCGAACTTCTTACGCAGGCCGGATATCTGAATGAAGAAATTCTTCAGTACGCGCGCAGTCAAAAATCTCCCACCCAGGACCTGGTCGATTTTCTGATTCAGGCCAATTATCTTACGGAAGACGTCATCGCTCAGGTGGCGGCGTCAAACTCCCTGCTCCCCGTCGTGGACCTGGGCTCCATGCACATCCCCCAGGAGGTGCGCGAACTCATTACGCCGGAACTTGCCAGGCGCTTCCGGGCCATCCCCATTTCCGACGACGGTTTTTCCATCAACATTGCTATTGACGACCCCCTGAATCTGGAAACCATGGACAGCCTGCCCCAGCTGATGGGGCGGGATGTGATTTTCAGCGTCGCCACCCACAGCGCGATAGAAAGCCGGTTGAATGAATTTTACCGGGATCTGAGCGTTCCGGAAGAAACCGACGGGCTGGAAGGGGAGGATGCTCCCATTATCCGGCTGGTGCAGCAGATGCTGACGGACGCTTTCAAAATGAGGGCTTCCGACATCCACATTGAGCCCATGGAAAACAGGCTCCGCATCCGCTACCGCGTGGACGGCAAGCTGGTGGAGGTGGCCACCCATCCAAAAAAACTGCTCAGCCCCATCATCGCTCGCCTCAAGGTAATGAGTACCACCATGAGCATTGCGGAAAAACGCATGCCCCAGGACGGGCGAATCCAGATGAGCATCGGCGGCAAGCAAATCGACCTCCGTGTTTCATCCGTCCCCAGCAACCACGGGGAAAGCATCGTCATGCGTATCCTGGACAAATCCGCCCTGGTGTTGGGCCTTCCCCAGCTCGGATTTTTCTCGGATGATGAAGCTGTGTTCGACCGCCTCATCACGCTGCCGGACGGCATTATCCTGGTGACGGGTCCTACCGGTTCCGGTAAAACCACGACCCTTTACGCGTGCCTGAACCACATCAACCGCCCGGATAAAAAAATCATCACGGTGGAAGACCCTGTGGAATACGAACTCTCCGGCATCAACCAGGTAATGGTAAAGGCGGATATCGGCATGACCTTCGCCGCCGCCCTGCGCGCCATGCTCCGCCAGGCTCCCAACATCATCATGATCGGGGAAATTCGAGACATGGAAACAGCCAGCATCGCCATCAACGCCTCCCTGACGGGGCACCTCGTATTCTCCACCCTTCACACCAATGACGCTCCCAGCGCCGTGGCTCGTCTGGCGGACATCGGCATCAAACGCTTCCTGATCGCCTCCTCCGTCCGCGCCATCATGGCCCAGCGTCTTGTCCGCAAGCTGTGCGACCGCTGCAAGGTGGACGGCACTCTGACGGAAAAGCAGGCGCATACGCTGAACATTGACATGTCCCGCCTTGCCCAGGGCCAAATCAAGGCGCCCCACGGCTGCGACTTTTGCCGCGGCGGCGGATTCAAGGGCCGGATGGGGCTGTTTGAGATTTTCGAAATCGACGACGAGGTGCGCCGCATGATTAACGAAAATCTGACTTCCCCCCAGCTGCGCCAGCGCGCCCGGGAACTGGGCATGAGAACCTTGAGGGAAGACGGCGTACGCAAAGTGCTGGCCGGCCTTACTTCTCCGGAAGAAGTGCTGAACGTCACCATGGGAGACGCCAACTGATTTTTCCCCGCTATTCATTCTGCTTATTATGGACACCAACCTCACACTGGAACTTTTCATCGGCCGGGGAATGATTGACAAATCCCTGGCAAAGGACATCAAGGAGGAAATGATCGCCTCCGGCAAGGAACTGCCGGAAGTGCTTGCAGACTTCGGCATCATCGGCAGCAAGGATGATATCTGGCAGATGATTGCCAGCGACCTGGGTACGGAATTCATTACACTGGACAACTTCCAGCCGGACCCGAACGTGCAGAACATGATGCCGGCCACGCTCGTGCGCCTGCACGGGGCGCTCCCTGTGCGGCATGGTCCGGAAGGCCTGTACGTCTGCCTGGTGGATCCCCTGAATCCCCAGACGGTGGAAGACCTGCGCTTCGCCCTCGGCCAGGACATCCATGTTCTGGTAGCGCCGGATTACCAGATTTCCGAACGCATCAATGAGCTTTATGGAGGCGAATCCGCCGCCATGTCCGACCTGATGCAGGAGCTGAACAACATGCAGGTCAACAATGAGACGGAGGACTCCGCCGCCGCTCCCGTCATCCGCTTTGTGGACCTCGTCATTACGCAGGCCATCAAGGAAAAGGCCTCCGACATTCACTTCGAACCTTTTGAGAAGGAATTCAAAATCCGCTACCGTGTGGACGGCGCCCTGTATGAAATGCAGCCTCCCCCCGTCCACCTGTCCGTGCCGGTCATTTCCCGCGTCAAAGTCATGGCGAACATGAACATCGCGGAACGCCGCATTCCGCAGGACGGACGCATCGTCAAGCAGATAGGAAACCGTTCCGTGGACATGCGCGTTTCCTCCCTTCCCACTCAGTACGGAGAATCCGTGGTGCTCCGCGTTCTGGACCGCTCTTCCGTCAACTTGAACATGGACAACCTGGGGCTTCCCGCGCATATCCACGAATATATTCTGGATACGGTCCACAAGCCCAACGGCATTTTCATCGTTACCGGCCCCACCGGCGCCGGCAAGACAACTACGCTGTATGCCGCCCTGCGTGAAATCAATACCATTGATTCCAAGGTGCTGACGGCGGAAGACCCTGTTGAATACGATATTGACGGCATCATCCAGATTCCTATCAATGAAGCCATCGGCCTGGACTTCCCAATGGTGCTCCGCGCCTTCCTGCGACAGGACCCGGACCGTATTCTGGTGGGGGAAATGCGAGACATGGCAACAGCGCAGATCGCCATCCAGGCATCCCTGACGGGCCACCTGGTTCTCTCCACCCTGCACACGAACGACTCCGCCGGAGCCATTACGCGACTGGTGGACATGGGATGCGAACCTTTCCTGGTGGCGGCTTCCCTGGAAGGGGTGCTTGCACAGCGCCTGGTGCGCACCATCTGTCCGGACTGCCGCACGCCGTATGAACCCTCATCCACCATCCTCTCCCAGCTTGGCGTCTCTCCCTATGAATTGGGAGACAAGCACTTTTTCACGGGCCGAGGCTGTGATAAATGCTCCAATTCCGGCTACAGGGGCCGCAAGGGGATTTATGAGCTCCTGGATATTAACGATACCCTGCGCGACATGATTACGGACCGCGCTCCTTCCGTGGTGCTGAAGCAGAAAGCCATTGAAATGGGCATGTCCACGCTGCGGGAAGACGGGCTGAGAAATATTTATGACGGCAACACCACCATTGAAGAAGTGCTGAAATATACTTAACGGACAGCCGGACGCCGTTGCTTCCCCTTATTTCAACCACTAAGAAAAAACACTTAAAATACAACATATATGCCTAAATATCAATACACAGCACTTGACCATAAAGGCGACCAGAAAACAGGTACCCTGGAGGCCAATTCCGAAGCGGAGGCCATGGAATCCATCCGGGCGCATGGCCTGTACCCCACCCAGATCGTAGAAGCGGGCAAGGGCAAGATTCAGCAGACGCCTGCCGCCAAGAAAAAGGCCAAGGGAGCCAAGAAGCAAAAAGGCAAGCTGGGAGGCAAAATCAAGGCCAAGGCGCTGATGATTTTCACCCGCCAGCTTGCTACGCTGATTGACGCGGGGCTTCCCCTGCTCCAGAGTTTGAACGTGCTGGCCAAACAGGAGGCAAACCCCAATCTGCGCGTAACCATTGAGGCTCTGGGAGATTCCGTTCAGGGCGGCTCCACCTTCTCGGAAGCCCTGGCCCAACACCCCAGAATTTTTGACCGCCTGTTTGTCAACATGGTAAAGGCCGGGGAACTGGGCGGTGTGCTGGAAGTCGTGCTGAACCGTCTGGCGGAATACCAGGAAAAGGCCCAAAAGCTGAAAAGCAAGGTGATCTCCGCCATGGTGTATCCCTCCATCGTCCTGTTTATCGCCGTAGGCATCGTGATCTTCCTGATGCTGGTCATCGTGCCCAAATTCAAGGCGATGTTCGCAGAACAGAACCAGGAACTTCCCGGTATTTCCGAGTTTGTGTTCGGCATCAGCGACTGGTTCATGGCCGCCCCCTTCTTTGTGCCCAATGCCGTCATTCTGGCCGCGGTGGTCGCCATCCTGTACGCTGTTTTCACGGCCATGAGCAAGACGCCCAACGGACGCCGCAAGATTGACTCCGCTCTGCTGACCATGCCGGTCATCGGCAATGTGCAGAGCAAAAGCGCCATCGCCCGCTTCGCCCGAACCTTCGGTACGCTGGTGACTTCCGGCGTTCCCATCCTCCAGGCGCTTACCATCACGAAGGATACCGCCGGCAACATGATCGTGGGAGACGCCATCGGCCTCATCCATGATTCCGTCAAGGAAGGCGAATCCGTAGTTACGCCCATGTCCTCCTCCAAGCTTTTCCCGCCCATGGTAATCTCCATGGTGGACGTGGGGGAAGAAACCGGCCAGCTGCCGGACATGCTCCTGAAAATCGCGGACGTGTATGATGATGAAGTGGACAATGCCGTGGGAGCTATGACCTCCATGCTGGAACCCATCATGATCGTATTCCTGGCCGTGGTCGTGGGCGGCATCGTGTTCGCCATGTTCCTTCCCCTCCTGCAGGTTATTGAAAAGATGGGATAACCCCTCAAGCAGAATCAGATGAAAAATCATTCCGCATACCGCCGGCTCCGGGAGGCAAAGGGGTTCACCCTCATGGAAATCCTGGTAGTGATGGTGATCATCGTGGTGCTGGCCACGCTGACCATCTCCATTTACACCTGGCTTGAAACCAGAAAGAACGAACAGGCTACGGAATCCATTGTCCGCAAAATTGAAATGGGGCTGGAGAGCTACCACAGCGACCATGACCGCTACCCCTACGGCACGGAAGCTCCCTTCAACAATCACGGCGTAGCCGTGGCCAACGGGGAGGAATACAGTTCCAACGTGGTTTACATGGCTCTGTTCGGCGACCATAAGAATGAGGGTGTTCCTTCCAGGGATACAACCATTTACAATGATGAGTTGAACCCCTCTACGCAGCCCAAAAGCAACCCGACTGTCCGGGAAGTCCATGTGAAAAGCAAGGACGGCAGGCCGGTTACCCTTTATATTCTTGCGGATCCATGGGGTTCCCCCTACCGCTACCGCCTGGGCAGCGAGCAGTCCATCCCCACCAGAACCGACAGGGCCAGAAACCTGAAAATGGGCAACGGCCTGAATCCGGATTATGATTTCTGGTCTTTCGGAAAAGACGGGGACAGTGATTTGAAAGACCCGCACGCCCCTGAAAACGAAGATGACATCGGCAACCTGCCGAAGTTCTGACCTTACCGGTATTTTTCCGCGCACGGCTTCTTTTCCGGCAGCCTTCCTCCCCTTCCGGCGGAGGAAGGCTTTGTGCATATTTTCTGGCATCCGCACGGCTTCTGAAGTATGATTCGGGCACTGACATGAAACGTATTTCCCTGATCGTTCCCTGCCTGAATGAAGAAGAAGCCATTCCGGCGTTCAAGCAAGAAATAGACCGGGTTTTCAAGGAATGCCTGGAGGGCTACGCCCCGGAACTTATCTTCGTGGACGACGGTTCCACGGACCGCTCCCTGGAAATGATTAAGAAAATGGCGGAACACTCCCCTGAAGTAAAATTCATTTCCTTCTCCCGCAATTTCGGGAAGGAAGCCGCCATCTATGCGGGCCTGGAAGCGGCCACAGGGGATTATGCCGCCGTCATGGATGTGGACCTTCAGGATCCTCCTTCCCTGCTTCCGGATATGCTGAAAGCCATTGAGAAGGAAGGATATGACTGTGCGGGAACGCGCCGCGTCACCCGGCAGGGGGAACCGCTGCTGCGGTCCTTTTTCGCCCGCGCCTTTTATAAGACGATTCATCAGATATCGGACACCCGCATCGTGGACGGAGCCCGGGACTACAAGCTGATGACTCGGCCCGTACTGGAAGCCCTGCTTTCCCTGAAGGAGTACAACCGATTTTCCAAAGGGCTGTACGAATGGGTGGGGTTCCGGACCAAATGGTTTGAATATGAAAATGTGGAACGGGTGGCAGGAGAAACCAAGTGGTCTTTCTTCAAGCTGTTCCTGTACTCCATTGAAGGTATCGTGGCCTTTTCCACCGCCCCCCTGGCGCTGGCCTCCATCATGGGGGTACTTCTTTCCTTCATCTCATTCCTTTCCATCATTATCTTGACGGTCCGCGAATTGATCTGGCCCCATTCCGCTTACGGATGGACTTCCCTGGTATGCGTCTTCTGCATGATGGGGGGCATCGTGCTGCTGTGCCTGGGCATTTTGGGCCAATATCTGGCCAAAACCTATACGGAAGTTAAAAAACGCCCTATTTACATCGCCAGGGAACGTTCCATCAAGCCTTTCAACTAACCTTGCCTATGGACACAGAACCGGATTTCAGCATTATTACGCCCAGCTATAATTACGCCCGCTACGTAAGGGAATGCATAGAGAGCGTCAAAAACCAGGAAGGGGTTACATTTGAACACATTATCCAGGACGCAGGATCCACGGACGGCACCCTGGATATCCTGCACTCCTACCCTCACCTGAAACTATATATAGAGAAGGATTCCGGCATGTCGGAAGGCATTAACCGCGGCTTCCGCAAGGCGCGCGGGAAATGGGTTATGTGGCTGAATACGGACGACCGGTTGCTGCCGGGGGCTCTGGCGGCGGTCAAGGCCTTTGCGGATTCCCGCCCGGATGCGGACATTGTGTATGGAGCATGGAATTTCATCGGGCCGGACGGAGATATCCAACGCGCCATGAAGGCCCTGCCCTACAGTCTGAACATGCACATCTGGTACGGCACCTATCTGGCTTCCACCGCATTGTTCCTGCGCCGGAGCACTACTATTGAAGAGGGGTTCCTGCTGGACGAACGTTTCCACTACGACATGGACGGGGAATATTACGCGCGCCTGGGCCGGGCGGGGAAGAAGTTCGTGCATTACAACAGGCTGCTGGCGGATTTTCGCTGGCATGGCGACAATCTGAGCGCCCCCAATATCGAACGCCGGGACATGGACGCTGAGCTAAAGCGCCAGAAGCAGCACGGAGAGGATGCCGCCATCAAGCGTATTTACGGCCTTTCCTTTTCCAAGCACAGCTACAACAATATCATGGACGGCTTCATGCGTGAGGCCTACCGTATGAAAAAGGCCTTCCTTTATCTTACCACTCCCTGGGAAAAGTAACCCGTTCTTTCCTGCTTCTCCCAGAAAAGCCGCTGCCTTCCCCCTTCATCCTCCCAAGGAAGGCACAGCCCCGATACGGCAAGGGCCGCAGCTGTTATTACAGCTGCGGCCCTCAATGAACCTGATGGGAAAAAGGCGGCCTTCCCTTAATTAAGGCCGTCAAACAATTCTTCTTCCCGGAAAAATCTTGCCAGCTCCACGGCGGCGGATTCACGGCTGTCGGACGCATGGCAGATGTTCATCATGCTGTCTGTTCCGAAATCGCCGCGGATAGTGCCCTTCTGCGCCTTCTGGGAATTGGTGGGCCCCAGCAGTTCGCGCACGCGCACAATAACGCCGGGCCCTTTCAGGGCAATGGCGATGACCGGAGAACTGGTCATGAAATCAAGCAGCTTCGGGAAAAGCGGTTCCCCATTGATGACCAGATCCAGAATATGGGCGTAATGTTCCCGGAGCACCGGTTCGTCAAGCTGGATCATCTTTATGCCGCGCAGGCGAAACCCTTCGGACAAAAAACGTTTCAAAATGGTGCCGGAAAGGTTTTTCCGCACACAGTCGGGCTTCAGCAAAATCAGCGTTGTTTCTTCTTGAGTGTTTGGCATAAAATCAGCGAAGTTTCAGGATGGAGTGAGGGAATTACACCCTAATCCCCGTCAGGTCAAGGATAATTGCACAACTGGTCTTTTCTGTTGGGAAAGGAATTCGTCACAAATTCCTCTTATAGGAATCGCACCGGTTCCGCCATCCGGCAAGCCAGCGCGCTTCTCCGCGGCCCGGCGGGCTGTTGTCCACGCGGCGCTGAAGCACCCTTTTGGCCGCTTCCGCAAATTCAACCGCCGCAGGCTGTCCGGGAGAAACGGGGCGCATTTCCTCCAGCACCTGCCTGAGCCCCCAGCCAATCCCCCGGTACTGTTCCGCCGGATTGGTTCCTTCTCCCTTGAAATTCACGTAGTCAATCAGGGCATACATGCCGTTGGGAACCGACGCCACGGCGTAATAGCGGGCCGCCATCTCTTCCGGACGGCGGGACTGGCCCTTGATACGCTCCAGAGCGGCCACAGACCTGGCAATAATGAAATCCGCCTGCATTTGCAGGGCCGCCGGGCTGGACAACCACCGGCGCATCCGTTCAGGAAGACCGCCGCGAACGTCCGCCGCTTCAAATTCCTTTCTGGTCCGCCACGGAGCCACACCGGAAAACCATTCCGGAACCCGGATTCCCTTCCTGCGGCAGAACTGAATGAAAGCAGGGAAACTTTCCTCAAACCTTTCCGTGACTCCGGCAGGAAACCAGATGAAATGTCCGATTCCCAGGGATGGAAACGCCTCTCCCCGGTTCCAGGAAACCAGCCCCCTTATTGTCCCGGCACATTCGTTTTGCCAGATTTTCCGCGCAATTTTTGCCTTCACTTCCCCCGTATCCGGCGCCGCCTGAACCCAGACGGGCACGCAACACGCAAGCATCAGGACACAACCTGCCGTTTTTCCATGCATGCAGATACTTTCCTTCCCCAACACAGACAAGTCAAGCCGCTTCAATTTCCCGTGCCAAAGCCGACGGTTCATGCTACCCTTGCCGTGCACGGCATGATTCTGGCGTTCAATAAACCTTACGGTATTCTCTCCCAATTTACGAAGGAGGCTCCCCACCACCGGACACTGGCTGAATTCGGGTTTCCTCCCGGCGTGTATCCTGTAGGAAGGCTGGATGCGGATTCGGAAGGGCTGCTTCTTTTATCCGATGAGAAAGGCCTGGCGGACCGTCTCCTGAACCCCTCCGGCAGGCATCCCAGAACTTATTGGAGCCAGGTGGAAGGCACTCCTTCCGAAACGGACCTTCGCCCTCTGGAACTCGGGGGCCTCCGCATCCGCGGGCACTGCACGCTGCCTTGCCGGGCACGCCTCATGCGCAGGGAGCCTGACGTGCCGCCCCGCATCCCTCCCGTCCGCTACCGCGCCTCCATTCCCACCTCATGGCTGGAATTGACGCTGGTGGAAGGGAAAAACCGCCAGGTGCGGCGCATGACCGCCGCCATCGGTTTTCCCACACTCCGGCTTCTTCGCGCCAGAATCGGAAATTTCTCCCTGGCGGGACTGAAACCCGGCGCATGGAAAGAACTGGATTCCCGCGAGCGAAGGCAGCTCATGCCGTAATATAAGCTTGATTCCGGACAGGAACCGTTTTTATATCTCTCTCCGCATCAGGATATCTACCTAGACCTTTTTACATGAAAGCCGAACTCGTCGAACAAGCCTCCAAAATCATTCCCGAGCCCCAAATGCTGATCAACGTGGTTTCCCGCCGCGTAGCCCAGCTTAATAATGGCCGCGCCCCGCTGGTGCCTACCACACCCCATATGGGCAACGCGAACATTGCCCTGACGGAAATCATTGAAGGCAAGCTCGTCTATCATACGGAATCCGGCAGCCTCCAGGAAGACAACCAGTAACAACACATTCCCTTTATTGCCGTTCCGGACCGGAATTCCTTACGGAATCCTCTCTATCCAGCCAAGCCCCGGTCTCCCAGCCCGGGGCCTTTTCATCCTTCTCCCCTTCGTGCCATGAGCTCCGACATTTCCACCAACAAAAAAGCCCGCCGGGATTACGAAATTCTGGACACCTACGAATGCGGCATGGAACTCAAGGGAACGGAAGTCAAATCCATCCGCGCCGGCAAGGTGAATATTGCCGATTCCTTCGCCAGGGTGGAAAACGGCCAGATGCTCCTGTACGGCTGCGACATCCAGCCCTGGGAGACAGCGGGAGAATTCTTCCAGCACCAGGCGCGCCGGCCCCGCCGCCTTCTTCTCCATAAACGGGAAATTTTCAAACTGGAACAGCAGACTTCCCAGAAAGGCTGCTCCCTGGTAGCTCTCAAGCTGTATTGGAAAAACGGCAAGGTGAAACTGGCTCTAGGCCTGGGCAAGGGCAAAACCCACCGCGACCAGCGCTACGATTTGAAAGCCCGCGTGGAAATGCGCGAAGCCCAGCGGGAAGTGGCCCGCATCAACCGCCGTTAAGCCAGGCGGCAACCGCATGGTTGCCGTCCGCTTCCTCCCGGAAGCCTTTCTCAGCCCCAGCCATTCCCTGATAACCGGCATCTGTCCGGGGATAAACGGCAACGCCGCCAAAGGCGGAAAACCAGACCCACTTCAGCGCCCGGGAAAAAACCGGCTACAGCTGGCCGGGCATGCATGCAGGAAAAGTTACAATTTCCAATCCACGGGCAATTCCACCTGGCCGCCCTTTTTATCATCATAACGGATGAAACCGTGTTCCGCCCCGTACCAGTGCACATCCCGCGTCACCTTCACGTCAAAACAGCAATAACGGGCTATATCCATTAAAAGCTCCGTATTACCCGTCTGCGCGTATTCCGCCCACCATTTGAGAGCCTGGGTGCCCACGGCCGTTTTTGAAGAACCGATGGAGGCGGCCGCCACGGAATCCAGCTTGACGCGCACTCCCCCGCGCTGTTCGATGTCCTTGCACAAATCAAGGTTGTTCGTGATATCAATCATGTTCCACATCGTATAACGCTGGAGCACGCCATAGTCGAAATGCTCGTGGTTGTAACCCACCACCAGGTCGGCCTGGGAAAGCTGCCGGATGAGATCATCCACCATTTCCTCAGAATAAATCGTATATTTGCCGGAAGCCGTGGAATAAGTCACGCCCACGGAAAGGCGCATCTCGGCCGTATTATGCCAGCCGCCCACCTCCGCCGCGGAATGACGGGTTTCCAAATCAAAATATACGATGTCTCTCATCGGGTGAAAACGTACATTATTTGCCACTTTTGGACAAGTCCCACTTGAACGGGAGGCCTGTTTGTGATGAGAATAAGCGCATGCAGCCCCGTTTCCACATCGTCATGTTCCATCCGGAAATTCCGCATAATACAGGAGCTGCCGGACGGTTGGCGCTGGCAACGGGCTCCAGGCTCCATTTGATCAAACCTTTGGGGTTCAGTCTGGATGAAAAGCATGTGCGCCGTACGGGTCTGGACTATTGGGCCAAGGTGGACCTGCATGTCTGGGACAGCCTGGAGGAATTGAAGCAGGCGGCAGCCCCCGGCGCGCAGTTCTGGTACCTGAGCACCAAGGCGCCACGTTCCCATTGGGATGCGGTTTTCCACGCAGGGGACTATCTGGTTTTTGGACCGGAATCCCGCGGATTGCCGGAAAGCATGCTGAGAGAACACGCAGATACCGCCCTGACTATTCCGATGCCCGGAGAAGGAGCCCGCAGCCTGAATCTATCCACAGCCGTAGCTGTCGTCCTTTATGAAGGACTGCGCCAGACCGGCATTTGACGCCCCCCGCCTGCCTCTCCACATCGGCATGGATGTTCTGCGGGTTCCACCACCAAAGAACACAGGGCCATGAAGAGGCGGGTTCCGCGTCTTTCCTCCGTCAGGGGCATACCAGATAAAAGAGAATCAAGGAAGAGACGGCTCCGCAGATATCCCAGAACATACCCTTATGGGAATCCCGTATAGTCTCCCAGGGAACTAAAAAAATCATCTGCTTCATCCCCACCCGCGATAACGGCATATTGCTATTCAATAATTTCATGAGCTTCCGCTACGGCCATAATGGAAAAAGCCCAGGACAATGAACAGTACGGTTGAATACCGCCGGCGGATAGAAAGGATATTTTCACGAAAAAGAAAAGCGGAAGGCAGATGCAGGAAAGGCGCCGGATATTGCTTCCGGCGCCTTTCCTGATTAAAACCTGTCACCGCATGTCGATCGTAGGAACCGGAATGCGGTCCTTGGGTCCTGTGTAAAGAGTCAGCGGCCTGTACAGCGTGTTATCCTCCATTTGTTCCAGAACCTGGGCCACCCAGCCGCTACAGCGGGCAATGGAGAAAATGGCGGTAAACAGCCTGGTGGGGATCCCGATGCTGTAATAAACCGTGGCGGAATAAAAATCCACATTGGCGTTCAAACCCTTGCGCTCCCGGACAAGTTTCGCGATGCGTTCCGACATGCGGATCCACTTGGGTTCACCGATTCGGGAGGAAAGGCGGATGGCCATGCGTCGCAAATGCGGGGCGCGGGGATCCAGCACGCGGTACACGCGGTGGCCCATGCCCATGATTTTTTCCTTCCGCGCCAGCTTGTCCTCAATGTAGGAGTCCACCCGGTCCTCCGTGCCTATTTCCTTGAGCATTTCAATCACGCCCTCATTGGCGCCCCCATGAAGCGGCCCCTTCAGCGTGCCGATGGCCGCGGTGATGGCGGAATACATGTCCGAAAGCGTGGCGATGCAGACGCGCGCCGCAAAGGTGGAGGCATTCATGCCGTGGTCTGCGTGCAGAATGTAGGCTACCTCCAGAATATGGGCTTCATACTGATCCGGTTCCTCACCCTTCAGCAACCACAGGAAATGTTCCGCCTCGCTCAGGTCCTCCCGAACGGGGGGAAGCTCCAGACCCTGGCACAAACGGTAGTAATACGCCACCATCACGGGAACCTTGGCTATGAGGCTGAGGCCTATTTCCTTCAACTGCCCGGCATCCTTCGTCCGGTCGTCATACATGCCGAGCATGGAAACAGCCGTCCGGAGGGCGGACATGGGCCGGGCGGACTTAGTGGCCGTTTTGAAGAAATCCAGAATGGGCTGGGGCAGGTCGCGGTCGGAACGGAGGCGTTTCTTGATGCCCTCCAATTCCTCACGGTTGGGAAGACGCTTGTTGAGAAGCAGATAAACCACTTCTTCAAAACAGCACATCTCCACCAGATCATCGATATCGTAGCCCAGATACAACAGACGCCCTTCCTCGCCGCGCACGTCACTCAAAGCGGATTCATTGGCGATGATTCCTTTTAAACCTTTGGGATATGCGAGGCGCTCGGAAAAAGTGTCATTGCTCATGTTAAAAAATGCTACTGGTGGTGAATATTACCGGTTAAAAGTCTAACAATCTTCCAAAAAGTCAAACCTTAATTACGCCTTCACGGCCCATGCGGGACGTTTGGCGCGGGTGATGTGCGGAGCCCTCACATACAGCGGTTCCGCCGGACTTTCCAGAAGTTCTTCTCTGCGGGCCTCCGCCAGGGACAGCCACACGGCCCCGAGCGCCTCTGCAGAAGGATACACGGGGACAATCCCCGACATTTCCCGGGCGGCCAGATGATCCGCCGTTTCCGTGGAAAAAACGGGCACGCCTTTTCCCATGCACTCCGCCACGCTGACGCGGGCCTGCTCCGCAGGAAGCACTGCCGGCACATCCGTCAGAACGCCGTTTTCCAGCCTCCCCCACGTCCAGCCGCCACGCCGGGCATCTGACATTACGCAGGCCTCACCATGATGCAGACCAAGTCCGTTCCAGGAGGAAAAAGCCGCCACGCGGGAACCGTGCACCAGGGAAAGTCCGTCCGCCACGGCCAGCGCTACGCGGATTCCGCCGTAAGCGCCCGGACCGGAACCTACCACGATTTCCTTCAAACGCCGCCCTTCCAAAGCATCCAGAACCTGCCGCACCGCCTTGAAAATAGCGGAGGAATGGTTGCGCTCCGCTCTCCATGCCGCCTGGCACAGCAGACTTTCCCCGCTCCAAGCCGCAACGGAAGACTGCACACAGGAAGTTTCCAGAACCAGCAGGACATCTTGCATGCGGCGGATTATACAGGAACAGCCGGCGTGGATAAAACATTTTTTCCTCCGGTTTCCGGAAGAGGCAAATTTGGTTCGCATTTCTCCTCAAGTCCCTTTATGCTGGTTCCAGACCTCACACCGCATGCCCAAGGCCCCCAGACACACACCGCCGCGCCAGGACTGGCGCCGGTATGCAGAAACCGCCCGGAAACCAAGATCCGCGGCAAGCCTCGGCGACATGATGCGGCAATGCAACCGGGACGCCTGGGACAAAACTTACCGCGCCCAGGTATCCTCCGAATACTGGAAGGACGAATGCCAGGAATTTTCCTTCATGGATCTCCCGCGCAGAACCCGGTTCATCAGGCATGCCGTAGCCACCCTTATCTTGCTTCCGCTGGCCCTGATCACGGCCATGTCCCTGTGCGACCAGCTGGCCCATGCCTCCGGCAGCCTCAATATCCTCTTCTCCATTCCCGTATGGTACGCCCTGATGGGCGCTGCCGTGTGGGTGGTGCTGGGCAGCAGCAGGCTGTTCACATCCTCCCTGCTGTACCTGTACGTATTGGGGCATGAACTGACGCACGCTCTGGCGGTCATTTGCAGCCGCGGCTCCATCCATGCTTTCAAAGCGGATCTGGACGGAGGTTACATCCAGACGGATAAAAACAACATCTTTATCTCCCTTTCCCCCTACTTCCTTCCTCTCTGGGCCATGCTGTGGGGATTGGTATGGGGCGTAACGTACCTCTTCTGGCCTACAGTCACCTGCCAGGCCCTTCTTTACTCCGGCCTGGGCTTCTGGTGGTGCTTCCACCTGTTCTGGACGGCATGGATCATTCCCAAGGACCAGCCGGACCTGGCGGACAACGGCACCTTCTTCTCCCTGATTCTCGTATATTTTGCCAATCTTCTTCTCTTCCTGGCGCTCCTGCGCCTGTTCAATGCCGTAAGCCTTCACCGCTTTCTGGCGGATTGCATCCACAATGCGGAAAAATTGTGGGACGTTCTCAGGGATCTCGCCATGCTGGCTGCCGGGCTGTTCCTGTAAAAAATATTCTTTTCCTTACACGGAATGATGAACGGCAGAAGGGGAAAAGGAATCCAACCTTTCAACAGAAAGGAGTTTCCATGCGCACCACACACTTGATCATTCTGACAATGGCCGCAGTTTCCCTGATGGGCTGCAATCCCAAGGAAACTGTAAACGCCCTCACTTCCGACCAGAACGTTACCCAGAAGATGGCCGTAAGATTCGCGGAAAATATGGTTGGCCTGCCACGCGCTCTGGTCGTTTCAGATGCCAGAAAAGCGGCTCCGGGCGACAAAGTCACCGTCAAGGGAGCGGTAATCGGAGATGACCCCGTCTTTTCAAAAAACATTGCTTCCTTCACCATCGGAGACCCGGCTCAGCTCCTGGTCAATATGAAGGAGAAGGGAGTCTGGGCCGCCGGTACGGTACCGGTGGAAATACGGAAAAATAACACGATGACCGTCCAGTTCGTGGATGAACAGGGGCAGCCCATCAAGCACTCCGCCAAAGGTGTGAACGGGCTGAAAGAACAAGACGCCGTCATCATTACCGGAACCATTGATCCCCACTCCACTCCAGAACATCCGGTGCTGAACATTGAAAGCATCGTGATTGAGTAACCCCTTCTGTGCCAAACCCTGATTCATGTCAAACGGTTCAGGCGTTTTGCGCCTGAACCGTTTTTCATATCAGAATGCGCGCATGGGATTTGATCCAGCATCATTGGGAATGATAACACTGGCCGCTACTTCAGCGGCAGCAGGTGCGGCATCCGCGTCTGCACAGAAAAAAAGCGCGGAAGCCACCAGACAGGCGGCGGACGCAAATGCCGCCACCCTCAGAAACGAGGCAGACCTCCAAAAACAGACAGGGATGGAAAATGCCAAACGCATGCAGCAGGACGCTGCGCGCCAAATGGGAGAAGCCCGACTGAACGCCGCCCAATCTTCCCTGCTCCGGGAAGGCTCCGTTCCAATCAGGGAACAGGCTTTGGCGACGCGTCTGCAAACCAGGATTCAGGATGAAGCGGCGGAAGCCATGAGGAACGCCCAATCCCTGTACAACCGCGCCAACACGGAGCAATACATGGGCCACTCCAATGCGAGAGCCCAGAAAACCTCAGCAATGGGCACCCTGCTCTCCGGATTCGCCCAGGGAGGAAATACCCTCCTCAAATGGTGAAGTGCCTCACAAGGCACCTCCATTCAAACGAAGACAGCCGGAAATTCAGCCGCAACCGCGGAAGCTTCTTAACGCCCCCCCTGCCGGGCTGCCCCGGAAGAGCAGCCTCCCAAAACAGCCTTACCTGACACGTCCTTGCCTGTCTTCCTCACATCACGGGTCATAAGGCCAGCACACTTCCGCTTACCCGCGCCTCCAGGGCAAGCAATTCCCGTTTCGCATCAAGCCCCCCGCCATAACCTGTCAGTTTCTGATTGCTGCCAATGACGCGGTGGCAGGGCACGAAAATGGAGATGGGGTTGGCGGCATTAGCGGACGCTACAGCCCGGACAGCCCTCGGATGATGAATGCGGCGCGCCAGCTCTGCATAAGAAATGGTGGAACCGTAAGGAACTTTCATCAGTTCATGCCAGACTGAGTTTTGAAATTCCGATCCGGTAAATACAATGGGTATATCAAAGTCTCTGCGTTCCCCCTGGAAATATTCACGGAGCTGGCTTACCACCTGTTCAATAACCTCGGAAGTTCCTTCTTCATATTCAGCGTTGAGATGCCGGCAAATGCGGCGGTCTATCGTGCCGCGGCGTTTTTCCTTTGCCCAGTCGCAAATGCAAAGACTGCCGCCATATGAGCCAATCATCATTTCTCCAACGGGCGACAGATAACGGATTATTTTAATTGCCTCCATCTTCTTGTCCTTGTTATTGCATAACGCTCTTTCATCCATCCCCTGTACGGCTGGGAAACATTGCTCCATGCCTGCCTGTTCATGTCCCGAAGCACAATGTTCCGCCCCAAAGGCTCTTCTCCGGCAGCCTTTAGCACATTTCCTTGCTGTCTGCAATCTTTCTTCCGCATTTGCTTTTTGTTTCCAATCGGACATGAATCCCAAGTTATTCGCCCTCTCCGGCCGGACACCGATAATCCGGATACCTGCTTTTCCCTTGAATCATTCCCCATTCAATCAACCATGACGATACCTCGCACAAGAGAGGCAAAATCCCTGCGTTTTTAATGCTGATGCAAAGCCCTGAATAATATTGGGTGGCGTCCCCGGCAGGAATCGAACCTGCATCTAGTCTTTAGGAGAGACCCGTTCTATCCATTGAACTACGGGGACCGGACATGGCCCGTGCATGACAATAAACGGGAAGGCCTCCGCGCTCAAGCAAAAAGCAGGAGGAGTATGCCATGCATCGTGATTTTGAACAGTATTCACCAGGATAATTTTTACGGATTTCTGCAACTTCCCGTTTCCCCGCCTTTCTCCGCGCATCCCTGGCCGAATACGACCATTGCTCCGATTACCTGCCGGAAGCGGCCCAGAATAATGAAATAACCGTCTTCCGCTGGCCCCTCGGGGCCGGAAGGCTCCGCCACTCCCGCAGGGAGTCATTTCCGCTGAATCTTATCGCAAAAAAACAACGGAAAGAAAACAATCCTCCAGAAAGCTCCGTCCAGATGTGCCAATGATGAAAAAACAGAGAAGAACAGAACCCCTGCATGAGAGAATATCCTCCGGAACAGCATCCCCCCTGGAAAGGGGAACAGGCCATACAAAAATCTTGAGAAGGGGGCGGAAGGACCGTAGCGTTGCCGTATCATTCCCGCCATGCTCAACTTCGTTTACGATAACAAAACCACTCTTATTTTCGGAAAAGGCACCCACCATGAAACGGGAACCCTTCTCAAGCCGTTAGGCAAAAAAATCCTGCTTCATTACGGTAGCGGCAGCATCAGACGTTCCGGTCTTTACGATGCCGTCACGGCATCCTTAAAAACCGCCGGCGTGGAGTATGAAGAACTGGGAGGCGTCCAGGCAAACCCTACGCTGCCCCTGGTGTATGAAGGCATCCGCCTCTGCCGGGAACACGGCCTGGGCCTCGTGCTGGCCGTGGGAGGAGGCAGCGTGATTGACTCCGCCAAAGCGATTGCGCTGGGCGTTCCCCATGAAGGGGACGTATGGGAACTATACCTTTCCAAAAAACAGCCTCAGTCCGACCCTCTGCCCGTCGCAACCGTGCTGACCATTCCCGCCGCGGGCAGCGAGAGCAGCCCGAATACGGTCATCACCAATGAAGAGACCAGAAGAAAACTGGGGTACGGTTCCCCCAAACTGCGCCCCGTATTCAGCATTATCAACCCGGAATTGTTCTTTACGCTCCCGCACCGCCAGATGTCCAATGGCGTCAGCGACATGATGAGCCACATTTTTGAGCGCTATTTCACCAAAACCCTGCATACGGACCTTTCCGACAGCCTTTGTGAGGCCACCCTGCGCACCATCATGAAAAACGCCCGCATCCTGAACAGGAATCTGAATGATTACAACGCCTGGGCGGAAATCGCGTTTTCCGGCAACATCGCCCACAACAACCTGTTGGGGGTAGGCCGCGAACAGGACTGGGGCTGCCACGCCATGGAACACGAATTGAGCGCACTGTACCATGTGGACCACGGAGCAGGCCTGGCCGTCGTCACCCCGGCCTGGATGAAGTATGTTTCCCCCAAACACCAGGAAATATTCGTGCAGTTCGCCGTCAATGTGATGGGAGTGGAAGGTTCCTTCCGGGAACCGTCAGCCATCATCTGGGAAGGTATTTCCCGCCTGGAACGTTTTTACCGGGAATTAGGGCTTCCGACGACTATGGAAGAACTGAACATCCTTCCCGGGGATTTCCCCCTGATGGCGGAACAGGCCGTCAGTGTGCGCGGCCCCGTCGGCGGACTGGAAAAGCTGGATGTCCGGGACATCCAGGCCATCTACCGACTGGGTTGCAGTAATATGCAGCACGCATGACGAAAGGGGAAAAACGTCTGATCATGGAATACCCCTTCACTCACTCCCGGCCTTGTTGACAGCGTTAAGACAATCTCCCTTTTCCCGCAGCCTACTTGCAACTTGCCAAAGATTTTACTTGGAAGTAGTCTGGCGGAATGAACAGATTCTTTTCCGCTCTTTTTCTGGCGGCAGGATTGCTGGCCTCTGGAATGCCGTCCCCGGCGGACGCATCCACCCCTCCGCAACAACGTGCCCTTGCGGAGGGTAAAAATTCCCCTGTTTCCCCGCAGCAAAGGAAGCAAGCTGTTGAAAACCTTGAAAAGCTTCTGGGCAAAAGGCTGTTCAAGAAAGCGGCGGAACAGGCCCTGAAACAACTCCATGAATATGACGACCAATACAGCGGGACAGATCTGCTTCTTTACTACCAGGCTCTTACCCGTCTCAATGCCCTGGATGATTCCATCAATCTGGATTCCATTCTGCAGGAACAGATGAAGCGCCACGGCGCCAATCCCCATTTCCTGAGGGACGCCGCACTCCTGTACCAGAGTGCCTGCCATACGTTCAAACTGGTGGACGGCGCCTATATCCGCGGTACCGGGCCATGGGATGGAGAATATTCCGGAGAAGCAAGGGACCGTGTGGAAGCCCTGCGGTGCCTTGTCAAAGCCATGCAGCTTGCGGAGAAGGGCAACAACATGAAACTTCTGGGACAACTGCGCTTCATCACGGCACAGGCGTTGCCGGTCAAAGGAAACCGCTACGCTCCCCTTTCCGCCTTCCAGTCTTACGCAGCCCTGGGGAACCTGACCAACCTGAAGGAATTGCCGGATTACGTCTCCAGAGAGGAAGCATCCCCTTTTCGAAACGTCGCCACCGTTCCCGTCATGGTCAATGCCAGAACAGGAAAGCCGGAAGTTATCTTTTACCATGCCTCTTCCTCCTGGGAAACAGCTAAAAACGACGGGGAACGCATGCGCTGGCTGCTGGACGCCGCCATTCAGGTGAATCCGGAACTGGCCAACCAGGTCAATTATTTCACCGCCTCCTGGTGCCGCCGGCTGTTCTCTTATGCCAATACGGCGCCGGACCAAGAATTCGTGTACGGCCCCGGCAACGCGGGCATGGTGGCGGGCATCAACCCGGCGGAATTAAAAACGGACCAGACCATCGTTAAAACCGACCGGACGGGCAACGGTAAATTCCTGCTCACCAACCTTCCCCCGGATTATGACTTCATCCGGATTGCTTCCGCCGTCCGAATAACGCCGGAGCCGGATTACTACGTTAACGCCGCCAATCTGGCAGCGGACGAATTCCTGGCCCGCAACCAAAGGCCCGCTGCCGCTCAGTTTTTAGGAAAAATCCTTCAAACCTGGAACGCACAATCCTGGAACAAAAAGGACAAGGAGGAATTTCTGGACGTGGCGGACAATCTGAAGAAACGCATCGCCTCCATCACGGAACCCAACGGAACATTTGATACGGATAAAAGAACGCTGCTGGCGGGAGAACCGGTGACTGTTTCCTTCTCCTACCGCAACGCTTCCCGGGCCTGCGTAGCGGTCCGCCCCGTGGATATGAAACGGTGGCAGGAAGAACGCATGGACAAGGTCCAAACCTCCAAAACGCTGGGAAAAGCTTACAAAGACAGGTATTCCAACCTGGGGAACCTGCTCTTCAGCCTGTTGCATGACTCATCCTATGCCCGCTATCTGGGGGAGGAAATCAAGGGGGATGAGATAACCCTGACTCCCGGGAACCGGTACCTGAACCACATCGCTCACATTCCCGTACCCACCCGCAAACCCGGCTGGTACCTGCTCACCGTCACACTGGAAAACGGCTACCGGTTCCATCGCTTTCTTACTCTGTCAGACATGGTGCTGGTACGCCGTTCCGTTCCGGAAGGCAATCTCTGGTTCCTGGCGGACGCCGGAACGGGAATGCCCGTGGAAGGAGGCAGCCTGCGGCTCCTCCGCTACCGGCAGGATAAAACGCTCCAAAAACGCCAGGTAAAGGGAATCACGGACAAGGACGGAGCCATGATAGAAACAATCCCTCACCGCCATTCCAGCGCCCCTCCCTACAACATGTTCCTGGGCATCGCTTCCAAGGGGGACAGTTATGTGCTGGCGGGAATATCTGACTACGGCTGGGAATCCGGCAATTACCTCATGGATACGGCCAACAAGGCCTCCGACTCCTATTCCTGCTTTTTCCTGGAAAGCCAGCCCGTGTACCGCCCCGGACAGACGGCCCGTTTCAAAGGCGTCCTCTTCCGCCCGGACATCGCGAATCCCGGAACAAAAGACTGCGCCGGAAAAAAACTGACGCTGACCATTGCCTCTCCAACAGGGGATGAGAGCATTTTCCCTCCAAAGACCGTCACGACGGATTCCACAGGCAGCTTTGAACTGGAACTGCTCATTCCTGCGGACGCCCCGCTGGGCCAGTATGGGGCCAAGCTGAAACTGCATGACTCCGCAGATCCGGATTTCCGGCTGTATGCCCCCCTTTTCCGGATGGAAGAGTATAAAAAGCCGGAATTCTCCGTCAGAATGGATGCCCCCGCCAAACCTATCCGGCTGGGACAACCCATTCCCGTCGCCATTCAGGCGGATTATTACGCGGGCGGCCCCGTAAGCGGGGGGAAGGCAACCATCACCATCACCCGGACGCTGGGGGCGAACATCTGGACGCCTTACTGGAAATGGAGCTGGCTGTACGACAGGTCTTTCAGCCCGTACTACATTCCCTTTTTCCCGGATGCGCCTCTGACCGTCCTGGAAAAGACGGTGCCGCTGGACAAGGACGGAAAAGCATCCGTAGAATTACCCACGGCGCAGGATGCCCGGGATTTCCCCTCCAGCAACGTCACCTACCGCGTTTCCGTCAGCGTGACGGACGCCTCCCTGCGGGAAGTTTCCGCTTCCGGACAGGTCATTGCCACTTTCCGTCCGTTTAATATCTTCACCACCCTGAACTGCGGCTATGCCCCCGCCGGAACGCCGGTCCGGGCATCCATTACCGCAGCCACGGCGGATGGCGCCAAAATTGCCCATGCTAGGGGAACCTGCGTCCTGCAGCATATCCGTGCGGACGGCAGACGGGAAACGCTGGAAACCTGGGATATCGCCACCGGGAAAGATGGGGAAGCCTCCCTGTCCTTCCAGACCGGGGAATCCGGCCTGTATGCCCTTTCCACAACCCTGGAGGACGGGCACGGCAACAAGGTGGAAGAATCCTTCCAGTTCCTTTCCTACGGCAAGGGCAAACAGAATCCTTTTAAAATCAATCCTCTTTCCATCCATCCGGACAAAAAGGAATACGCTCCGGGAGATACGGCCAGGCTGCTCGTCACCTCTGATTATCCGGACGCCCGCGTCTGGACCTTCCTGCGCAACTCCTGGAAAAACGAATCCCGCCGTCTGGTTTCCCTGGACCGGCAGACAGCCCTTGTGGAATGCCGCCTGACCCGGGAAGATATGCCCAATATGGGAGTCAACGCCTTCACCGTCAGAAACGGAGAACTTCATGAGGCTTCCGCCGAACTTCTGATTCCGCCCGCCGGACAGCTTCTGGCTCCTTCCATAGTGCCGGGCAAATCCCAATACCGGCCCGGTGAACAAGGCAACGTCACCATTCAGGTCAAGGGGCCTGACGGCAAACCCGTCAGTAACGGCATCGTCGCCCTGGCCGTTTATGACAAGGCTCTGGAATACATCGCACGCCCCAATATTACGGACATCTCCAAAACCGTATGGGGCAGACTGAACGAAACCGGCTTCCTCAGCCTGAAAAAAATGACGGCTTCCGGCACGCAGCAGGATCGCGGTCCGGGCCAGCCCTCTTTCCAATCCCTGCTCTACAGAAATTACGGACCTATGGCGAGAAAGGCCAAAGGGATCGTTAACGGCTTTGCGGAGGCAGTGTTCGATTCCGGTGCAGATGCTGCCGCAAGCCGCGCATTGGCTACAGGAGCGGCCGCCCCCGCCGCCGTTCCGGTCATGGCCATGGCCGCGGACAAAGAAAGTGCAGAAAGCGAGTCCCTTGCAAACGGACAGGGAAATGCGGACGCACAGGAAAACGGTTCCCCGCACATTCAACTGCGCACCAATTTTGCGGACTGCATCAAGTGGTGCGGCACGCTCAAAACGGATGAAGAAGGAAACGTTGCCGTACCCGTGGAAATGCCGGACAACCTGACCACATGGAAGGCCTCAGCCTGGGTCATCACCCCCGGATTGCAGGTTGGGCAGGCTTCCGCAGAATTCCTGACCACGAAGGACTTCATGGTCAGCATGCAGGCCCCGCGCTTCTTTGTGGAAAAAGACATCGTGATGCTCAGCGCCCTGGTCCGCAACCGGACGGGAAAGGCTGTCCGCGCCCGCGTTTCCATTTCCCTGAAAGACGGGTGCCTGGAACTTCTCCCGGCTGACGATCCGGCCGTGAAGGGGCTTTCCGCAGATACGGATAATTCCGCCGTGCGGGAAGTGGACGTTCCTGCCCAGGGGCAGGCAGTCGTCAACTGGTGGGCTGCCGCCGTCAGGGAGGGAACCGCCGCCGTCGCCATGGAAGCGTCGGCTGGCTCTACCGGAGACGCCATGCAGATGAACTTCCCCGTACTGGTGCACGGCATGAAGCAGCTCCACGCGGAAAGCGCCGCAGTGCTCTCCGGAGAACAGGAAAAGACACTTTCCATTTCCCTGCCGCAGCAGCGGCGCAGGGAGGAAAGCGAACTGGTCGTCAAGGTCTCCCCCAGCATCGCCCTCAGCATGGTGGAGGCCCTGCCCTATCTGGCGGAATACCCCTATGGCTGCGTGGAACAGACGCTCAACCGCTTCCTCCCCGCCCTCGTCGTGACGGACACGCTCAAGCAACTCGGCCTGAATCCCGGAGCGGCGCTGAAAAGCCATCGCAGCCTGAATCCCCGGGACATCAAGAACAAGGCCTTCCATGACAGCGTCATGAAAAAACTGGAACGCAACCCCGTTTATGATGAAGCCGCGCTGAAAAAGATGGCTGCCAGGGGAATCTCCTCCCTCCGGGAAAAACAGCTCTCCAACGGCTCCTGGGGATGGTTCGGAGGGGCGGAAGAGGGAGATCCCGTCATGACGGCCCACGTGGCTCACGGCCTGAAAATTGCTTCAAACACGGTCAACGTGCCGGAAGGCATGATTTCCGGAGCTGTCCGCTGGCTGAAAAACTATCAGGAACGCCAGACAGCTCTTCTTGAACAAGGAGACAAATTCCGGAAACTGGAACAACTGCCGGACGGACCTGAAAAGAAGGAAGCTCTCCGCAAACTGGGGAATTACCGCCTGACGGCCTCCGCGACGGATACCCTGGTCTACTCCGTCCTGGCGGAATGCGGCGTGAAAAACCTGCCTATGGAACGCTACCTGTTCCGTGACAGGCTGGAACTTCCCGTCATCAGCCAGATTCAACTGGCGGAAATCCTGCTGGACGCCCACCGCATGGACGACTTCAACAAGATAATGCCCGTCATCTCCCAATTCCTCCAGCAGGACGATTCCCTGCAAACCGCCTGGCTGCGCCTTCCCAATGCAGGATACTGGTGGCGCTGGTACGGCAGCAGCGCAGCCACGCAGGCGGCCTACCTGAAACTGATGGCCAAGAGCGCCCCCGGCAATCCCGTCACGGCGCGCCTGGCAAAATGGCTGCTCGACAACCGCGCCAACGGTTCCTACTGGGACTCCACCAAAGATACGGCGGATTGTCTGGAAGCCTTGTCCGCCTACCTTCTCCAGACCAGGGAAGGCATGGAGGACATGGAAGCGGAAATCCTGTACGACGGCGTTCCGGTTAAAACAATCGCCAGTACGAAAGAAACCCTGTTCACCTTTGACAACGCCTTCCGCATGAGCGGGAAAGACCTGACGGACGGCAGCCATGTCATCACCATCCGCAGGAAAAAGGGCAGAGGGAACATTTATGCCAATGCCACCCTCAGCTACTTCTCCCTGGAAGATCCCATTCCCGCCGCGGGGAATGCCGTCACCGTGGAACGCTCCTACTACCGCATCCGGAAGGAAACGGTGAAAGACGGTTCCGTGAAGGACACCCAGACGGATGCAGGGGAGCTCGTCTCCCAGGGCAGAGACCTGACACGGCGCACGCTGTTGAAAAACGGGGACGTCATTGCCAGCGGCGACATCATTGAAGTGGTGATGACCGTGAAAACGAAGAACGACGTGGAATACCTCATGCTCCTGGACCCCAAGCCCGCAGGCTGCGAATCCCGGGAAACCGCCAGCGGCTACGCCCGGCTGGGAACCGTCTTCGGCTACAGGGAAATAGGGGATGAGGAAATACGCCTCTTCCTTTCCTCCCTTCCCATGGGCCAGTACCAGATCAGCCACCGCCTGCGCGCGGAACGTCCGGGACGCTTCAGCGCCCTTCCGGCCGTCATTGAGGCCATGTACGCCCCGGAACTCCGCGGCAACAGCCGGGAACACAAAATCGGCATCTCCATGCCATAAGACCTTCTGGAAATATCCGTCATTCCATGATGGCCCCGGCGGATATTCCGCCGGGCGCCTCTGGAAGCAGGCCGGTCAGGTGAAGAGCGGCCTGTCTGCCTTCCCCCTCACCTTCCTTTTCCGTCTCCCGCCCGTTTTTCCAACGTCATGGACTCCGGATCATACCGGTAATGAATAATGCTGCCGTCCAGCAACAGAGGAATCACCTGTTCAATAATCCCCAGAGGAACGGAAAACCATTCCCGCGGACGACACAGCCGCCCGCTCCCATCCCTGATTTCCAAATCCAGGCAGGCGGCGGCAAAGAAATGGTGAAGCAGGTTTTCCGCCTTGCGGGCATCCAGATTGTAACAATCCCACTTCCTCACGGGAATGACATCCGCCATCAGATACGTCGCCTCATGGCGAGCATGGGCAATACGTTCTTCCAGAGGCACGGAACTTACCCCTATTTTGTACAGATGAGGAATGGCCCGCACTTCCGGGAGCCTGCTGGCGGATTTCAGCACATACACGCAGCCGGTAAGGCAGTCATCTTCATTTACGGGGCCTTCCAGCTTCAATTCCGTTTCATCCGGCTCGCTGACCAGGCGGCCGCCGTCATACAAGGCACAAAACAGGGAGCGCATCAGCAGATCGGCCTCCGTTCCATTTTCAAAAATCACGCGCAAACGGTTATTCCGTTCTTTGCGGCGGTTATACGTAGTCTCTCCCTTATCGGCTATATAGGCCAGCATCCCTTTCAACAGAACAAAATTTCCCTGTTCCAGCACATTTTTCTGCCCATTGGCCACACGTGAAGTATGGCGTTTACCCTCATTCAGTTCACGCTGGCACCGCGCAAAAAGTTCCCGGAACAGCTCAAAATTCCGGCATGGCACGCGTTTGGCAATATATTCCGGCAGCTCCCGCCGGGGCAGAGCGCTCACGTCAAAAATATCCGCAGCGTCTTCATCCTCCAGCAGAGCCTCCATGCTCTTATCATGGAACACCTCCTCCACCGTGGCAGGCGGCTGGGGCAGCAGCCCGTGCCGGTCAATGGGGCGCAGCTGGGCCGCCCTGACGGGATCCTGACGGATTTGTTCCAGCCGGGCGGCCAGCCTGCGTTCATTCATGGATAGCCCCTTGACCGGTTCCCTCCCGCATTCATCCACAAAACGGGAGATCTCCTCAAAAGACTCCGCCAGCCTGTCCCCCCTGCTCACAGGGACTCGCTCCGGCTTGCTGTCCAGGTGGATCCCGGCTTCCTCCGCCTCCTCAAAAATGGCAGCAAGCCTTCTTTCCAGCGCTTCCTTATCCATGCCGCGCCCTCCTCCGTTTTTCCCTGCGTATCAGCACCAGGGCCTGCCCCAAAGTGGCTTCATTGGCATCCTCCGCGTTCGGGTCAGGTTCCCTGCCGCGCGCCTTGTTGAAAGCCAGCACAGATTCCCACAGCAGAACGGCCTCTTGCAGCCCCAGGGTGATGCGCGTTTCCGCAATGGCATCCCGTATCAGCCGCAAAACGGGGGCTGTCAGTTGCTTGGACATAATCTCAAATGCCCCGCGGAAGGGATTAATTCCGTCTATCAGGTTGATATCCAAATCATTAACATTAACAAATTTTTCACCCATCTTAATAAATTCCCGGCTCTGACCGCTCACGGAATCCTTCTCTTCCCTGATTTCCCCGCTCCTGATGGCGCAATCCGTCACCACGGCCTGACGCACTTCTTCCCGTTCCTCTTCCGTCAATCCGGGATAGCGTTCCGCAATGATTTTAGGCACCAGCACCTTATTGACGATGCGGGGGTCCGCATCCGGATGGGCAATCAGCTTTCTGACCGTATCATCCTGCATGATGCGGGCTTTCAAATCCGCCAGGTCATTCTCCACGATATCCCTCACACGCCCGGTGCCCGGTTCTTTGAATCCGCGGATGTGAATCGTCCCCGGCCTGCGTTCGTCCTCGCTCTCCGCACGGGCCCGGAATTTGAATTCCGGGGTCAGCACCTGCTCCATCAGCAGGGAGGCCGTCACCGCTTTCAACATATTATTCACCGCCAGCGTCACTTCCTCATCCTTCGCCGCCGGGGCGGCCACCAGATTGGTGAACTGGGCATGGGTCTTGCCCGGGCAGTCGCGCGTGGCGCGGCCGATAATCTGGATGATCTCCGTCAAAGACCCCCGGTAACCCACCGTCAGGGCATGTTCGCACCAGGGCCAGTCAAAGCCTTCCTTGGCCATGCCCAGGGCAATGATAATATCCAGTTCATCCTTCTGTTTCACTTTACGCAGATAAGCCACCAGCCTGTTGCGGTGGGCGGCCTCATCATTCACCAAATCCGCCACTTTCAGCACGCGCCCGTCCGCGCGGCGGCGCACGTAAAGGAGGCCATTCTCCGGGTCTTCTCCCTCCACCGTGCCCATGATATCCAGAATATGGCCTACTTCATCATACTTTTCTTTGGTGGATTCCCCGCTGTTCACATGGGGAATGTGCAGGATGGTCTTCCTGTCCGTATCCAGAACCTCCGGCAGGGCGTCCAGATAACGGCCCTGGTAAAAATGATAGCCTATCCCCAGGGATTTCAAATGCCTGTACCCGTTCAGCTGGTCATAATACGTATACACTACCCGGCTGAACCTGGCTTCATCTTCCGGCAGCAGAATGGGCACATTGTCCCCGCGGAAGTAGGAGCCCGTCATGGCCAGCACATGGGCGTCCGTTTCCCTCATCACGTCATGCAGAAGAGCGCCCAGCCGGCTGCTTTCACGGTCCGCGGACACATGGTGAAATTCATCTATCCCCAGCAGGCAGCCGCTGAACGCTTCCGTAGCCAGCTTTTCAAACGCGAAGCGTAGCGTGGCATGCGTGCAAATCAGGATGCGGGCCTCGCTCTCCATAAACTCCACAAAACGGGCCACCTTGCCGGCATCCGCTCCGGGCGTGCACAGGTTGTAGCGCAAGTCCGGCGTCCAGTCCGCGAAAAATCCGCTTTCCGTCAGCCGTACGGGCGCGAAAGAACCGCCAATCGTCCGTTCCGGCACAGCCACAATCACCTTGCGCAGCCCCTGCCGTTCCAGCTTATCCAGAGCCAGATACATCAGCGCACGGCTCTTGCCGGATGCCGGCGGCGCCTTTAGCAGCAGATACCGCTCACGCCTTTTGGCGTACGCGCGCGCCTGCATATCGCGCATCCCCAGCGCGTCCACCGCCGTGCTGGTCCCCGTGGCCCCGTAGTTGACCTGCATCATGTTCATGTTTCTTATTCCGTTTGTTGCCCCTGCGTCATTTCCCGGTACAGCTCAAACAGGCATTCCAGCCGTTCCCCGTCATCCTTAAAGCCCTTCACCCGGTAAAGCCGGTCCACCTCCGCATCCAGCCGGTCATGCGCCTTCCTCAGGTTCTCCGGCATCCTGTCCGGATCATACAACTCCGCCGGCGTCTTTTCCGGATGCGCCTCCCGCGCGTCCAGTACCCTCAGCGCCGCTTCCGTCACCCGCGCCTTTTCTCCCTCCGTCAGTTCCCTCAATGGAAAAGTGTTGTAGCAAAGCGTGGCGGAATAACGAAGTCCTGTCCCTAAACGTCCACAAGTCATTAATGCCCACACCATATGCATTTTAGATGATAGAATGCCAAATACCCACGGCTTAGCATCATAAACAGCATATGCTGGATGAGAGATAATTACATTATCGTTTACATAACCCATAGGTATTCTCCCTCGTTTTTCACTTGAAACCCCAGGAATAATGATAGCTTCAGTTGGTTTATAAGTCCGTTGCATAAATAGATGAGGATTTAACGCCTGTCTTTTTGTTGCATTTTTTTTACTTTGCAAACGAAATGACTTCACGGCATCTATTCTCTGACATACTTTATCAATACTCAAAGCATATTGATATTGATCATTTTCTATCCATAAACAATATCTTTTTTTCCCTTTAATCAATTCATCAGCCCCCATATACTTCTTCATAAGACATATGGATTCAGGATATAATTCCACCAATTCATCTTTTTGCGTCTCCGTCAAAATCAGATGGCCACCATCTACCGGAGCATTTCCTATCAGAATAGCGGGAAAATTCTTATTCAGGCATTTATTGCGCTGTTCCACAAAAACCGTTTTCCCGATGGTCAAATAAGGCGTAATATTAGAAACGCTCATTTTTTTATTCTCTTGGTAAAACGTTTTATCAGGACATTCATCCCTGTGGGAAAGGCCGAGGATCACACAAGAAACCCCTGCCTGATATTTCGCGTTGTTGCTCCATTTGAACGATGCGTAAGCAAAACCAATTTCCACACCCAATCCCAAGATGGGCTTCCATAAATTCGGCACCTGTGTACCCTGAGTGATGGAATTGGTACACACAAACCCCGATCTGGCGGAAGAATGCTGCATATACTCGGCAGCCAGCATCAACCAGCAGGAAACATAATCCAAATCTCGATAATTATTGCCGTATTTGGAAAATATATTTTCCTGTTCCTGTTTTTGCTCTTCATTCTCCTTTTTACCACCCAGATACGGCGGGTTGCCGAAGATATAAATCTCCGGCTCTCTGACGTCTGGCGCGGCGCGCTGAAGCAGGGGTTCCACCGTCCAAAGGGGCGCAGCCTGAGCGGGAGCCGTCTTCGGGCACACGGTTTCCCAGTCTAGGCGCAGGGCGTTGCCCAGCACGATGTGCTCATTGGGGCGGAGCGGCAGGGTAGGCACCCGTTTGCCCAGGCGTTCAAAAAACTCCTGATTCATCTGGTGTTCCGCCAGCCAGAGGGAAAGCATGGCGATTTCATGGGCAAAGTCATCTACTTCAATGCCGTAAAACTGGCTGATGGAAACGGAGGGCATGGGCAGCAGAGCGGGCACGCTTTCCAGCACCTCCATTTCCAGCCGGCGCACTTCTTTGAACGCCACAATCAGGAAGTTGCCGGAGCCGCAGGCGGGGTCAAAAAAACGGATGTTGCTGAGCCTCTCAATAAACTTCCTGGCCCGGGCTTCATGGCCCCGGGCCTGCCGGGCGGCGTTTTCCAGCTCTTCCAGGAACAAAGGGCGCAGCACCTTCATGATGTTGGGAACGGAAGTGTAATGCTCCCCCAGGCAGGAGCGTTTGTCCGGTGCCACGCAGGCCTGGAACATGTTGCCGAAAATATCCGTATTGATGTCTGACCAATCCAGATTCCCCGCGTCAATGAGCGCTTTCCGGGAACGGGAGGAAAAGCGCGGCACGGCGTGCACCCCCTGGAACAGGCCGCCGTTGACGTAAGGGAAACGCGCCGCGGAAACCGGGACGGCGGCGCGTTCCGGGCTGCCCGGCGGAAGATTCATGACGGCAAATGCCCGTTTCAGCTGTTCCCGCAGGTCGGATCCATCCGAAGCCGTAGCGCGTTCAATGAAATCCGTAAAAAGCCGTTCTTCCTCAAAAATTCCGCTGTCTTCCGCGAAAAAACAGAACAGCAGGCGCGCCATAAACACATTCATGGCGTGGCTGTCCAGCCCCGGGTTATCTTTTTTCAGGGAGTCAAATATTTTCCCCATCTTCTCCGCGGCGCGAACGTCGGCTGGATTCTCCAGCGTGATGACCGTCTTCTCCAGCCCCGCCCAGGGAAGAAAAAAGTCATAATGCCGGGGCAGATCCTTCAGGGGGAATTCCAGGGCTTCCCCGGTTTTCATGTCCGCCGCGGCCCAGGAACCGCCATCACAGACGATGATGAACCGGGGAGCGTACTTCAATACCTCCGGATCCCGGCGGCAGGCGTCAACCGCGCTCATCAGCAGCCCCGGCTCCGCCCTTTTGTAAAAAAGCTTTTTTTTCCACAGCAGATCCCCCGGACGGGCGGCCGCATTTAAGGCGCCGCTTTTCAGGCGGCTGACGCTGGATTTGGGAAGCCCATAGGCCAGGAGAAAGTCAAAAATCAGGGAATCCCCGTCCGCATGCTTCCACGTTTCCCATGCTTCCGCAACGGCCTGTTCTATCTGAAGAGGAGTCAGCACCCGTTCAGAGTATGTTGGCGCAACATGCTACCTTATTTCCGTATGCATTTATTATAAATTATATACAGAAGCCATCCAACAAAATAGCAGCAATATTGTTCATTCCACTCATTCTTTTTTCCTTTCATTTTCAACATTTCGAGCTTGATGCACATGTTGCGCCAACATCCATTATTTCATCCCGTATGGAACATCATCAGGAACCATGGGAACAGGTTTGCGCCCTGCTGACGGGCGGAAAGGTCAGCCCGGCGGAAGTTTTCATGCTGGGCATGCAGGCTCTGGAAACCGCGGGAAGCCTGCGCGGAGGCAGGGGAACCCTGAAAAGAGCGCGCCGCATTATCCTGCTGGGGGCAAAAAACCTGGAAGAAATGGAACAAAGCGTCAGCGTAGCCCAGGCGGCGCAGGATATGCTGGAGAGTAAAAAAGACCGTCTGCGCCCAGTCAGCTTAAAAGGGCTGCGCACTCTGACGGGCAAACTGCTCCGGGACAGGCCGGATCTGGCCCGGCGGCAGGTGCGCGGGCTGGATGCCGCCAGTTGCCGGGAATGGCTCAACGGCAGTTTCCGCACGCCGCGACGCTTTCTGAATGGCCGGGCGGCCCTCAGCGCGGTCTGCTCCCACGCCATACGCCGCGGCTGGGCGGAACGCAACCCAACGGCGGGGGTGGATATCCCCGTCATCAAGGAACGCCGCATTGCCGCCCTGCCCGTGCAGGCATGCTCCCTGCTGCTGCGCCTGGCCGGGGACATGCACCACGGGGAATGTCTGGCGGCGGCAGGCATCATGCTGTTTGCGGGAATCCGCCCGGCGGAAGTGGAGCGGCTCCGCTGGAAACACGTCTGCCTGGAAGACAAGGTAATCTCCATCCCGCCGCAACACTCCAAAACGGGCGGGGCGCGCCATGTCAGCCTCCAGCCCGCGCTGTCCAGCATCCTGAAACGCGTCAGGAGGCCCGCAGACATGCCCGTCACCCCCGCCAACTGGAAACAAAAATGGCGACAGGTCAGGGCGCGTTTCTCCGCCCTGACCGGCAGGCCATGGCAGGCGGACGTGCTCCGCCACACCTTCGCCAGCTACCACGCCAGGCAATTCAGGGATTTTTCCTCCCTGCAAATGGACATGGGGCACTCCAGCCTGTCTCTGCTCCGCACGCGTTATCTCAATATGGAGGGGATTTCACGCCGGGAATCCGCAGCCTTCTGGCAATTAAACCACAACGCTCTCTTCATCGGGCCTTCTTCATCCGGCTCCCCGGAAAAAGAGGGAACAGTTCCCGGCATCGCCTGAAGCCGGAACCATGCCTGCCGCGTTGACTCCCATATTCATTCCAGGCGCAGAATTATCTGACGGACAGAGAAACCATCTTCCGTTTTTTATCTTTGCCGGGAACACCCATAAAACTCTTGCAATCCGCTTGCGGAAGCGGAGAATATGCGGCCCGCCGCGCAGCGGGCCGCACCATGCCGTCAGAAACGCTGAAAGGACATATCGCGATGGGAGCGGCGGCCGTCATCTGGGGCCTCATGTCTCCCGTCAGTAAACTGGTCATGCAGCAGGGAGAAGTAAGTTCCGCTTCTCTCGCCACATTCCGCCTGCTGGGAGCGGCCATCCTGTTCTGGCTGGCCTCCGCTTTCGTGCCAGGGGAACCCATAGAGAGGAAGCACCGCCTGCCCCTGTTTTACGCCTCCCTGTTCGGAATCATTTTCAATCAGATGGCTTTCACGGTGGGCGTAGGGTTCACTTCCCCGGCGGATGCGGCCATCATCATCACCATTACGCCGGTATTGACCATGATTCTGGCGGCGTTCGTCCTCCGGGAAATGGTCACGGGGAAAAAATCATCGGGGTCTGCGCCAGCGCCATCGGAGCCATTCTGCTGGTTTCCGGCAGCGGAGGGCATGCGGCGGCCCTCCCGGGAGACAACAACCTGCTGGGGGACATTCTCTGCCTGGCTTCCCAGTGCAGCGTAGCCGTTTACTTTGTCTTCTTTAAGAACCTGATTGGCAGATACTCGCCCGTCACCCTGCTGAAATGGATGTTTACGTATGCCGCCGCCGTCTGCCTCCCCTTCACCTTCCGGGAAGTGGGGTCCATCCACTATTCCGCCCTCCCCGCACAAACATGGCTGGGCATTGCCTACGTGGTGGCTCTGGCTACCTTTGTCAGCTATATCTGCCTGTCTTTCGCCCAGCAGCGGCTGAAACCCACCGCCGTCAGCATGTACAATTACTGCCAGCCGGTGATTGCCTCATCCGTGGCGGTGATGTGGGGCATGGACCACTTCGGATGGATGAAAGTCCTCTCCGTCCTGCTGGTCTTTACAGGCGTGCTTCTGGTCACCGGAACCGGGGGAAAACGGGCCGTCCAGGAACAATAAACACGCCATTCCTCCGGATTTCCGCCGCCACGCCCTACCGGAAAGGCAAAAAAGTTCCTCCCTTCTCCGCCAACATGCGGCCAAAGCCCGCTCACCTCACGGCCCGCTATGCGCCGCCCCGTTAATCATGAAAAAATAGATGGGAAATTCAGCCATTCTGATATAGCATTCCCATGTAGCCCTCAACTTTTCCCCTTTCCGGGGATTCCTGCTTCCCTGCCATGAACCGATTCTTTCTATCCTGGGACAAACCGGCCTGCCGGGCCGTGGCGGAACGCCTGCTTTCCCTGGGAAATGACTTCCACCGGCATCTGGTGCTGGTTCCCACACGGGAATCCGGGAGGCAGCTGAGGGAATTCCTCGCCTCCATTTCCCGTACACAGGCAATCTTCGCTCCCCAGGTCATTCCGGCAGACCAGTTTCCCCGGATGGAAGAAAAGGAAGAAACGGCGTCCGCTCCGGAAGAACTGGCCGGGTGGCTCCTGGCTCTGGGGGACTCTCCCCATCGCCTTTATCCCCGCCTGTTTCCCCGCCCCATGCCGGAGGATTTTTCCAGCATGCTGGAAATGGCCGGCAGCCTGCAAAACCTGAGGCACGCCATGGCGAACCAGGGCGTCTCCTGCATCATGGCCCACCATGCCTGTGCGGGCAGAGACGAACGCTGGACGGACATGGAAAGGCTGGAAGAACAATGCACGCAACAACTGGAAAGCTGGAAGCTTGAAAACAGAACCTCCATGAAGGCGGAAGCCCCGCCCCGGCTACTGAACTCCCTGAGGGAAACAGGTGGAAATATTATTCTGGCCTGCGCAGCGGAGGTTCCGGCCCCTCTGCGCCATGCCCTCCGGCATGCGGAAAGCAATGGCGTACCCGTCCAGATATGGATCCACGCGCCGGAGGAAGAAGCCGCCTCCTTTGATTCCTGGGGATGCCCTCTGCCGGAAGAGTGGTCCCGGCGCCCCATCAAAATCCGCGACGACCAAATCAAAATTGCGGCCAATCCGGCACGGCTGGCTGAAGAAACGTGCCGCATCATCGCCCGCACAGCGGAAGGAGAAACGCCGGACATCGCCCTGGGCGTTTGCGATCCTGACATGAACGTCGCCCTGGACGCAGCCCTGCGCCAATACGGTTGGGGCCTCCACAATCCGGAAGGGAAGCCTTTTGCCGGAAGCGGCGTCATGGACCTGCTCCGCAATCTCCAGCGGGCGCTGGAGGAAAAAGGGACGGCGCGCCCCGTCTATTCCCTGGCGCGCTCCTCCCTGCTCTGCGCCTCCCTAGGGATAAGGAATCAGCAGAGTTGCTGCGCCGCGCTGGACAAAATCCAGCAGAAATACCTTCCGGAAACGGAAGAATACCTGCTTTCCAGGCTGAAAGAGGCTTATCCCGAAGCCTTTCCTTCCATCCAGGCCATTCTGGAATGGCGGAACCGGATGGCGGAACCGGGAATGCTGGGGGAACGGCTGATGGAATGGTTCCCGGCCCTGGCAGCCATCTATGGCCCGGAGACGGAAGCCATGGAAATGTTCCATTCCTGCCTTTCCGGACTCATGCGTCTGCAACAGCGCTCCACCGCGTTTTCCAGCCCGGAGACGGCTCTCCTGCTCCTGATGAAATGCCTCCAGCCGCTGCGCGTCAGAAACAGGAGAAAAGCTCATGCGGCGCTGGATTCCCTGGGCTGGATGGAAGTTCACTTCCGCCCGGAAAAAAACCTCATTCTCACGGGACTAAACGAAGGGACCGTACCGGAAGGAGGCGTTTCCGACCAGTTCATGCCGGAGGAACTACGGGAAACCCTGGGCATTGATTCCTTTAACCGGAAGAAAGCCCGGGACAGTTTTCTGCTGACCGCCCTGCTCCATTCCCGCGAACGGGAAGGCAGCCTCACCATCCTTCTCTCCCGGACCAGCAGCAGGAATGATCCTCTGACCCCATCCTCCCTGCTCATGCGCTGCCCGGAGGCGGAGCTGCCGCACCGCGTAGAACTGCTTTTCCAGGAAATCAGCGATGCGCCCGCACCCCTGCCCTACCAGCGAGGAAACTGGCACCTCCAACCCGAGGAAGGCTGGAAGACCGCTGCGGACATCGGCGCGATGGCGCCCGGCTACAAAAACCCGTGGAAGGAAAGAGGGAAGCCCTTCTCCCCCTCCGTCCTCAAAAGGTTCCTGTCCTGCCCCATGCGTTTCTGGACGCAGGAGGCTCTGCACATGAATGAGGAAGAATTCCTGCCGGACAAAGAAGATATGGCCGCCAATGAACTGGGCACCATGCTGCACGACGTGCTGGAATGCTTCTGCCGGGAACACGCCGTCCTGAAAGACGGCATGAACGCAGCTTCCCTTCAGGCCGCCATCACGGAAATACTGGAACAAACCTTCCGGAAACAATACGGCCCCTCCCCCCTCATGCCCCTGCTGCTGCAAAAACGCTCCATGGAACAGAGGCTTTCCGTTTACGCCGTTCAGCACTTGCAGGCCCTTCAGGAAGGATGGTCCTGCATTGCCTTTGAGCGTCAGGTAGAGAACTGGACACTGGGCGGCTTCCCCATGAAATTCCGTATTGACCGTATTGACCGCCATGCGGACGGGCGCATACGGGTCATTGACTACAAAACCGGAGCGGCCTCCTCCTGTGAAAAAAAGCATCTAGAACCGCTCGGACGGCCGGACGCCCTGTCCCTGCTTTCCCCAGCCCTGCATCCCTACACCAAACGACGGAAAAACGGGAAGCTGGCGCACGCGCGCTGGAAAGACCTGCAGCTTCCCGTTTATGTGCTGTGGGCCTCGGAAACCTACGGCGGCGCTCCCTCAGCGGCCTATTACAACCTTCCCGCCAATCCCATGGATATCGGAATCTCCTCCTGGGACACCCTCCACGACACCATGCCCGGATATGAGGAATGCGCGCTGGACAGCGCCCGTTCCTGGGCGGTGGAACTGATGAAGCTTCTTTATGAAGGCCGCGGGCTCATCACCGCGGAGGAACTGGGCTGGCCACCGCCCTCTTATGACGTATTCAAGGACCTGATGACTTCCCGGAGGGAAAGCCTGCAGGATCTTTTGGGCCTCCGCCTCACCCCCCACCTGCCTTTCTAAGATGCCGCCCCTGACCAACATGCTGATCTCCGCTTCCGCCGGAACGGGAAAAACCTACCAGCTCTCCCTGCGTTTCCTGGGGTTGCTGGCGCTGAACGGCGGCAACCACCCCGAACGCCTCATCGCCATTACGTTCACCCGAAAAGCGGCGGGAGAATTCAAGGACCGCATTCTGACAGACCTGGCCGCGGGGGCCACGGATGAGGCAGGCGCGGCGCGGCTGAAAGAACGGCTATGGGCGGTTATCAAAGGAACGGACGGGGAACCCGGTCTCTGGCCCGGCGCTCCGGAGGCATGGAAGGAGGAAAACCTGCATCGGGAACGCTTCCTCCATTTACTGCACATTCTGGTGCAGAATTTGGCGCGGCTCAACCTCTGCACCATTGACAGCCTGTTTGCCCAGATTGCCTCCGCCAGCGCCTTTGAACTGGGAGTCAGCGGCTTCAGCATGATTGACCCCACGGCGGAGAAACTGGCGCGCCGTGAAGCCCTGCTCTCCCTGTACCGGGAATGCTCCGTAAACAGGGAGCGAAGGAAGGACTTTGAAGATGCCTTCCTTTCCGGGGCGGATTCTGACGCGGAAGCCGCGGACGCGGAGAATTCCATGATGCGCCGCCTGAGCACCTATCACGAACTTTTTCTGGATGTGCCGGATGCCGGGATGTGGGGAAACCCCGTCACACTGGGCTTCACACTGGAGGAGCTAGCGCCTCCCGTTCCCCTGGAACAATTTGACTCCGTACTGCATTCCCTGGTTTTCCAGGTTCAGCAAACTCCTGCGCCGGAAGGGAAAAACGGCGTAAAAAACAAAGAACTGTTCCTGCGCTTCCTGAACGGATTTTCCCAATACGCCAGGCTGGGCCGCGTGCGCTTCCGCACAGAGGGAGGTTCCCCCTGGGCCATTACCGTGGAAGAGGCGCGGGAAAAATTCCGGGATTTCTGGACGCCTGCTCTGGAAAAACTCATCCAAAGCTGGCTGCGCATGGAAGCCCTGCACACGCTGCGCCGCACACGCGCCACGCACGGACTGATGCTCCTGTTTGAGGGCAAATACTCCTCCCTGGTCCGCAACAGGGGGAGGTTCCTGTTCCACGACGTTACGCGCATGCTGGGAGGGGGCACCATTACGCCGGAACTTAAACGGGATCTGCAATACCGCATGTACTGCCGTTACGACCATTGGATGCTGGATGAATTCCAGGATACGTCCCAGCCCCAATGGCGCGTCATCAAGCCTTTCCTGGATGATCTGGCGGAATCCAAGGCCGGAAATGAAGGCAGCATTTTCGTGGTGGGGGACATCAAGCAGAGCGTGTACCAGTGGCGCGGCGGAGACCCGGAGCTGTTCCGCTCCGTTTCTTCACAGCTTCAACTGGAACAACGCGGCATGTCCACTTCCTACCGCTCCGTCCAGCCTGTGCTGGATCTGGTCAACGATATTTGCGACTATGCCCGGACAGCGCCCGGGTGCGAACCCGCCGCCCTGGAACAATGGGGGGAATATCCGGAGCACCGGTGCGCCCCCCATCTGGAAGGCCGCCCCGGCGCCTCCCAAATCTGGCAGGCGCCCAAGACGGAAAACGTCTCTGCCAATGACCTGGTATGCCAGGCGGCGGCTGATATTCTGGAGCGTACAGGAGCCCTGCGTCGCGGCCTGGAAACAGCGATACTGGTCAGTACGAAGAACCAGGCTCTTGTCATCAAGGGATGGCTGACGGATCACGGCATCCCCGCAGAAGTGTGTGACGACGTTCCGGTAGGCGTGGACTCTCCGCTGGGGAAAAACCTGCTGTACTTCTTCCGCTGGCTGCTGATGCCGGGAGATCCCTTTGTCGTCGGCCTGCTCACCCACTCCCCTCTCCGGCCTCTCATCACGCCGGGATGCCCGGAAAGCATGGAGTGGAAAGAATGGCGCTTCCTGCTGGAACGGGACGGTTACGCCGCCGTCATGGAGGAACTGGAACGGCGTCTGCTCCGGGGAGGAACGGAACTGACGGACTTCCACCGCGACCGACTGGCCGTCTGGCAGAATGAGGCGGAACAGGTGGACGAACAGAGCGTTTCCCTGGATGAATGGATCAGGCGCATGGAGGACCTGACCCGGCGGGAAGATCCCGCCGCGGGAATTGTCCGCATCATGACCATCCACAAATCCAAAGGGCTGGGATTTGACATCGTCATCCTGCCCCAGATCGGCAGGGATACTCCTTTCGCAAACGCCACGCATTTGACTCACTTCGTCAAAAAAAACAGGGATGGTGGAATAGAAGGAATCGTCATCAAACCGCCCAAAGAAATCTATCAAGAAATTCCGCAATTCCGGGAACTTTACCGGGAATGGCGCGCCCGACAGCAATTTGACGGATTCTGCAAGCTGTATGTGGCGCTTACCCGGGCCAAGCGGGCTACCTACGTTATCCTCCCGTACCGGGAAGACAAGGGAGAAGAGACGGCAGATTCCATGTGGAAAGTGGTCCGTTCCTCTATCCGGTCCCTCAACCGGGGAACGGAAGACATACTTCCGGAATCCGGAGCGTCATGCCTGTACTCCCGCGGTCTTGAAGGGTGGTACGCGGAATTCCCGGAAATCATACACAAACGCGCGGAGGAAAGCGCGCTGGAATGGCCGACGCAAAAACCGTTGGCCAGAGAACGGATATCCCCCTCCGGCCTGTCGGAGGAAGCCTCCCCGCTCCGGGGAGAAAAACACGCGGGCGCAGGGAAGGCCGCCGCGCTTGGTTCCGCCGTCCATGCCGTGTTTGAACGGATTACCCGCTGGGATGATGAAAACAAGCCGGAGTGGGCTCTCCACCCTGCTACGGAGGCGGAACGCATCGTAGCGGAGTGTATGGAAATCCCATCCATCCGCGGACTTTTCACGTCTCCGGAAACGGCGCGCATCATGAAGGAACAGCGTATTGAAGCCATTGACGGGAACAACTGGATTTCCGGCATCATTGACAGGCTGATTCTTGATGACGGAGCCGCCGTCATCGTGGACTTCAAGACGGATCATGCCGAATCCCCGGAACAACTGCGCGAGCGCCACTCAAACCAATTGAATGCTTATGCCCGCATTGTGTCCAGAATCACCGGAATACCGCTGGAACGCATAACGCGCATCATTGTTTCCACTTGCTTAAAGGAAACCGTTCCCATCCAATAAGCCTTTCTTTCCGGACAAATCCGTTTCCCTGTATTTTCCCGCGCTTCACTCCTATTCCTGCTCATTTCCAGTATGGGAAAGGGGAACCCGGAAAACAGGCTGGAATAGAAATGCCCTGCCGCACAGACAGGAAGAGGAAAAACGCCAAATAAAAAAACCGCTCCGTGTGAATTAGGAGCGGCGTTGATAACAAGGCTTTGTTGCTTTCCGGATCAGGCCCTGCGGCGGCGCAGGAACAGAGCAGCAGCGCCCAGCAGGCTCAATGCTGCCGTAGCGGGTTCCGGAACCTGCGTCAGGGCAAGATAATTGAGGGCCGTCCGGCCGTAAGAGCTGGAACCATTCCCCTGAATCGTAAGGGTAAGCGTTCCGTCTTCCCCCACGACAATGTTCTCCACCGAGGAATAAAGCCCTTTATTGGCGGTAGCGCTGGAAGTTCCAGCATTTCCCGGAGTCAGAACGCCGGAATTATCTCCCGTCACGGAAGAAATTTCGGCCCAGTTCCCGCTGGCATCTGTACCGAAGCTTGTCCACACGGCATTGGAAGCATCGGCGTTTCCGATCGTCCAAGTCTGACCGGCAAACACGTCCTTGCCTGTGAAACCTCCAAAGATGGACAAGGCATATTCCCCGGCGGCAAGACCACTGAACGTTACGGTGAAATAACCGGAACCATCGGCCGTTTGCGTTAAAAGACCGTCACGAAAGGTGTCCCCCAGACTGAAAGGCATGCTGCCGTTGAAAGGATTTTTCCAATCTGCTTCTTCCTCAGCCGTCTTGGTGGTGGTATAACCGTTTTCCGATACATATCCTCCGGCCGTGCTCCACGCCAAAGAAACGCTTCCCGGCATGCTGCCCAAAGAGGCGGAGGCGTTATCATAATTCATATTGAGAGCGCCTTCCGTCGTGGCGTCACTGCGTCCGAAATCAATCTGTACCGTCGCCGCCTGTACTGCAAGCAGGGAACTCGCGATCAAAGCTAAAGAAAATAAGGATTTCTTCATGACAAAAGAGAGTAAACCGGTTCAACAATCCGGTGTCAATGGAAATCATGAAAACTTAATCATATACTACATTTATTTTTTATGGCATCAGTCATCTTCCATCAAGATGATAGAAATATATAACATGTTTAATGAGAATAAAATGGATTTTTATTGAGACAACCCGGCACTCACCGGATTGTTGATCCGCGGACATTAGCCGGTATCTAAATAAAAAAGGCCGCCCGGAAACGGATCAGTAAAACGGCAAAAAATAAGCCGTCAAGGTTCAGGAACAGCCACCCGGATGCTTTCAATCCCCAAATACCGGGCCATGGAACGATTGATAAATTCATCCGGATCCCCGCTGCTCATGCGCCACATCACGGAAACATAAGGAGCCAACGGCACGGAATCATAAGGAGGAACCGTAATGTTTTTCTTGCCTTGTTCCAATTCACGGCGGATGAACATGTTCCGTTCCTCGCACTGGCGGTGGATACGGGGAAAAGCCTTCAGATATCCGGAGCATATCCACAGGGCCGCGCCAGCCGCCGCCAGCAGCACGCAGAATGGAATCCAGCGCCTTTGCACAGCCTCCATCCATACTCCGTACAACCCCAGAATGCCCGTCATCATCAACACCGTAGCGGAAAACATGGCGTGCCATGCCGGAATCACACGTACAAAAAAGCTGATTGCCATGGCATGAGCCACCAGAATAAACAGCAGGGAGGCGCACATGCGCCGCCCGGCCTCCCCCCGCCAGATTTTCATCCCCGCTTTCACAGTCAGCAGGATCAGAGCGGCGGTGGCAACGGCCAGCAACATTTTAGGAATCGGCATGAATTCATAAAAGGCGTTTACCAGTTCTGGAATAGCGCCGAAACGCTCTCCCCAGGAATGAAGGACGGCAGCGCCGCCCGCCGTTTCCGAATGAAGGCGGGCGGCATTGCCCGGAGCCAGCAGAAGAAAGGCCCCTCCCAACGCATGGAATCCCCAGCCAATGAAGAACCAGCGGGGGAGAACCATTCCCCGGCTGCGAGCGTAAAACCAGTACACGAACAGCATGCCCAGGGAAGCGGGAATCTGGTTCTCATTCGTCATGCCGGCGGCAAACGCCGTGACGCCTATCCAGAACCAGGAAAAAGGAGTGTCCCGAATCCGGGAAGTTCCTGCCCATAAGGAGCGGTACAGGCACAGGAAACCCAGCCAGATGGCGGCCGACCATGCGTAATTGGTCCCTCCGGACAGCCAGAACATCGTGATGCCCGGCCTGGATGAAGACGTAAGCAAAAGAAGCGCCCCTGCGGCAAACAGCAGCACATCCCGCCAGTTTCCGGAATTGACCCTTCTTCCCTGCGCCAGGAAAAACATCATCAACGCCAGGGAAAGAAGCACGAAGGGATTGACGGCCAGAAAAAGCCATTTTCCCGCCGTAGCCGTAAAAATAGCGAGGAATTCCCCCAGCCGGGGATTCCAGTGCATGTATGACCACCAGCACCGCTCCAGCACGGGCTGAAAGGCAAGGCGGTGGTCCGCCCCGAACACGGAATGCATCAAGCTGTCCCCGGTGAAAGGAGTCCACCAGGTAAGCAGCATGGCATACACAAGAAACGCCAGCACCACCACCCGGAACAGGAAACGCGCCGCCAGTGACTGCTTCATGGAACAGGCCGGAATAAAAACGCCGTCCGCAACTAATCCGCGACGGCCTTGAATACCGGGGTGGGCAGCTTGTCCGGCTTCTTGCCAAAGAAATCCCCCACATCCTTGAATGTCACGAACAGGAAGAACCCCATCAGCAGGAACACAAAGCCGAACTGGACGAATTCCAGGACTTTTGTATTCAGGGGCCGCCGGAAAATCAATTCAACGGCATTCATGACCACATGGCCGCCATCCACCACCGGAAGAGGCAGAATATTCAGAACTGCCAGGTTCACGTTCAACACCACGGAAAACCACAGGGCCAGCTTCCACCCTTCATCCAGAGAGAACATCTTATAAAACTGATTGGCAATGCCCACAGGTCCGGAAAGATGCTCCACTCCCACGCTGCTGCCGGGAGCTACCACCTTCGCCAGGGTATCCCCCATCCATTTCAGACTCTGCTTGATCTGCGCCCACGGAGAAGGATGGACGGTGACGTCACGGCCCACGGAACTCAGGTCCCAGCTCACGCCCAGAATAGGCTGGGCCCCTTTGAGCAGGGAACCGTCCGCACCATTGTGCCAATTCTCCGGAAGTTTCCCCTGGATATTCACCTGCCTTGCAACTCCGGCCCCGTCCGTCACATCCAGCAAGAGCGGTTCATTCTTCTTCAGCAGAACATCCAGTGCGGCAGGGTTCCAGAGGCGTTCTCCATTGGCGGCCGTAATCTTATCGCCCGGGTTCAATCCGGCCAGGGCGGCAGGAGAATTGGGGATCACTTCCCCAATCACGCAGGGCATGGCCTGCATCAACCCCACCTGACGCATGCCGGAGCGCTGCCACCAGGACGTTTCCGGAATCCGGAATCCGCAGGAAATTTCCATCTCTCCTTCATGTCCAGGTCTCTGCACCGTAAAAACCACCCGGTCATGCTCGCCCAGCATGATCAATTCCCGCACGCCTTCCATATTGCCCGCCCACTTGTCCACAGGATGGCCGTCCACTTTCACAATCTTGTCGCCGGGAAGAATGCCGGCCTGAGCCGCAGGGCTGTCCGGAGCAACAAAACCGACCGTAGTCACCCCCATCTCCACATCCGGCTTGCCCACCATCCAGACAGCCACGGCAAACAACACAGCCAGCAGAAAAGAAGCGGCAGGCCCGGCGGCGGCCACGATAATCTTGTCCAAGGGAGTAACCGGCTTCAAATCCTTGGGAAGCTCCGCACGTCCTTCAATGGCCTCCATAGGAGCCATCTGCGGCAGGGATACAAAACCTCCGGCCGGAATCCACCCCAGCCCCCACTGCACGCCGTTAACCGTTTTTTTCCAGATGGGACGGCCAAACCAGATTTGAAACCTGTCCACATACAGACCACGCCAGCGGGCAGCGAAAAAATGACCAAGTTCATGAATAAAAATCATGAAGTTAAACAACATCACCACGCCGAAAATAATGGCGATGGTGGCAAGGACGGAAAGAATGCTATCCATGGTAGTTTTTGCCGTCTAACTTACCACGGGCCTCTCCGGAGAACAAGCTTCAAAGATGTCCTAATGACAAAGTGGATGCTGATATTCCAAATGGATTTCAAAAGGTGCCTGACAGCCCAGAAAACAGCCTTTACCTTCCGGGAATTCTGAAGCCGCAAGTAAAAGACCGCGTCCCCTTTTTTCGAGCGGTGCCTCTGGGAGAGGCGGCATCATCCCGCCCCGGAACCTGGACGAATAAAAGCGCCTTTTTTACCAGGAGAAAAACCGGCGGGGCATCAAACGCCGCAGCCCGCTTTTCTGTCCGAATCCCTGAACAGCCTTTGCAATAAATGCCTCCGGAATTGGAAGCAATGATTAAAGAGCCATTGTGTTCTTAACAAAAATGCGCACTGGCGGAAACAGGATTTTTCCCAGCCGGCATGGGAAAATCGACGCTGCAATAAGAGAAACTGGCTGGCGCACTAAATGATGAACGTGCGAACACCTGCTCCATAAGGCATTTACAGGAAAATGCCAACGGCCGGAACTGTCATATCCGGACATGAAAACAGCCTCCGGAAAATTATTTCCGGAGGCTGTCGGTTAACGTTTACTGAACAGATGGAAACTCCCGCACATTCAGGCGCGGAGAGCGGCGCCATCCTTGGCTTCAATGGCCTTCTTCGCTTGAGCGAAGATAGCGTCAAAAGCCTTTTCGTCAGAGACGGCCAAATCGGCAAGAACCTTGCGGTCCAAATCGATATTGGCGGCTTTCAAGCCTTCCATAAAGCGGGAATAGGTCAGACCGCGGTCGCGGACGGCAGCGGAAATACGGGCGATCCAAAGACGGCGGAATTGTCCCTTCCGACGCTTACGGTCGCGGTATTCATACTGCCAAGCCTTGTAAACAGCATCCTTGGCGTAGCGGAAGAGTTTGCTGCGGAAACCGCGGAAACCCTTGGCACGCAAGAGAATGCGCTTACGACGCTTGCGAGAGGCCGGTCCATTAGTGGCACGTGGCATAGCTTATTTCTATTTCTATCTTGAACAGACTGTTCTTCCTCACCTCCCTGCAGTCTCGCCTGTTCTTATCTTCTCATCGGAAGAAGGCTGCATGAAGGCCCCCCGTTCAGCGGGGGGAAAGCTCGGCATTAGTCGAGCGTTTCCGCGGTTTAGGCGAAAGGCAGGTTCTGCTTGACTGCCCAGACTTGCGTCTCGTCCACCAGAGCCACCTTGCCAAGCTGGCGCTTGCGCTTGCTGGACTTCTTCTGGAGGATGTGGCGCTTGCCCTGTTTACGGCGCAGTACCTTGCCCGTGCCGGTTACCTTGAAACGCTTGGCGACTGCCTTGCGGGTTTTATTGATACCACCTTTGCGGGTCATGGTGGAAGGAGATTACAGGCTTTTTCCAAATACGCAAGTATTTTTTATGCAAATCTTTTCTTCAGACGATGGCAAATGGGCCCTTCCTGACCATACATTGCCCGGCGCCTTTGACGCAGCCGGCTGCATCAAGAAATAAAATGGGGAACATAACCGGCAAAGGATAATCAGACAGCTACTGCTGCCAGCCTGGGAATCCTCTGTCATCCGCCATACCCTTTGCCACTTCGGCAAGTGCTTATCATGAGAAATTCTTATATATAAGAAAAGACTGGAACAAAGAGCCCTTCATATACTTCCCCATCGGTGTAAGGCCTTCTTAGAATATTTCACGTTGACAGCGGACTCCGGTCCGGAACACTGACGTCACATCAGCAGAATTCTTTAAGCAATTAACTGTTAAACCCAATATCCAAATCACCGTCAAATGACGGCCAAGAATAAGATGGACAAATATCACGAAAAAACAGCATGCCATCCTACCAGAAAGCTCATCCCCAATTCATCACGCCGGATATTATCCCCTGCCTTTTCCATATTCTCCACGCATCTGCCTGATTTCATCCCGAATCAAGGCGGCGCGTTCAAATTCCAAATGGGAAGCAGCCTCCTTCATTTCCGCCTCCAGCCTGGCAATGCGCTCTTCCAAACCATACCCGGCTTCATCCTCCGCTACGCGGAAGGACTCTTCATCATCCTCTGCGTACAACTTCAACTGCCCCTGTTCGGAACGGCTCACCGTCTGGGGGACAATACCGTGTTCCCTGTTGTATTTTTCCTGAATACCCCGGCGGTAATCCGTCAGCTCAACCAGCCGTTTGATGGAATCCGTCATCACATCCGCAAACAAGACGCACTCTCCATTCAAATGCCGCGCGGCGCGGCCCGCCGTCTGCACCAGGGATGTCTCATTGCGCAAAAACCCCTCCTTGTCCGCATCCAGAATGCACACCAGGGAAACCTCCGGCAAATCCAAACCTTCCCTAAGCAGGTTAATGCCTACCAGAACGTCTATCTTCCTGGCTCTCAAAGCACGTAAAATCTCCACACGCTCAATCGCATCCACATCCGCGTGAATATAGGACACCTTCAATCCTACCCCTTTCAGGTACTCCGTCAAATCTTCCGCCGTCTTCTTGGTCAGCGTCGTGACCAGCACGCGTTCATTTTTGGCAACGCGTTCATTGCACATGGCGATCGTCTCGTCAATCTGCCCTTTCAATGGACGGATGGTAATCTTCGGCTCCAGCAGCCCGGTAGGCCGGATAATCTGCTCTACAATCAGGGGTGTAGAACGCCTGGTTGGGTCAAATTTTTCTACCGGTTCCGTGGATGGGCTGGGAGCAACGCGAATGTCCTTGGGAGAGGTAAACAAAATTCCTTTGAACCCTTCCGGAGCCTTTTCTCCGGATCTGGCGGCACGGCGCACGGGAATATACGTCTTATTATCCGCACGGCAATTTACCAGTTCAAATGGCCCCGGAGTAGCGGAAGCATACACAATCTGGTTCTGCCTTTCCATAAACTCATGGAATTTCAAAGGCCTGTTATCCAGAGCGCTGGGCAGGCGGAACCCATGCTCCACCAGAATATTTTTGCGGCTTCGGTCCCCCTCGTACATGCCTCCCAGCTGCGGCACCGCCACATGACTTTCATCAATCAGGGTCAATGAATCCTTGGGAAAGAAATCCAGCAGGGTGGATGGGGCGCTTCCGGGCAGGCGGCCGGACAAATGGCGGGAATAATTTTCAATCCCCTTGCAGAAACCCAGCTCTTCAATCAGTTCCAAATCATAATCCGTGCGCAATTTAAGCCGCTGCGCTTCCAGCAGGCGCCCATGCTTCTCAAACCAGCCTACGCGGTCCTCCAGCTCTTCCCGGATAGCCTTTAACGCCGCCGCCCTTTTCTCCGGAGCGGCCACATACTGCTTGGCCGGGAAAAAAGTGTAGCTCCCAAGCCGTTCCCTCACACGCCCGGTGGCGGAGTCAATCAAAGAAACCCGTTCCACCTCGTCGCCGAAAAACTCTACGCGGATTGCTTCACCTTCCGAATAAGCGGGAAACACCTCCACCACCTCACCGCGCACGCGGAACGTGCCGCGGGTAAAATCAAAATCCTGCCGCTCGAACAGGCGTTCCACCAGTTGCTTCAAAAACACGTCCCGGTCCATGACATCCCCCTCGCGCATGCGCAGCGTCAGGTTCCTGTAATCCTCCGGAGTGGACAGGCCGTAAATGCAGGAAACGGATGCCACCACAATCACATCCCTCCGTGTCATCAGGGAATTCATGGCATTCAGGCTCAGGCGGTCCAACTCGTCATTAATGGCGGAATCCTTTTCAATGTAGGTGTCGGAACTGGCGATATACGCCTCCGGTTGGTAATAATCGAAATAGGAAACGTAGTAATCCACCGCGTTATTCGGGAAAAAACTCTTCAGCTCCGAATGAAGCTGTGCGGCAAGCGTCTTGTTGTGGGAAATCACCAGCGTGGGCCTGTTCATCCGGGCAATCAAATTCGCCATGGTGAATGTCTTGCCGCTCCCGGTCACTCCCAGGAGCCCCTGGTGCTTGTTACCCGCCTCCAGAGACTTGAGCAGCTTGCCGATGGCCTGCTCCTGGTCTCCGGAAGGCTTGAAGGAGGAATTCAACTCAAAAGACGACATACGCAATGCCGTCAGTATATTGCTCCCGCCCCGCCGGGCTAGGACAATGTTTGACAATTTTCCCCTCCTGACCCAGTATATGCGGCATGTACATTCCCACACAGGAAGAACGGTATGCAAAAAAAGGGGTTGTTTCCCTCATCCTGTGCGTTGTAGTCCCTTCCTGCCTGTATGTCTCTCTTTTGTCCAAGCAGCTGATGATGGTACGCGGGCATGAATGGGAAGCTGTCATGAAACTCTTTCTGGCATTTACCTACCCGCTGGCGGCCCTCTTCGCCATGACGGGCATTCCGTTCTTCTGGTGGTCTGTGGGCATCTCTCTGGCGGTTCATGCCGGCATCGTCGCCTGGCTGAAAACAACGCCTCTCCTGTCCCCTAAAAAAGCCGTCTGCATCGCCCTGTGCCTGGGGATGCTGGACTTTCTGTTCGTGAAACTATTTCCTTTTCCGGCACAAATCATGGGATAAGCCTGCCCGGGAAAATATCTGGGATATTCCATTCTTTACCGGCAGACAAACCAAGACGTATTCAATGCCCCCCTTCTAATCCGGAGTAAATGTGCCTTTGGGGAACCAGACATCCGCCCATGAATGGAAAATGCCGCCAGAAAGCAGACACCCAACAGGACAGCTAACTTTCCTATGGGTTCTCACCACAGGTGCTTCCCATAAGCGCGTCAAAGGTAAAAACTCCTGTTTAATCTTGAACGCCAGAGCCTGGTATGGCAGAGTGCGTCCGCCCATTCGTTGCGCCTGTGGCGAAATTGGTAGACGCGCCAGACTTAGGATCTGGTGCCGAAAGGCGTACAGGTTCGAGTCCTGCCAGGCGCACCATTTCATAATCCTCTTTAAACGAATAGTTTGAAGAGGGTTTCTTTTGAGTGTTGCAATAGATGCAAATTTCATAAAACGCCCCCAATCTGTGTACAAAGTGTGTACACTTTCAGGCTGTTTATAGCCTTATTTCATAAGCTATTTCTGTCATACGATTCACACAATGAACGGCACATTTGGCCGCTTTGTAAAACGGAAATCTTGTGAGTTATATATAATCGATGCAATGCCAATATATTGCGTTAATTTATGTCTATCTATACACTCCACCGTCAGGTGAGGCAACTGGATAAAACGTTCTGCGGCAATGGCGGGAAGTATTCGACTGGAGATGTTTTATTCTCAGGCCAGGGGAAACGAATCGTTCTGCATACCCCTATTGCGGAAGGCGGCGAAGGATCGGTCTTTACCGTTCATCTGCCATCAGAAACAACTCTCGTTGCCAAGCTCTATCATCCAGCGCAACGGATGCGTTGGCGAGAGCAGAAGCTTCGGTTGATATGTTCCCGGCCTATTCGTTCTCCGTGCGTGGCGTGGCCTCGTGCTATGCTGTACGACGAACTACGACGCTTTGTCGGCGTACTGATTCCCCGGGTGGACGGTGTTCCTCTCGGGGCATTTACTTCTCATGCGGAACTGCTGAAGAAACAGTTTCCATTATGGACTCGATACGACCTCATCAAACTGTGCCTGCATTTGGCTGAATCAGTCCACACGCTGCACCGTCATGGCGTTATCCTGGGTGATCTACATCCAGGCAATGTGATAGTGTCAGACAATGACTCCGTCTGCTGGGTAGATGTCGACAGTATGCAGATCGAAGACTATCCCTGTACTGTCGGCACGGAACGGTTCCGGGCTCCGGAGCTCCACGGCAATTACGGAGGTTTCCTCCGCACCTGCAGTCACGATGCCTACGCCCTGTCCGTCCTGCTCTTCATGACGCTGACGCTCGGTCTGTCTCCGTTCTCCCGACAAGGGGAAGAAGGAGACATGCGGGAATCCGCCAGAAAGGGAGAACCGCCGTATGCGTTTGCTTCGTACAAGCCACCTGCGGGAATCTACCCGCCCGATACCCCCGGACGCTATGTCTGGTCGTATCTCCCACGCAAGCTCCGCGATGATCTCGGTCACAATCTTACCTGTGTCCAGCGTCGCGATTTGCGTCCACGCGTCATGCCGGGGTATCTGGCGCGTTGTTTGCAGCAATACCTCAGGGATATGGAACCGGGTGGTAGGAGGAATCATCCCATGTATCGGGATCTTCTGCACGACAGTTCCTGCCCACCCCCCAGTTTGCTGGAGAAGATGACACCCAACATCTGCTCAGACTGCGGTATTCGCTTCCGGGAGGCTCCTGACGATGTCGCACGGCGTTTACGGCAATCTCATGCCCGTCCCCTGTGCAGGCTCTGCATCAGGCGTCGTAGCGCATTGAATCAGTCATCCCGGAATCCTACCATCAACCATTAACAAAAACCATAATGTCTACATCATCAACACACCCAACCAGACAGGAACAACTCGCCGCCATGCGCGAGTTCAGCAACAACACCAACGCCCGGCTTCCCGTTCTCTTCCTGCTGGATACCAGCAGCAGTATGAACGGTATTATCCGGGGCGACAACCAACACATCGTCCGTCAGGAATACGCTGACGGGATCAACTGGAATATCGTCACGGGAGATAACATGGTCACCCGGATGGATGAGCTCAATACTGGTCTTCAGCGGTTCGTCAGCGACATTCTTGCCGATCCTCTGGCCAAGCTGGCCGCCGACGTAGCGGTGATCACATTCGCCCGGACGGTGGCGACGGTGAAGGAGTTCGGTCCGATCCGGGAATCTGACACAGGCCTGAAGATCTCCACGTCACAGGAGAATGAAACGTTCCTTGGCGAAGCCGTCGAACTGGCTTTGTCTGAACTTGACAGTCGTAAACGTACCTATCGGGCACACGGGGTGGAATACTACCAACCCTGGCTCGTCGTGATGACGGACGGGGTTCCGACCAGCGCCCGGCACCGGGAGCTGGAGGGACGATTGAAGGAACTGATGGCTGCCCGCAAGCTCAGTGTGTTCGTCTTCGGTATCGGCCGTGCCGATCTGTCGGAGCTTTGCAGCATCAGCCCGGGGCGTCCTCCCATGCGGGTCAATGATCAGAAGTTCCCGGAACTGTTCGCATGGCTGAGCCGGAGCGTCCGCATGGCCAGTATGTCCATGCCGGGAGACGGGGTATCGTTGACTCCTCTCCCGGATGACATGTGGCAGGTGTAGGACTGGCAACATCAGGAAGTCTCTCCCATGAGGGGCTTTCTTTTAGTTGAGATACTGATATATAGTTAATATTCCCGAAATTATCCCTATGATCAAACCTATAAGCCTAAACCAAAAATTAGATAATAAATTTCTGATGCCATAAAAGAAACCTCCATGTTTACGCCAGTAAGAAGCTTGTGTATGTAGTTTATCTAATTCTGCCTGCTTCGCGATAGCACCGATACATGCAGTTTTTCTTTGTACAGAAAGATTTATTTCTTTCCACTGTAGGTTTTGAAATTTCTGCGGTTCCAATGCTCCCGGAATCAGATCTTTTGTACTTATATCTTTATTCAAAAGTAGAAGGGTTGATAACTGTCCGTAAATTATAATATCATTTTCTGTATGTAATTTATGTGGAGAAAATTTGTCTCCATATATGCCACAAAGAATACCAACAAGATTATATTTATGGTTATCTTTTATTACTGTCGGCGTAATATTAAGAGTTTGCGCTCGGTGCTCTAAGGCATAAAATCCATATGTATCGCTATTCATATTCCAATGAAGCCAATCATGTTCTGGGAATTTTTTTATATATCTAAAAAATGAACGAAGCATATGTTTTTCAAATTCTTCAATACAATTTAAATCCAATGTTGGATCTCGATGAAGTTTTTCTGCGGAATGCAATAAGGAAAATATTCGATTACTTCCTGTTTTTACATTTCTTATTGAAATAGCAATAACATTTGGAGTCTTCGTACTATTTTCGCTAGTAAAACTTAAGCACGCATAATGAATAGCTAATGTTGTATTATTTTTCAATAAAGCACTAAGTATTTCTTTTGATTCTTTAATTGATTTGTAAGTGTTTTTCATTTTTTAAAAAATAATTCAATCTAACTCATAATATATTATATCTTTAATATTCATAAATAAATTTTTTGTTCTAGTGTCTTGTATTCTTTTCGATACTATCTTTGATCATAGCGAGTAACAATTCTCCTTTCTCGCATATGAGGTAACTACATTTTCCGTAACGTTTGCCGGAAAATGAATATTACTATTCCGTATCGTAATCAAGTTCCTGGTTCAACACCTCCATGCATCGGGCATAGCTGTAAATCTTGTCCCGCTTCTTTCCTGTTATTTCCGAAACGATGTACAGCTCCTGAAGACGAGCCAAACCGCTGTTAACGGTGGCGGGGCTCAGGCCGGTTTCCGCAACAATGTATTTGCTGTCGGCAATCAGCTTTCGTGTAAAACATTCGAAAATAAGCAATGTCGTTGCCGAGGAACGGCCTGTTTGTTCGATGATCTTCCGGTCATCGGATATTTGCCGGGCAATCTGTCTGGCGGTCGTCACGGCCTGCCGGGATGTCAGTGTTACGGCTTCGAGGAAATAGGAGAGCCACGCTTCCCAGTCCCCTGTTGATCTTACGTCGCTGAGAAGACGGTAGTATTCCTGGCGGTGGACTTTGAAGAACAGGCTGAGGTATAGAATTGGGGCTTTCAGGATGCCGGAATCACAAAGCATCAGGGTGATCAGCAAACGTCCCAAGCGACCATTTCCGTCAAGGAATGGGTGAATGGTCTCGAACTGCACATGCACCAACGCCGCCTTGATGAGAACGGGCAATGGGTGCGCGGGATCATGAATAAACAGTTCCAGCTTACCCATGCATTCCATAACCCGGTGAGGAGGAGGCGGCACAAAAACGGCATTGCCCGGCCTTGTTCCGCCGATCCAGTTCTGGCTTGTACGAAACTCTCCCGGATTCTTGCCTTCTCCCCGGCCCTTTCTTAGCAAGACTTCGTGCATCTCCCTGATCAACCGCAACGACAGGGGCAGGCCTTCCCGGATCTTGTCCAGGCCGTACTGCATGGCGGCAACGTAATTGCTGACTTCCGTGACATCTTCCAGGGGAACTCCGGGAATCCCATCCATTTCCGACACCAACAAGTCCGACAGTGAAGACTGGGTGCCTTCAATTCTTGACGACAAGACGGCTTCCTTGCGGACGTAGGAATACAACAGAAGTGAATAGTCCGGCAAAAGAGAGGTCAGGGAATTGAGTTCACCGACCGCAATCAGAGCCTGGTCATGCGATTGCTGCAATTCGGGACTGATATCTATTCCCGGGACGGGCGGCAACGGCGAAGGAATAAACGCCTTCACCTGTTCTCCCGCTACCGCCGTAATCTCGTAGTCTCCCGTATGCTCCCTTTTCATATGGCTATGATTAACCTAAAATAACCTGCTTGTCTATTTCAAGTTTATGCGTTTTCATAAAATAGCGGCTGTAGTTATTTCAAGAAATCTTCTCATCGGAATGATGCCTCTTGATGAAAGTCGTCGGACGATGTGAGCTTTGAGCTTTGCATGCATGCCGGTTTTGCTATGCTCCATTGGGCTTGTTGTTCCAGAATGACTGCTGTTATTCGGGTTGCAATATGGATTGATCGAAAAGAAGACAAGGTATGACCCATCTGCCGACAGAAGATGAAACCCCGGTTCCCGGAGAGCTGTTATTGTATACTTCTCCGGATGGCAACATCCGTCTGGATCTTCGCATCCATGATGAGACGTTGTGGATGACCCAGCAGATGATGGCCGAGCTGTTTCAGACAAGTAAACAGAACATCGGACAACATATTGCGAATATCCTGCAAGAAGGTGAGCTTCAAGAGGATGGAACTGTAAAGAAATTCTTTACAGTTCGATTGGAGGGGGAACGACAGGTGAAACGTTCTGTCATCTTCTACAACCTCGACATGATCATTTCCGTCGGTTACCGGGTAAATAGCATACGGGGCACTCAATTTCGCATATGGGCGACCCAGCGTCTGAAGGAATACATGATCAAGGGGTTTGCCATTGATGACGAACGCTTGAAGAATCCGTCGATTCCTGGAACAACACCGTTGCCGGACTACTTTGATGAATTGCTCGAGCGTATTCGGGACATTCGTGCCAGCGAACGGCGCATGTACCTGCGCATCAAGGATGTTTTTGCCATGGCGGCTGACTATATACCGTCCGGAAAGGAAACGACGGAGTTTTTCAGCTCGATTCAGAACAAACTGCACTATGCCATTACCGGTCATAGTGCCGCAGAATTGATGATGATGCGGGCTAACGCATCAGCGCCCAACATGGGGTTGACCAACTGGGCTGGCGACCGAATCCATATCAGCGACGTTACGGTCGCAAAGAACTACCTTAATGAGGAAGAAATCAGCGATTTCAATCGTTTGACCTCCCTGTGCCTGGACTTTGTCGAGGATCAGGCAAAGAACCGCCGTGAGATATTCCTGCATGAGTGGGAAGACAAGCTTAACGAACTGCTTCGTCTCATGGGAAGGCGTGTACTGAAAGGCAAGGGGCAACGGTCAAAGAAGCAGGCTCAAGAGCATGTCCGGGGACAATACCGACTTTATGAGGAACGCCGCAGGCTGAAAACGGAACGTCAGGCGGAACAGGACTATGTGAAAGAACTGGAGCGAGATATCAAAAAGCTGGAGAACAAGAAGGGACACAAGCCATCTTCAAATCCAGGTCGTTAAAAGTTTTTGGATATGCTCTAGTTTTTTCTCCAGGGTATTGACTGCATGTCGTTCTCTCCATTTGACTCCCCTCCAGGCCTCCCGCCAATAGAGAAGAAACGCTCCTGGACAAAACAGTTTCTCGTTTACCCGTTCCTTGGAGGGCTTTCTTTTTGCCGTGATTATCTTATGGAAAACCCTACAACTCGATGGCTTTATAGCTCAATTGTTTCTTTTTTTTGAGTCACCGGATACAACTTTTTTTCGAGAGGGGTGAGATCCAGTGTGATAGTTACCTTTGTAGGGAAATCATCTTGCCACTTGATGTCAAATTCGTAGTTGAGGTTCATATCCTCTTTGCTAAAGGCCCCTTTGGGGAATCCCTTGCAATAGTTGATCCGATGGGTAGGTTCCCATAGGTATTCCAACAGAGCTATGGGGAAGTCATTAAGAAAGTTACAGGGGAGACCGTTGGGTAGTGTTGTCCATTTGGAATAAATCCCCTGGCTTAACGGCAACCAAAATCCAGGGAAGGCCTGTTGGCTGTTTTGATCGACGTAGAATCCTTTGAGCATACCCAGTAACATGAGGAATCTCGTAGCTTTCTTATCATGGTAAGTATAGGCAGAAACATGTTGATAATACTGTTTCAACATGGATTGTCCATCGTACTGGTAATTGCTTCCTTTTGATGGGGTGAAATAGTTTTCGTCCTGACTCAGCCAGAGAAACGACAGGTTCGTCTCATTGGTTATTTTTTTAGGATATTTCCATTGTGAAATAGGTAAAAGATGGGCTCGCGCAGTTAGCCAATCGTTGACCTCTTTGTCATCTATCGTCATGTTGTGACCGATATTGACTGTGTAGATGACTTTTAACCCATCGAATTGAAGGATGGCGCCAGGCTTGAGGCTTTTAGTGGAATATGAAGCAAAACCATTATCGGAGAAGGAAGGATGGATTTCCTTTTCAATCGAGGGAGGGCTAGCTACAGACGCTTTTTCTTCCTCCTTTTGGAGTAACTCATTGGATCGCTTTTGCACTTGATCCAACAGGGAAAGCTCCTGTTCGGTGCGTTTGTCATGGATCTTTTCGTTCAAGCCGTCCAAAAGAATATTCATTTCCACGAGAGGATCATTACATTCTTTGTAAATTCGGTCTTCCATGGCGGGAAGGAGGGCTTCTTCTTCCATGTTGGCGGCAGGATAGGTTTCGATGACGTGACCGGTTATTTGAGCCAGAGGGAGGATGAGCTCATTGAGGAATTTGGTGGATAGTGTCTGGTGTGCTGTGGCCCATTTATTACACAAAGCCTCATATCGTTTGCTGATGGCGACTGAATAGGAAGAGGCCTCATGATGTGTGGCAATAGTTGGAATTTTCTTTTCCAACTCTTGTTTTAACTCATCTAATTCCTTAAAGCACTCGGATTGAATAGTATGAGCCTTTTGTGTAAATTCAGGGAACCGGGAGAGATAATCATCCAGCTTATAATGGGCACGTACTTTTTAGTAAAGTGCATCCTTGAGTTCCTTTGGCGACTTTGAGGCTGGATCTGTTTTTCCCATGGCTGCTTCGTGCGTCTTCGGCAAGGCGTTTATTGGCTGGGAGGATTGTATGGTCCCCCATATTCCCCAGGCGGCAACGCCAACCAGTAAGACAACGACAGCTGCGATTAGCAAGCGTGTGAGAAGAACCAATCTGGGTGATGTTCTGAGCGGCTTCCCCTGTTGCAGCCATTCTTTCCACTCCCCGGCGGCCTGGCAACGTTCTTGAGGCTTGAGCCGCAGATTCCGGTCGATGGATGTCAGTAGTTCCCGAGGACATGGCAGGGGAAGCGTCATGCCTGGAAAGGGGACGACATCATCCTGCATCAGTCGCCGATCAGCTGGCTCTACCGGGATGCTGGAGATCAGTCCATACCAGGTAGCGGCCAGGGCGTAGAGATCCGTCCATGGGCCAATCTCTCCCTTTCCCGTGATTTGTTCCGGGGAGGCGTAGGCGTACGAGAACTCTCCCTGTGTAACTGTGCAGGTCACTTCCGGCTTGTTGAGCGCCGCACCAAAGTCGATCAACACAGGCAGCTCCCGTTCGTCAAAGAGGATGTTGCCGGGCTTGATATCGCGGTGGTAGATCCCCCTGCCATGCAGATAATCCAGGCCATCCAGCACCATAAGTAGCCACTCCCGGGCTTGATCCGCAGAAATGGTTTTTCCTCCTGTGGCGGCTTCGTCCATACGCTCCCGCAGGGAACCTCCTTCCAGCCACGGCATCACATAGAAGATACTGCCATGGGATTCGAAGACATCGTAGACCCGGACGATTCGTTCGTGGTTCAGGGAAGCCAGGGTCTGTGCTTCCTTGCGGAGGGAATCCATGGCTGCCCGGTAGGTGTGCCGGGGTGCGTGCGGTAACGGGATAATCTCTCCCGTATTCGAATCCCGGCTGCACAGCCCCAGAGGGAAGCATTCCTTGAGAACGATATTGCGTCTGAGCTGATTGTCCCAGGCAATGTAGGTGATGCCGAAACCTCCCCGGCCCAGTACCTTGAGAAGTTTGTAATTACCGAGCAAGGTTCCCGGAGGGAGAGCAAAGTCGGGAGCTTCCATAAGCTCAGGCAAGCGGGGGATTGCCGAGCCTCGGCACTTCGTCGGCCAGAAATTCCTTCAAGGTCTTGCCCTGGGAGAAAGCCTTCTTCTCAAGAACCTTGCGGGTATCCGGATCAAGCTTCAGGGTAATCAACGTTTCCTCTTCCACCTGCACCCGGCTTGGGAGAGTCAGCGGGAGCTGTTTGATCAATTCCCGGATGATGTGTTCCTTGGCGGCGGGAATGGGTTTCTGAGCCATCCAGTTACGGACGGTCGCTTCCGTCACGAAACATCGTTCGGCGAGCCATGCGTAGTCGAAGTTGTTGGCCTTGAGCCACAGCTTGACGTTCATTTTCAGCTCATCCTGATTCACTCCTGCCATGCTTCGGAATGTATCACTATCGCTCAGTAATGGCAATATGGTTATACAACATTCCTCTTTTTGAGATTAAAGTGAGATTTTTACGTTGACTAAAATCGTAAAAAGGAGATATACAGGCAATGTAAACGAGATGCCAGCAATGAAAAGTATCATCCAGTTCACCTGCCCTCAATGCGGAGGTCACCAACTGATGCTCGTCGAACGGGCCATGCATCGTTATGTCGTCCAGAGTCTGGAGACTGACAGGCAGGGAGGACTGGTTGTCGGGCACAAGGTTCTGGTGGACGATTTGTGCGGGGAGCCGCTGGGGTATCGCTGTGCGGACTGTCGACACCCGGATTGCCATAATCATGATTCATCGGAAGGGTTTCAATGGTATTCTCTGGAAGAGGTGCAAAGCGCCGGGGCCATTGTCTGGCCGGGCGGGATGGAGACGGTAGAGCACCGGTGCATGGTTTGTTTCCCCGACGGGAAGATGATCCCGGTGATCGTCGAGGTCTCTCATCCCGGATCTCTCAGCGAGAAGGAGCGCCGATTTGTACTGGAACGAGAACGGGCCACCCATGGCATCCTGATCAGTCAGTCGGACTCCGGTATTCGAACATTGGCCTGCCGCAACTGGAAGCGGGTCAAAAAGTATGTTCTGCAACCATCTTCGTCCATTCTGGAGTAAGCCGGATTTTGTGGCTCCGGTTCAACAGCTACATAAACGAAAGGAAACAACATGAAGAAATACATTACAGGCGGCATTGCTGCACTTATTACGTTGACGGCTATTTGCATGATGACTGGTCAGTCACAGACCTCCTCCCATCAGCAATCTGTGGGGGACGCCATTTGCCATCAGCAGAATCAGGGAGTGATCGTTTGTCCGGGGTGCCAGGGCAAGGGTAATATCGGAGGGCAGAAATGCCAGCGCTGTAAGGGCCGTGGCATTCTCAAGTCGAACGGTATGCCTCTTTAAGAGGCATTAGTGAGAAAGGTATTGCTTCTAACTCCAAATGATACCTTTCGCATCCTCTTTTTACATACTAATCGCATAACAATCATCGAAATATATGGATAGTAAACAATATTATATCACCCTCCCGGATCAAACACAGAAAGGGCCATATGATGAAAAAGATCTCATTACCCGGTATCAAGCGGGTAAATACCCAAAAGGCACGCTTGTATGGCATGAGGGAATGGATAGCTGGATACTCATTGAAACAATGATGCAGAACGTAGAGAGAATAACAAATGATGAGAGGAGAATTACCGATTGCAAACCGAATACACCTCCTCTTCCTGCCGCTATTCCTCCCGTTCCAAATCCTACCAATAAAAGAAGCAATGTGACAGCAGGTGTGTTCGCAATAGTATTAGGACCGCTAGGTGTTCATAAATTTTACAATGGAAGCTGGGGGCTAGGCATTATTTATTTGGCATTGTGTATTATATTTCTAATTGTCTCATTCGTCGGCAATGTCTTAATTAGTTCGAATAGCGATTTTGCTCCACTAGGACTCATCGCTCTTCCTTTTGTATTATTACACTGGATAATTGTCATATCTTCTATCATCGAAGGAATCATGTACTTAACAAACGTACAGAAATACAATCTAAAGTACAATGAGACACCGCCTGCTCCGATGAAGTAGTAGATATGTATTTGATAATACGAATTAATACATAAATATGAATTCTAAGATATATCGAATCGATCGCATTGCCGTTCTTGCGTTGATTCCCACCTTACTTTTTCTCTCATGTGGGAAAACCGATAATCCCGAAGCCAATAAAAGAGATTCGAAAGGAAATACGGTTCTCATGAAGGCAGTCAAAGAGGGGAACATCGATTGGGTGACGAAATTGATCAAGGACGGAGCGCGTGTAGATGCGAAGGGAGAAGATGGGAAGACGGCTCTAATATGGGCTGTTGATAGCAGGCATACGGAATGCGTGAAAGCATTGATAGACGCCGGGGCAGACCTCAACATGGAAGCTAAGAATGGGGATACGGCTCTCATATTGGCTGCTAATAGAGGATATACAGATTGTGTAAAAGTATTGCTGAAAGCCGGGGCAGATGTAAACGGAAAGAATAAAAAAGGAGAAATGCCTCTCACGGAAGCTGCCTATAATGGACGTACAGACAGTGTGAAAGCATTGCTGGAAGCAGGAGCAAACGTGAATGCCCAGGATAAGGATGGAAGAACAGCTCTCATGTGGGCTACTGAGGATAAGTATCCGGACTGTGTGAAAACATTACTGGAAGCTGGTGCAGACGTAAACGTGAAGGATAAAGATGGAAAAACGGCTTTAATGAGGTCTACTTATAATGAGCTTACAGACAGTGTGAAAGCATTGCTGGGAGCGGGAGCAAACGTGAATGTTAAGGATAATGACGGGCGTACGGCTCTCATGTATGCGATTGGTCCTTATTCTGGCCATGACCGTGGAGAATGCATGAAAGAGTTGTTAGCGGCTGGGGTAAATGTGAATATGAAAGATAAGGAAGGGAACACGGCTCTCATGCTGGCTACCAGACATAACTGTACGAAATGCGAGAAATTGCTACGGGAAGCCGGGGCCAAAGAGTAGCGTTGGAATAATTTCTACTCTATTATCATGAAAGAAGCTAAACAACCGTGGCCCCGGAGTGCGAAGATCACTGTGTGGGTGTTAGATATCATTATCGCCGCTTCTGCTATTGTTAATATCATTACTATTTCGCAATGGTATGGGCCATATCAGAAGTGGTCTGACAAGTGTGATTCGGTAAAATACTTGCCGATAGAAGAACTGCCAAAAGAGGAGGACATTCCTGTGAAAACACATACCTTAACCTTGGAATGGCAGCTTGAGTCCGTATTCCTAGAAGCGTTCATGACTCGCATGCGTCCTGAACTTGAGAAGAAGATATTTGTATACGGACCTGAGTGTCGTATGACAGTATCACCGGTAAGGTTTCGGAAGTTGCCTAATGGGGACCGTATAGCCATAACTCGCAATGGAAGTATGGTGTACCGTGGGAGGCTTCTTACGGAAAATGGAGCTGATTTGCTGGAGGCACACATGCAAAGGTATAAAGCCGCAACGTCAAATCCCTGGCGTTACGGTTTTCTCAGCAAATAAACACTACTCCCGGTCTCACGCAGAGGCCGAGAGTAGCCTTCTATTTTATCTCTTGAGTGTCCGTATGATCACTCATAAAATATGGACATAAATTATTTCAGAAAGCTTGCATCCACTGCTTCCAGTAATCTGAGCGGAACTTATATTGGGCAGATTCCTCAAGTCGAGAAAGATCCAAAATTCGCCGGGTCTGTGGCAAACGCGAGTGACTTGGAATAACAGATTTCCCATGTTTTCTCTCTTGATCCTCGACAAAAAACGCCCCTTCACCAATAAGCAAAGGGGCGATGGATTGAGATGAAATCACGAATTAACCTCTGGGTGGATAAGGATCGTTTCCATGACTGTCTCTCCATTGGATTTTGCCATCTTTTCCGTGACTGAAGAGCTCTCCTCCTTCACGTTTGGATAACCCTCTTCCTTTATCAATGGCTTCCTGTTTCGTCGAAGTTGTGAAAGAAGGACGAGTTGCTCCTTCTCTCTTGCCCTGCCATCCTCCACTTGGAGAAGGCACTACATGTATGTTCTTTCTATTCATTCTATTTGGAATAGACACCACTTCGCCTTGACAAAAGAAGCCCCTTGCCTCACAAGGTCATTAGCAACTATGCAAATGACCTGATTGTCTCCCCCTGTGGTGTGTGACCGGGTTTGAAAGGATGAGAGTGAATCAGACTCTCATCCTTTTTTTGGCTAAGACGACTTTTACTGTTTACATCCGGAATGTAAAGAACTATTTTGTAAACATGTCCGCGACCATGCCCTTTATTCCCCAGCGCCTGACCCAGGCACGTAAGATGTCAGGGCTCTCATTGAGGGCCTTGTCTGAAAAGTTGGGTAATACTCCGTCACATACCATTCTGGCGAGATATGAAAAAGGAATTGCAGCGCCCAATTCTGAAATGCTGGCTCGTCTGGCTCATATATTGGAAGTATCTCCTGACTTTTTCTACAGCGCCTCCTCCGTGTCTCTGGACGGTATTCATTTTCGCAAGCGCTCCAAGTTGTCCAAATCCGCTCGTGAAGCGATTGAAGAACGAGCAAAGGACTATTTTGCCAGATTCATGGAGATTGAAGACATTACGAACAATACGATTTTCTTTGATACCCGGATACAGGCGTCAACGGTCGATGAAGCGGAACAGGCTGCATACAAATTACGCGACATGTGGAACATGGGAGAAGATCCCGTAGTCAACCTTCTCCAACTTATGGAAAACAAGGGTATCAAAATCTTCATTTACAATACGGCCAATGAAGCTTTTGACGGATTTTCTGCGGTCTACTCCAAGATTGCCATGGTTGTCATTGCTTCATGGTTAGAAGGTAATTTGCCCAGAATGAGAATGACCCTTGCCCACGAGTTGGCCCATCTGGTTTTAGACCTTCCGGAAGACCTGTCGGAAAAGGAACATGAAGATTGCGCTAATGTCTTCGCGAGCGCGTTTCTGATGCCTGAAGCACCATTTTCTGAAATGTTTGGCGGCAAACGGGATAGGATCCTTATTCGTAATCTGTTCCCGATCAAATCGTATTTTGGCGTCTCTTTGCCGGCAATCGTCATGAGGGCTCATCGCCTGCATTTGATAGGCAATAATCTCAAACAGCGCTTTTTCATTTATTATAATAAAATGGGGTACAAGAAGGATGAACCCGGAGATTATTGCGGAACGGAAAGCAGCGGACGTTTTGAGCAATTAATTTCCACTGCTGTTATAGATGGTGAAATCAGCATGTCCAAGGGCGCGAGCTTATGGGGACATTCTCTTTCCGAACTGCGCAGACTTGTTGCAACTCTTATCTAACTGTTATCCGTGGATAGGATCTATATTCATGACGCCTGCGTGCTCCTAGACTTGATAGAAGGCGATCTCCTTGATTTATGGTTTCAGCTGGGGTTTGAGACCCGGACGACACACCTTGTCTATCAGGAGATTCTGGAAGAGGAACAGTTTTCTTTGCTTCAAACCTATGTGGATGCTGACAAATTGATTTTGGAATCCATTGATGAATCAGATCTTCCTGCTCTTAATGCGCAAGCGAAAGAGTGGAAAGTAAGCTTGCAGGATGTATCGGTAGCCCATCTGGCCAAAAGGCATGGTGGTATTTTGCTTTCCGGTGATAAAAGGCTACGGACAAAATCTGCTGAAGCCGGGATCGAAGTCAAAGGGATTTTATGGGTTCTGGATATGATTGTAGAGAGGAAGCTATTGATTCCACAACGTGCATTGAATGCCCTAGAAGCTATTCTTGAGGCTGGTGGTCGTATCCCCTCAGAAGAATGCGGTGAAAGAAGACAGCGCTGGGGAAAATAAGAACAGTCGGTTTCTTCCTATGGGAAACAGGCTGCTGTCGTAGCTCTTATACCATCCCCCCGTATTACTTACAGGACAGCCACCTTGTCATAATACTGCCTGCCATCCAGGATTTGTTTGAGTGAATCAATCAGGTTTATCCTGCCTGTCGGAATGTACACCGGAGGAGATGTAACCGGAATGTTGTTTGCAGAACTCCCGGAGAATGACCTCTTGGTGGAACCGGGTATGAGGAAGTATACAGATTGTCAACTGTCTGGATGAAGGATTTCATTTCATCTAAATAGCTATTGGTGAGTATTTTGAGTCATTCTCATCTGAAATAACTCCTTCCCTCCCGTCATATATATCAGACACAGGGATTTACCTGCCTGTCATTCTTCACAAAGCCGCTATGCTCCCATCCCGGGGCATGGCGGCTTTTCTGTATCCACCCATCAACAACGAAAGAACTACCATCATGGCTATCAAACTCATCGCCAACTACAGCAAACGCCTCGGACTGCCGGGGTATTCCTCCCACCAGTTCGAAGTTTCTATCGAAACGGAAATCACCCACATATCCGAACTGGCTGCGGAAACGGAACGACTCTACGGCTCCCTTCAGGCTGCCGTCGATGCTCAAATCCAACAAGTCGGATTCGTCCCAGACGAACATTACGGCACACAAACTGCTCAAATGTCTGCTCCCGGGGCTTCCTGCTTACAGATGATATCCACATCATCCATAAGACAAACTCCGCCTGCAAGCGCTCCCGAGACCTCTGTTGCAACCGTTCCCGCATGGAAGTGCTCGGAAAAGCAACAGGCGCTCATCCTGGAACTGGCCGGGAAGGTCGGGCTGGATGACACTGCCCTGAACGAACTGGCTACCCGGAGATTCAACAAGGTCGTTGCCATGCTCAACCGCATGGAAGCCTCCGGGCTGATCGACGAGCTGATGAACCGCTCCGGTGCGACATCCAAACGCTCGGCATCAGGCAGGAACAACTACACCCGCCGTCCCGCTGCGACTTATGCCGGCAACTCCAACCCGTACTGACCTATGATTGCTCCCGTAACCCGGCCAATACGTTCATCCTCCCTGCACCCGGCTATCGCATTGGTGAAGAAGTTCCCTTCGGAGGCTTCTTCTCCCCCTGCCATACGCCCGGACTACCTGTCTCCCTCGTCGGTCAAATCGTACCTGTTATGTTCCCTTCATTTCTTCTTCGAGAGGGTAGCGCAGATACGGAAGCCGACGACAGTCGCCCTGCATGTCGGCAAGACCATCCATGCAACACTCCAGTCCTTCAACCTCGCCCGGTGGCGGGGAGAGGACAGTAGTGAGACGGCCATGGAAGAAGCCTTCTCCACCCACTTTCTGGAGTTGGAGAAGACGGAAGGTCCGGTGGACTACGCCGACGAAGAAACGAGACAAAAAGTCCGTTCCTGCGCCTGGAACACCGTCAAGGCCTACATGGCCTCCGACGAGGTTACTTCACAGATGCCTCTGGGAGTGGAAGTAGGACTGTCGGCTACCATCCCCGGTCTGCCGGTTCCCGTACGAGGCGTCATCGACCTCGTCCAGCACGACCTGACGGCAGTGGACTACAAGTCTGCTGCCGCCAAACCGGACACCGGGCATGCAGCCTTTGATCACGAGCTTCAACTGGTCACCTACCAGATGATGGTCGAAGAAGCCACGGGAGACGCTCCTCCATCACTGGATTTGATCTACCTGGTCAAGACGAAGACTCCCCAAGTGATCCGGGTCAAGATTCCACCCGCTGACGATCAGCGCAAGCAGCGCATCACCGACCTGTACAGGATTGCCTACGAAGGCATCACTACCGAACGTTTCCATCCTCAACCCGAGATACAGTGCTCCTGGTGCCAGTACAGGAAGGAATGCTCCGGATGGTGCAGGCAGTAAAGGAATGCAGTCTATTCAGAAGCCAACCATACGGTAGGCTTCTTTTTAACTTGGGGATGATGCAATTTATACTTTTTGCATACAAAGTTTCAAAATTACATGCAGAAAGTATTGCTAGATTACTGGAGTACAATTTATCAAGTATATCTCTCTGATAAGAGAAATGCCAAGACTCGATCTTTTGTCGATAGCTATTTTCAGCTACTCTTCGCTGTCAATTTCAATAGCACGTCGTCCAATCCATAGCGCACTACTTCGATTCGTTCGCTACGCTGGGCTATAAAATCACCAGTCATCACCGGGAGTTGGAAGGGAAAGAACGCCGGATTGTTTAGAAGAAACCCTAACACGCTTTTGGCCTCAGGTGTAGCCAAGAGCGCAGACTCGAACATTAAGATAGCTAAGTTTGGCTCTGTATTGCTCACTAACGTTGATTTCTCATAACACCCTTTGACTTCGGAATCCTGTAATACACCCCAGGTTACAAAGGAACGGATTACATACCTGGCATACCGACTCACTGTCTGCCGGTCACCATATTGTTCCTTGAGGCGGTTAATGATCTGCATCTGGGTTACCCGATCCTGTAAGGCCAGAAGACGCCCTGTTTGGCGTGCCACATTGAACCAGAAAGGATAAGTAGCTGCGATAAGTCCCCAATGAATTGCAATGGCCTTAGACGGATTTCTCCGTAAAAACTCAAGCGAGGCATCCCGGAATGGAATCAGTTCCGGATCTGGAGATACCCAGATCTTCATTAGATTGTTAACAACAAAAGTTCGAGTCTGGACGCTTTGCTCGTATTCTGGGTTACTGACCTTTCTGTCTGCCAGGAACTCATGTAATTCCTGCCGGATAGTTTTGGCATCAAGCCCTGCCAGTAACAAATTGGCTGCTTTTTGCATCCACTCGAAACGAATAGCCTGCTTGATTCCTATTGTTTCGTGCCTCTTACCCATTACGGTGTTCTCCTTTCAAATTTCACAAGAGGGACTATGACTTCTTCAATGGCTATACCGCCGTGTCCTACGATGGTAACTCCTTGATTCACGAATGCATCGTGACCACTAGCTACTAGGGGGAAATAATCAGCAGGCAATCCGATAGGCGACCATTCATGAGCAAACGGGAAAGATGCTGCTACCTGAGAACGGAGTTCAGACGAAGGATAGATACGAACTCTTTCTCCACGGGTTTCAGCAATCACCCCCTCTAATGGACGCCCTTTGCCGTTACATTGAATATTTCCATGATCGGCCGTCAGCCAGACATCGTAACCGTATGCCAACAGTTGAGCAACGAGCGAAGTTAAGAACCCTCCCTGGCACCACTGCTTAATCTGGTTGTGCATTCCGGCGGAGCCCAGTTGCATGCCGTGCATAATCTTGTCAATCTTGTCCACAACAAGCCCCACCGCCTTGGTTTTCCCTGGATGTATTACGGAATCGAGGATGTCGACCGCATCGCCATCACCCAAACCTCGCTGATAGGCAACATCCAGCCGAGACAGACCTTGGCCTTCCCAGAACTGTGTCCAGAGTTTCCCTTCACTGTTGGTAGAGTTAATTGATGATGGAAAATAGAGAGGCGGCTTGCCCGAAAAAATCGATTGCCGTGATACTGATGTCAGCGTAGGAATCCACGCGAAGGTCGCAGATTCTCGCATCATTAAATGGGCGTTCTGTTTTTGCAGAATCTGACGGACAGTCACCCACTGATCAAGGGAGAGACCATCAACTACGATCAATGCTACCAGTCCATTAGCTGAGTCTTCCCTATCTCGAACCAAACGGCGCGGTACATGGTGCAACATGGCCGGATTGGTTGGAGGCAAGTTCATCAGGCTGGAATAGTGATCCGCCAGCCAGGCTGCAAATGCTGTATTCAACGTATCACCCATTTCTCTGAGACGAGCCTGATACACTGCGTGCTCTCCACAATAAACCAGAGAAGACAATTCGGCCCATTTCAAGGCAAAGGAGGTCCAATCCGAGTAACGGGCGTCCCGGGTGGGCAGTCCTTTCTTGATAAGGTCAAACAGGCGGGAAACCCGTAACTTATCATCCCCGCCAGATGTGGAGATACCGCTTCGAATCCAAGAGTTGGCATCTACTTCAAAGTCTTGGACTTCGATAGGAGTGAGTTTCCCTTCCAGGAACAAGTTATCGATGTAGACCTTGATGTCTTGATGGTCAAATGGCAGGCACTCCAAACCCGGATACTTGAGACCGTATCCTGATGTTCCCTCCTGCACCAGATTCTCTTTGCCCTGTCTGGAAAGAAAGAGAGGCCAGCGTTCCTGCAAGAAATCGAAAAAGGCTTCAGCGTCCGGAATGATCTCTGAAAGCGGCCAGTCTTTAAATCCCTGGTGGTCTTTAAGAACATGAATGAGTCGTTCAGACAGCATCAACGGAAGTTGAAGATTGCCATAGTGCAAACGAAGCAAGGTGCGAAGTAATTCTACATCGTTGACGATCAACTCAGCTGCAATACCAAACACATGGCGGAGAATGTAATCCTTGGTGGCATTGTCGCCCATTCGATCAGGCAACGATTTGCATTGGGCTTCAAAGAGAGAGTCCAGCAAGCTTCTGTCAAGCTGTTCAATGACCGGATAGCTCATGTTGGGAAAAAGATCTCCCATATTGAAAGAGAGTTTTCGACCAGCTCCGAGCAGATCATAAGGCAGAGAATCCAGTTCTGTATCCTGCAAACGAAGGATAACAACCAAATCGGTGTGTTCACCCCGGTCCCATATCAAGCGGTACTTGGATTCATAGGCATATCTGAATTCGACAGGATCATGGAACTCAATCAGATCAAATCCACGTTCACGAAGCTTCAAGGCCAGCTTCTCTTCGCTCAGCAGGCAATCCGGATCGGCAACCAGTGTCAGCTTGCTGACGTTGGGTACAAAATCTTTTAATATGGTGTCTCGCCAACTGTTCATAGAATACATCCGTTCATCATTCGTAGCATGAGTAACGGTCTGATTTCCGGTACAATCTGCTTCGCGGCCTGCAATTCTTGCCGCCATTCGCTTTCGTCCGCATTGCAACGGGATAACCTGAACTGGCGAACTTCCGGCAAGCCCACGCGCTCAATCGCCTTACGGCGTGAGGCAAAGGAGGTGATCCCACGTTCCTCTTCGTGAGCTACAGAGGCGAGGTGAGCATGCTGTAAGGAGTTGAACAATTCCTGCCCGGCGTGTTCTGCTGCTTCCTGCAAACATTGATAGGCTTTCATGGAATCATCCTGACCAAGTGTTGACTGTATTCTGACTTCCGCTGTCTGCAACGCATCCCAGATATGCCGGGCTGTGGGTAGAAACAGTTTACCTTCCTCGCTCAAGAATACACTGACATAACCACGCCGCACCATGGGGATGCGCAGAAGCTGTGTTTTCTGGTGCATTCCTGCCTGAAGTCGGATCTCGAAGAGTCCCCAGAGTCCGGAAATGCCAGTGGGCAGCCCGTTCACGGTGACGCAAGGCAGTGGTTGACCTGGTACGATATGGGGCAGATTCAGTGCCAACCCTCGGATGCGGCTATTTTCAAGATTCAGCAGGGTAGTGCCGGCGAGACGATCAGCTTCCCGAGTGTGGAAGACAACTTTACGATGTTCCTGCCCGTCCGGCCAATTCAGATCCCACCAGGAACGTTTGCGTTTGGCTAAACCGCCGTGGGAGGTGAGATAACTTACCGTCATCCGTTCCACCCAGTAAGGCAGAGGATGGGAGCGCAGACGTTCAGCTGTCTGTACATCAGGTTCTTCCGAGATACCGTAGATAGCCGAGGATTCCCGCACACGCTGGATTTCCCCACGGATCTGGGCCACTTTTTGCTCAACAGAGGTTTCGATACCGTCAGGATCAAGGATAGCCGAGGCAAACATATCCTCGAACAACTCGCCTGCCTGGGAGGAATCGAGAATGTCGCTCGTCTTATCGATGCCGAACTCATCGAAGATCACCGAGAGTTTCTGTTCCAGCACTTCGCGGACACGAAACTCGACCGAATCCTCAAACACGAAATTGATCGCCCGCACCGTTTTGGGCTGTCCTATCCGATCCACTCGGCCGATTCGCTGTTCCAGCCGCATCGGGTTCCAGGGGATGTCGTAGTTGATGACGACGTGAGCAAACTGCAAGTTCAATCCCTCGCCGCCGGCGTCAGTAGAGACGAGTACGCGATGCGTTTTCCGGAAAGCATCCTGAGCCTGCTTGCGTTCCTCCATATCCATGGAGCCATTCAAGGTAACGACAGAAATGCCCCGGACTTCCAAAAACTCTTTCAGCATCTGCTGGGTAGGTACGAATTCGGTGAAGATCAATACTTTCAAATCCGGTTCGTTTTCCTCAGACTGTAGCTTATAGATCCACTCGATCAGTGCTTCAGTCTTGGCATCCGGACCAGCCTGTTCACAACGAATTGCCGCGTCCAGCAGAATCTCAACATGGCTACTTTCGCTTTGCAAAGCCGACACATGGGATTTTAACAGCTCATCGAGCAACTCCTGTCCGTCCATGTCATAAGGTTCAAAACTTTCATCGTCAGTTCCTTCTGATTCCTCAACGTCATTTTGACGTACCCCCAGGCGTTGTCTGATTTGTTGCTCGCCTTCCTTGAGCGCCGCGAGCCGTCGTTCCAACGTGCTTCTGATCGCCCGGGTACTGGAGACAACCAGGCGCTGCATCAGGATCATCAAAAAACCGATGTGACGCTTCTGTTCGCGCATGGCCTGGTTGTACCCCTCACGCACATAGTCGGTCACCGCTTCGTAGAGAAGTTTCTGTAAATGGTGCGGGCTCTCCCAGGCAATCGGGGCCATCTGTGTGCGCCGGGGTTTAAAGAGCGGCTTGCCCTCGGAGTCGATGGCCTTGCGCTTCTCCGTACGGATAACGTACGGAGCAACCCGCTCGCGAGAAACGCTGTCCATATCAGGGAAGGCGTCGTCATCCAGCAAGTTCATGAGGCGATGGAAGGCATCGGTCTTCCCCTGGTGGGGCGTAGCCGAGAGGAGCAGCACATAGGGGGCGGCCTCCGCCAGTCCTTTGCCTAGTTTGTAGCGGGCGACTTGATCAGAGCTTCCCCCCAGGCGGTGAGCTTCGTCCACTACCACCAGATCCCAACCGGCAGTAATCAGATCCTCGAACCGGCTGCGGTTGTATTCGGCGATGCGTTCGGCAGTCCAGCCCCGCCGTTTGTCCATGGGTTTTACTGAATCGAGAGACACAATGACTTGATCGAATAGAGACCATGCAGAACTTCTCCGATCGCCACCCGGAACAAGACGCTGCAAAGTACCGAGATCATCGCCCAGGACGAGCTGAAACGTCTCGTTAAAGTGGGTCTGCATTTCCGACACCCACTGGGTAGCGATGCCTTTGGGCGCGACGACCAGAATTCTACGAACCAGTCCGCGCAGCTTCAGCTCGCGCATGACCAGGCCAGCCTCGATGGTCTTGCCAAGCCCTACCTCGTCGGCCAGCAGGTAGCGCACGCGGTCACCAGAGATGGCCCGGGACAAGGCGTGGATCTGGTGCGGCAGCGGAATAACGTTGGACTCCATGGGAGCCAGCAATACATGATCACCGGTAACACTGGTGGAGCCTTCGAGCACCTCGGCTACCTTGGCTGCGGCGGCCACATAGGCAATGCGTCCAGCCTCGATCTGCGGCTGCAAACCGGCGCTCAGCGGGCGCAAGGTGGAGTGGGGTATGTGCACAACCGCGTCTTGGTTCGGCAACCAGACACGACACACCGTCTGCCCCCACAAGGTCTGTTCTTCGATGACCTTGCAGGCGCTGTTATGAACGGTGCTGTATTGCCAAAGCGATTCCATCCGCTAATTATCTTCTAGCTTGATCTGTTGTCTGCTGAATTTTGAATGCAACGTTGCCAACTTAGTCCATTTCCTATCGAACTTCAGGATTTGAGAGGCCATACTTCTTCCTCCTCGGTCAAAATCTCTGCTGATTTCGCTTCGAGGCTCTCTAATAATGGAGTAGCCCATGAGTAAGCATTCAAAGAATCGATAACGTTTCTAAAATTGTCCCGACCCCCCAAATATTTTGGGGCACCTGCGTCAACGGACTCAGAAATCTGGTGTATGAGTCGCCCCTGTAGTTCTTGTGGCAAATGATCGATAATAGACAGGACTCGCTCCCAATGCCGTTTCTTAAATCGGATTTGGTTATTCTCGTTGGTGAATGATTCCATGGCAATCCCACTAATAACAGGAAACGGCCAAGATATTTTATCTTGTGAAAGCTTCTCGAGAAATTCATCGGCAGACGCAGCCGAACCTTCACCTGCTTGAAGCAAATTTCGTCCCAAATTTTCCTGTTGCTTCTCATCGAGGTCAGCAGCTTGTTCTGGTCCATTAGAAACAATGATATCTATAGCGGGATTCTGCAGATACCAGTTGTGAGATTTCATAGCATCGATCAGTTTCCTGTAACAGGTCTTTGTACTAAGTCCTGCGGACATGAGCAGGTCCAATGACATTTCCGAGACGCATTCAACAAACCGTTCCCGTTGTCGCTTAGTCAACGCACCATTAATAATGAGTTGTTCGAGGTAAGTAAGGACACTGGCACGCGTAGCGGACTCGGCGATAATCAAACCAACTAACGAGTCCTGTGCTCGATCACCTATCTCTTTGAATATGTCAGCGATGCTGCATACCCGCATCAGTATCTTCGGAAATTTACTGAGCCTGTCATGCCAATCATCGTGGGAAAAAACATCGATACCTATTTCGGTTAACATGGTGCAAGAGAACCAAGTCCCTCGGCGAAAGAAGATTGCCATAGATGAATCGTCGGAAATTTTTTCCAGCTCCCCCCAATAATTATCGAGCAGCCAACCATATATGTCATCATCAAGTCTTGGAAGAATATCTTTGGTAAACGCCAAGACAGCGGTTTGTTGATCATCGAGGAAATTGGGGCTTCCCAAGAGATTTGTGAGTAGTTGCTTTCCAAAACCATGTCGTAGCTTAACAGGCCTAGATAGGACATGTTCAACAACCATGGCAGCAGCATGTATGACCTGTTCCTCTGAGGGTGCCTCCTCATAAGGGTGACCATATAAACAGCGCATTTCATAGATATGGTTGAGAACGGTATACTCAGAATCGGAAATGAAACCATACTCGCAAGCCTTCGTTAAAACAAATTTATCCACGGCTTGATGCGCTTTTTCCTTGGTTGCGATCCCACCAACGATTTTACCCGCAGTACTATCCCGTTTTTGAGCTTCACGGAAGCGCCGTTTCAACGATTCAGCACAGGCCAGCCATATCATCACGAAAGTAGCACGGAGAGCACCCGCTTTTCCTGTATCGACTGCTTCATCGAATAAAGGACGGTCCTCTGCGGCAGGGATTTGCTCCGAATAATGACTAAGGTCAACTGTAGCAACCATTTTATGCCTCTCCTATTCTTGTTACTGCTTGATCGTACCACATGAGCAGTTTGGGGTCCTCTTCCAGGACGTTGTTGGGGATCTTGTCGGCGACGGCGACGATGACAGCGTAGTCGCGTTCCTGCCAGGCTTTCTTGAACCCGGCGCGGACGGCTTCCAGGCGGAAGACCTTGAGCTTCTTTTTGACCTCCTTGTATTCCTCAAACTCTTTGAGCAGCGCCTTCTCGCGCAACTTCTCCAGGTCGCCCGCCTTGTTGGGATCGGGTACGTACCAGCGGTCGCAGGCTTTGGCTACTAGAGTTGGATCATCCTTAGGTAAGTTGCGCAGCTCTTTCCAGTTGGTGGACAAATAAGAGTGGATCTGCTCAGGCACGGGGCCTTTGCCTTCGTAACAGAGGAAGTTCTGGCACAACAGTTCGCGCAAGTCGAGCTGGGCCTCGTTCTTGCTCCAGCCGCCAAGCTGCTGCATGAACTGCGGGTTGATGTCGGAAAAGGTCTGGGGCTTTTCCTTGATGAGCTGACGAAGCCATTGAATGGCAGATGCCTCGTCGGAGACAAACATAGACATCTGCTTGAGTTCACCCGAGGTCATCTTCTTGCGGTCGTATTCTGCCACCTGATCCGGCAGGAAATACATGCCGTCACGCTCAATGAAACGTTGCGATAGCCCGTTCTGAAACTCCTGGCTGGAGATCGGTACGGGGTAGCCCTTTCGCACGTAGTAGGCCACCATCTGGTCGAACAGGATACGGGGATCACGCTCCGCAACGAACTGCAACGAAGCACCCTGCTGCTTTGTGACTGGCAGATACTTCAAATGCGTGCGGACAAAATCCCACACGCCTTCTTCGGTTTGCGCCTCTTTCAGAAAGCGCTCTTCAAAACCTCCATTGGGTTTGTAGGCTGAGATAACGAGATCTTGCTTAACCGCTGTGGGTGTAGTTACTGCTTTAAAGCTGCCTTGCTTCTTGTCGAGAGCAGATACGTTTGCTACGATGAAGCCAGCTTCAGTCAGGGCTGTTTGAATACTGTTCCATACCGACGCCTTGGTATTGGAAAATTCGACTGTCATCCAACGCCCGGGCTTTAATATACGGTACGCCTCTATAAAGCATTTTGTCATTAATTGACGATATTCATTCAGTCCTTTACCTTGTATATTGTTTTCAATAGCTTCTTGTTCATTATTTGTGAAAACTTTTAACCAGGACTCCCAGAGAAAGTTCAATTCCGAATAATTAAGATTAGCTCCAAATGGTGGATCTATAAAAATATAATCAACAAATGTTGAATTTAAACAACTTGAAGATTTTGTTTCGATTATACTTGTTGTTTGTTTACTAATTTCTTTAAAAGCTGTAATTAGTTTTTTTAACTTATTTTTATAAGCAATGAAAACCGAAGATTCGGATACTTGTGATCCAATATACAATGTCCCACTTAGAGGATTATAAGGAAACGAAACTCCTGGTCTGTAGCGATTTAATTTACTAATATTGACAAGTTGGGAGTTAAACCATAAAAGCATCTGCGGATAAGTTATTCTATTCTTTATAGCAGCTAATATCCATAAATTTCTTTTCGTATAAAAATGATGAACATGCGTTATCCCGGCAGGATCGTTACGCCTTGTCTCCTTTCCATCAATCATCCTGATACATGGATAATGGTAAGGTATTTCTTTGTCGTCAATCTTTTCGATCAAAGCGATATCAAATGCATCCGGTCTTTTTTCGAATTTTTTACCAGATACTGAGTAATTGATTAGTACGGGAATCTGTTTAACTTGACGAATGGTCTGCTGAAGGGCTGGGTCATATTGGGTTACCCATGCCCTATCCATTCTACGTTTCGTTAAAATAGAAGAACAATGGGGGCACGGAAAGTCGTCGTGAACTTTTCCATTTTCGGCGTCGACTGCTTCATCCCAGAAAACAACCTCTCCTGCACATTCCGGACAGACAAATACATCCGACCAAACCGTGTAACTGATCTTTCCAATTCGACCGTCAGAGTGTTTCGTTTCGTACATCCAGCCGCATTCATCTTCTACCTCCTTGAGAATGCGCTGGGCCTCTTTCTCGAATGCAACAACATCGACAGGCGTGTTGTAGTTGTAGGCAATAAAAGTCGCAGCAGGCGCAAGGTCGTTCAGAACTGCTTTGCGAACGCCCAACCTCGAGAACGGTCGCCAAACCCTTTCTCCATCTTCATTCGTCTCTTCCTGCAAAATGGTACCATCCGGCTTCACCTGATAGCCAAGAGACATAACTACTTCACGATTGCCACACATCTGCGCGGCCACGCCTGTCATACCGGTTCCGCAGAAACCGTCGAACACGATATCCCCCGGCTGCGTGTAATGGAGAATGTACCGCATGATGGCCTTATGCGGCACCTTGGTGTGGTATGAGTGGGCGTTGTAAATAGGGTCGTTTTTCCCTTCGCTTACGTCAGCCGCAAAGGGTTCACGGTGGTAGTGGTAGCCTTTGGGCAGTTCCGGCTTCTGGGTTTCCCATTCAGCGATGAAGTCGGCGATCCACGGGTTCGGGCAGGCGGTGTAGTACGGCGGATCACTCAGGTTCAGGATGTCGTCGTCACTACCGATAGGAAAGCCTTCGATTTTACGGAACTCTGGATCCTGAAGTTTCTTACGCAGTTGCTCGGTAAAGTGGGTGCGGCGGGCTTCGTCATTTTCAAACGTTAATCCCAGACAAGTAACAGGCTCTTGCGGGGGATGCGTATTTGACTCATCAGGGAAGTCTATTGTGGCTTGTTCTTTCATTTTCAATTAACTTCTTCTGCTATCATTCTATCACAATCCTTACCTTGGCCTGATCTGTGCCTTTGGTCAGTTTATCGATGTAGTCATTGACTGCTTGTTTGATTTCATTTGGAGTAGATGGCCCAAGGATTGAAATGATTTTCAAAAATTCTTCTTTTTTGATTGGCATCTTCTGCAGACCGGAAAGAACAGTCTTTAGTGTCTGCACAAAATGACCATCAACAGGGTCGGGCAGTTCTTTCGAATCTATGAATGATTGAATGATCAGCCTGTCGCCCTCGTGCAACAGTTCCTTCACATTAGCCTGGGTCATCGGATCATCAAGGTTGTTGAGCAGAGTCTTGGTCCACTGTTCCACAAGATGATCCAACTGCTCATCCATCAAGTCGATCTGTTGTGAAGCAGAGCCCACAATTTTCTCCATAGGACGAAATCGGCAATGCGAACAAATGGGGGAAACTTCGAGATTTTGTTCGGTCAGCTCAAAGCAGCTCTTCAAGTCTGCCAAGTGATTTTGGTAATCGGTGAGCTGCTGCCGGGGCATCAGGTCGATGACTGCCAGTTTGAGCAGAATTTGCAGGCGCCGGTCGTTAAGCAGAGATGCTTTGCGTCTATCATCGTTCACTCCCAACCGGGCCTTGGTGTGCAGCCCCATGTAGGCAATGATATAATCTTTCTTCAGCTTTTGCAGATTAGCGCCGATTGACTGGGACAGACCCGCCAACTTCGTCAGGTCCGCCTGCCTGAGGGTATCCAACACATCCTGCCGGGTGGCTTTTATACGGTTTACCCAATCATGATCCTCAGGCAACGCTGCTTCAGCGGAGGAGAGCCAGGATGCCGTCGGGCCGTGATCCATGATGAACTCACGCAGAGCATCCAGCTCATCCAAGGCTTTTACGGCCTTTTTGTGGGCCAGCACTTCGGAAGCGCTGTAACGGAAGTTTTTCAATTTACCAGGAGAAGAGTAAGCTTGGAGGGATTCAAAGAATTCCTTGGCTTCGTCCCATCCGCTAGCCTGGCTTGTCAAGTCGGTACTCGCAAGTAGATCCAGCCCCCAGAAGGAAAGCCCTTCACGCAGGGTTTGCCGGGCCATGACGATGCGTTTGACTACCTTATTCACCGCCTGCAACAGGTTCTGCACCGGTTCGTCCTTGCCCTGAGTGACAAGCTGGGCCATGCCCGGCGTCATGCCGAGTAACTCGAACAGAGCCATGAGCGCAGGCAGGTTCCATTCCCTGGGCTGTTCGAGGTGCTTGAATCGGACCAACTCATCCATGTCGGTCGCGGCGAGCTGTTGTAGCCCGGTGGCGTCGAATTTTTTGCCCGGAATGGAAATCACGATGTCGCCGGAATAAACCAGAGAAGCCATCAGGACGATCCCCCATTCAGGTTCCAGACGCGAACCGCCCGGATTCATGTATTCCACCCCGTGGTCATCCTGAATGATTTCGCTACGGTTGACCACTTGGCCGTGCCCCTTGCCCTTAAAGGCATCAAGGATGAACTTGGTGTACTTCGATTTGGAGGGAGCAATTTTCTCCCCATCAAGCAGTTCCAAAGCGTCCAGTACTGCCGTGGCCTGCTTGGTGCGGTTCTGCCCGGCGATGGCTCGCAGAGCGTCCTGCGCGGCCTGTGCGCGGTTGTTGCCGGTGATCAGGACTGAGAAGAACGGATAGTCCGGAGCCTGGTCCGCGAAGTTCGGCGCCAGGCAAAGTCCGGCAATGGTGTTAACCAGGTCGCGGAAGTTGATGGTCTCCTGTGGTGATAAACCAGACAGGTCGCGGATCGATTTCCCCTTGGCCCATTCGGTCATGGACTTGGATCTGCCTTGATAGGTCACCTCGAAAGCCTCGCTCATGTGCGTCTGCAACCATTGAACCAGTTTTCTCAAAAAGCCGTTGGCCTTCGATTCATAAGTGGCCTTGGCGTGCCCGGATGAAGTGGCTGCAAGATCCAGTGCAGCGGCATAGTTCTTTAGCGAGGTTTGAAATTCTTCGTCGATACCTTTCAGGCGGAAGAAGATCTCGTCGTTAGCCTTGTCGTCCTTGAAACGTGGCGGGTCGTTGGGCTGGATAAAATAAAGATAAAAATCCCGCTGCGGCACGACGGTAGAGCGCTCGTTGGGCGCGCCGAAAAAGAGGTACCCAGCGCGAGCCGCTTTGTGTTCCTGCCAAACTAGTTCGTGCTGCCAGATCTTGTAGCCGGTCACGTAGGTGGCATCCTGGCATTCCATCACCCGTTTGAGGGCTTCATAATAGAACCGGTCGAGTTGAGCGTGGCCCAGGCTTTCAGCCCGTTTTTCGATCAAAGCATCAAAGTCGTCGGTCTTCTTCAAATCAAGATAGAACTGGCGGTTGTCGGCATTGAAAGAGATGAATTGCCCACTGACTGTTTTGTGGATCTCACGCAGAACTGTTTCCACATGGGTTTGGAGATCCTTGTCTGGCTCATCGCTCCCTAGTTCGGCGATCAACGGATCGAAGAGGCAGAGACGGTCACGCAGCTCCTCGGCAGATGCGCCCATGGGGGCATAGATGTCGCCGGTGGTGAGACGATGAACGGACAGCGCATGGATCAGTCGCAGAGCCATCGGTTTGTATTGCTTGCGGGTGATGGCATTTTCAATGCGAGATTCCAGTACCTGGCTGCAATCGATGACCTCCCTGATCTCAGGGATAGCTCGGAAAGAGGGATTTTGCTTGAGCGTGTTCCAGTAGCTGTCGAAGGCGATCAGGCCGGGTTCGTCTTGAGGTACATCCTTGTCGAGAATGCCTTTCATGCCCAGGGACAGGGTTTTGAGCACTTCGCGTTTTTCCACCACGGTGACACGTTCGAAGGTATCGATATAATCGGGATGTACCGGGAAAAGCCGGACAAACTCGTCCATCCGCTCATTGAGCCCTCCATAGTATTTGGCAAAGGGCATCAGGTAGTCTCGGATCTTGGCCTGTTGCTCGGCCGTCTTCTTGAGCAGGCGCTCGGCCACGACAAATTTCACATCGTTACGAGCAATGAGAATCTGCTCGAAGCGATCCTTTACCCTGCGGATGCTGTCGGCGACAAAGGCGAAGCGCGGGCTGTCGAAAATGGCTTCCTGAACACCAGCCATGAAGCGAAAACGCAGATCCTTGCAGACCTCGCCAATCTCGCGAAGAAAGTTGAGGTCAAGGATCAACTCCTGGTCCTTGCGAGTGCGCAGGTAGTCGAGCAGCTCGTCGACAACCAGCAACAGTCCATGCTCCGGGAAGACCTCTCCAAACTTGGCCATCATATCTTCGAAGGCTCGTTTGTGACTGGTGATGGTGCCGGCTTCTGGGAACACATAGTCCACGCCGAGTTTCTCAAGGTGTTCTTCCAACTCCGAGACCAGGATATCACGCAGGGACATGGTGGTGGCTCCGATTTCGGTACGGATGACCTTGAAACGCCCTGCTATCTGAGAGGCAACGTCGCGAACGCCAACATGGTTCAGGTCCGCCAGCAGGGAAGCGTCAGCGGCAAGGCTGGAAACAACCGACATCAAGTGCGACTTGCCGGTGCCGTAGTTACCGACGACCAGCAGGCCCTTGTTGTCGACAGGCTGGTCAAACTGCATCTGAGGGATGACAAGCTGCGTGAGCCGTTCTGCCATTTCGTCGGAAATGACATAAGTGCTCACGAGAGTGTGTGCGGCGTTTGATTTGTCCGCGTCACGTAACTGAACGACCGATTCAATCGGGTCGAATTGAATAAGATCTCCGTATTTCATGCTTGTTCTGATTCTTTTTTATTTATTGCCGAGTCGATCGTTGCCGTGCCATCCATACTTACGATCAGCGCATCAACCGAGTCATAGCAGCGGTACTCGGGATGTCCATGTTCGGCGTATAAAAGTTTCCCCGAATGGGAGGTCCCATTCCAAGAAGCGACTACGGATCGGTTTCTTGAAATCGACTGTAGCAGGCGCAAAGGGTCCTGTTGGAGGTCCTTGTCAAAAAGAATCTCAAGATTATCCAGTATCACGGGTGATTGTGACTGGCTCACTATTTGATCAAGGATGCCCGGCAACCGAAGCGATCGTTGCCTTGCTGACAGTTCAAGCAATTCTCTGGAAAGAGTCAAATTGACATTGACGACAGACGAAGCGAACTCATTGGCGACCTCTCTAAGAACATCGGTCTTGCCGGAACCTGTCTCACCTACAAGTAGCACAAGGCGATGATACAGACCTTCGGCAGCTTGGAGTGATCGTTTGATTTTTTCATGTACTGGTTCGGCCATAGTAGCTCCTTACTATTTGGTGTTCGATACCCTTATAGATCGTCTATTGCTCACATTCGGATATTTTCAAATAGCATTGATTATCAGCTGTTTTTCGATCATTATGTTTTCAGTAAGAGCCAGAAGATTACTGAAAAAACAGAACACAATGTCACTAAACTGGCTCCCATAAACTACATTGATGGATAACCGAAATCAAGTGGATTTGCAGGCAAAAAGACGGACCGTGATGATTTACGTTGTGAGAATATATCAGTAAATCAATGCATCATAAAAGAGGCCTCCAATTTTGAGCTCTTTACTCTGAAAATCCCGCTCTCCCTGCGTCATATATTCCTGAGGAAGTAGATTCTCTGCTTCCTGTCTGTGCCCGCCTCCCGACCTTGTTCCGGGAGGCGGGCTTTTTGTTGCAACAAACCAACCATCAATGAACATGAATACTCGTACATCTACACGCGAACTCTATCGCAATCGCGATAATAGTCCTCTGGACAAATTCCAGATCCGGCGTGTCGCCCCCTCCGTCTTTGCCGGCCGCGAGGACGACAGTCGTTCGGGAAAATATCGCTTCGTCTCCTCCGATTCCCTGCTTGACCAGATGGAAGAAGCCGGGTTCCTCGTTGTCGGGGCTCAGGAACAGCGTACCCGGAAACCGGACGGAACTCCTACCCGCAAGCACCTGATTCGCTTCGCCCATAGAGATGTGCTGGAACACAACCGTGACCAGCGCATCGAAGTGGTCATGATCAACAGTCACAACGGCAGCTGCTCCTACCAGCTCATGGCAGGCATCTTCCGGCTGGTCTGCACCAACGGCCTGATTGTCGGAGCACGCATCGCCGCCATCAACATCCGCCACATGGGCCATACCGGGGAGGATGTGATTGCAGCCAGTCTCCGGCTGGCCGGAGAAACGCCCCGTATCATGGACGACATTCGCCGCATGCAGGGAGTCGAACTACCCTACAAGCGTCAGGTGGATTTCGTTCATGAAGCGGCCCGGCTGCGCCTGGGAGACGACTACGAAGACAGGATACGTCCCGAAGCTCTTCTGTCGCCCCGGCGATGGAACGACATCGGCTTTACGGCGGGAGGCCCAGCTACCGTCTGGCAGTGCTTCAACCGGGTTCAGGAAAACCTGATCCGGGGAGGCGTTCCCTTGAAGCCACAGAAGGAAGGTGCTTATCGTCGTCGTTCCCTGAGGGCTCTCAACGGTCTTGACGGCAATACGCGCCTGAACCGGGAACTCTGGGATCTGGCCGACAGCTATACCCTGAACAACTGACCCGAGACGACCATGAAAAGAAAACATCATCTACGGTTGATGCGCATGAGACGGACTCCATCCCTGACAGGGCTGGAACTGTCCATTCTCCTGTACCTTCATAGCGACTTTGAACGCAGTGACGAGGAGATCATGCTGGAATGCCATGGCATCGAGCAGGAAAGTGTCAGGCATGCCGTCCGTGGTTTGGCCGGCAGTGAATTCAACATCCGCACGAAGGAAGAGGAATTCCTGCTTCGTCCCGACTGCTGGCTGATTACCTATGCCGGACGGCAGGCGCTCAGGCAATGGGTGTCCGCTGCCGCTCCGGTTCGTCGATCATCACGGACAAGGGTTAACGCATGAGACACCGCCATGAACATGAAAGGCATCATCATCGCCCTGATGGCGCTCGTACTGCTGTGTCTGCTGGGACCAGTCGTCGTCAGCATCCTGTCGGCTCTGGTGGCCGTAGCTCCATACCTGTTCGCCGTGCTGTTGATCCTGGGCGTCATCGCCTTCTTCCGCAAGTAACCCTGACAGGAAAGGAATGAGATATGAAGACGATTCCCATCATCGCGCAACTGCGTTCCACGAGCGAATACGATACGGACGCTCCGTACGTGTATCTGGAACTGGACGAGAAGCTACTGGCCCGGATCGAGAAGGCGGTGTCGCTTTACAGCAGTCATCAGAACGATCCTTCACTGGGGTTGAGCAAGCTGACGATTCACGGGCCGTCCATGGCGGCTCTGGCGAATCTCCCGGAACTGACGGAAGAACAGCAGAAGTCTCTGGACGAAGACGAAAGCATCCTGCTGGCTTCGCCGATTCCGGAAACGGAACTGGATGCACTCGAAAGCTGCATCCGGCTCTGTGGTGAAAGCATCGACATCCTTGATGTCCGGTGCCTTTATGCTGTCGCCTGCAACAGGCACACACGTGACATGTATGAAGCCAATATCGGGGCCGTACTGAGACATCTGCTCAAGTCCCGCCATCATCCCGGAAAGGAGGTGTTGCCTGATGCTGACGATTGAAAAGTACAAGGGCACCCGCTTCTGGGCCGTCTTCCGCGACGGAGAGCTGTTGGCCGTGACCGTGTACAAGCGCGGAGCCGAGGCGATCGTCAAGACGCTGGAAGCCAGGGACGGTTAAGACCGACATTCAGCAGCTCTTCTTCATGATGATGAAGGAGAGCTGTTTTTTATCTGTCATATGAAGATTCCGGATTTACGAGATGGAGGCAAAGCATGTTTTCTGTGCCTCATCCAATCTCCTATGAACAAAAGAAATCGTGCTCAGAATATCGAGAGCATCTGTTTCGCTTGTCGCCCATTTAATTTTTGCCGCATGGGCAAAAGGGTTTCTGAATGTTCCGTAGATTCCCTTTAAAAGGGTAGCAAAGCCTTTATGCTCGGATTTTTCGCTATCTGTACATAATCCATTGATCACAAGTAGAGGGCGATCAATGCTAAATACAGTGTCTATAAGCTTCGCTCCATCTTGTTCTAATCCTGTCAATTCGCGTAAGCGGTCAAAAATGCTTTTGGCTGCTTCAAAAATTGAATGAAAATAGTTTTCTTCAAGAAGCTCCGCACGACAATACTTGAATATATTGTCATGAGCCCCACGTTGAACCAGTTTTTCATGGAGTCTTTTTTCTCGTCTCTGTGCTTCTGTCAATGTTGCTACCTTTGGCCTTGGCGATAGCCTTCCTTCCAAAGAAAGCATGAGACCTTCAAAAGCTAATACAACATTAATTGCTTTTTGGTATTCCTCGAAATTATCCTGTCTGGATACAAAGCGTATTGGACTCAAAATATTCTCAATACAGCTGCAAATAGCCGAGGCATTTTGTAAGGAAATCTGACTTCCAAGAAAACTGGCATTTAACCTGCGCCACTTGGTCGTACTCAAGCAATCAATCTCTGTAATGTTACTTTCCCGAAGAAACCGGGCAATTTCTCCTCCAGTCAAAGTTTCGCCCAATATTTTGGCGATCTCTTCAATTGTATTGGACGAAAATTTATCCGTAATTAGCATACTTATTTTTACAATGCCCTTGCCAGCCTGAGAAGGACAATCTGTTAACTATCGCAACGAAATCTACGCTGAAATCCTGATACATCTTGATACTACATTCACGGGGGCTGGGACAATTATACCGACAAGATTCCTACGTTAATACCGCAGAGTAACCATCTGCATGCTCAAAGGCAGACGCCATGCGATCCTGCTCCTGTTTGCTGATGCCGAATGATTCCGCAACCTGACGCCACTGACTGACAGCCCGGGCAATCGGTTCCAACAGGTCATTCGTTTCAGAGGTCTTAATCCCGCATTCGGGAGCGATGCTAAGAAGGACATCCAGAGATGCGGATGTATCTTCCCAGTCGATAGCCGTATTGAGGTAGCGAGGGCGTATATCTTCAGGAGTCGGGTTTACGTCAAACAGTGGCGATAAAGACCAGCCTGTTCCTCCCGTCTGAAGAAATCCGTGATTCCGCAAATGATCGTCCGTGTTGGAAATCATGACGCTGAAGGCGACCCGTTGCCATAGCTGGCGCAAGTCTTGTCTGGGCGCAGCACCATACTGGCGTATGGCGTCTACGATTTCAAGATAACTGTGTTGCTCGTTATCCCTAGCTCCCAACATGCTCATGGCCGACAGGTAGGAGATTCTTCGCTGTTCCCGGGTGCGATCAAAACGCCAGACGATCAGGACATCCTTGTCAGTTATTTTCTCCAGTTCGAAACGCGGGACTTGAAGCCCGGCTTTGGAGGCGAGAGTCAAGGCGACTGCTTCCCATGCAACAACGTTGTATTCATCATCGTACCGGGGAAACTTGGCAATGCAGAGATTCCCCTTCTTATCTTTTACCGATGCCTTCGGCCGAGCTCCTCCGAGAGAAGAACCGGGAGCGAGGAGCAATCGCAGGTCTTCTGCATTTTCATCGTCCCGGCAGAAATGATCAGCAGCATGCAGCAGACGGGACAGGTTGACCAGAGGCGGAATTGGTGTTGATCCCGGAGGAGCGCAGAACGATTGTCCTCCATCCTGTGAAAAGCGCAGCGCTCCCTGCCTTGCCTCGTCGTTTACCCTGAGCAGGTAGTCCAGTTCGGAGAGCGTATGGGGGCTTTCATTGGCTGTTCGTGCACGAGCCAGTTCAGCCCGCCGCATCAGAATGCGCCCCCACCTGTCAGGAGTGGAATCGCCAATCGCTCCGAATACACTTTGCCCGGGATTGGTATGAAAAGTGCCGTCAGCCAGGGGGAGGAGTGGTTCAAGAGCAAATCTGTGCGGATTTGCGAGCCATTCCTTGTTGTATTCGAAGGAGGCAGATTCACGCCCTTTGCGAAAGTGCGACCATAACCTGCCCGCTTGTACCGGCCCCGGGAAGGAAGGCAGGTCAATAAATACGTCGATGGGAGTATCACTCATGGGTCTTGGGAAGGTGGATACGTTTGGGCAGACGTTCTTCTTCAAGAGCTCGGCCTACAGGATCGTTATTGGCATCGACAAGGTTTTTGAGACGGTCAGTCAGCCCCAGCACAAACAAAACAGCGGCATAGTTGCCCAAGGAGACACTTGGATCGCCCTTTTCTATACGTCCAAGCGTGGAACGCGAGATAAAGGCTCTCTCTGCCATAAGCGTCGTGGGGACACGCCTCCTCTTACGGGCATCGCTAATGTCTGCTCCCAGCTTCTTGAGTGCCACTTTCACTGGCCCCGGCAATGGGGATGTGGTTTTCATGAGAGAAATATGTATCATATAGTAAGCAAAAACAAGAAATATGAACAATATATGAGTCATTATGAGAAATATAGAGTTCATTCCAACCCAAAATAATTTTTCTCCCATTACCAAGTAGTGCGCTGTATCATACGCGTAGCGTTATGATACAGCGCACTACTTGGGCCACTTCTATAGCTAAGACCAACTTAGTCTTAGCCTCCAACTCCAGAAATCTCAACCTTCTCCTTGGCCTCCTGGGAGCCGGAGCCCTCGCAACGGGAGCCGTTGCCACCGGCAAGTACCTCACCCGCAAAGACCCCAAGTCCGACATGGGCAAAATCAAGCTCAAGCTGCCCGGTTCCAAAAAAGATCCGAACACGGCCGCCGAAGTCGAACTGCCCATCGACATGCCCGGAATGAGCCCCACCCTCATCGAAGGACTCAACCGGGGCGTACGTCTCCAGGCCCGGAAGAACGTACGAGCCAACTCCTTCAAGCGCGACCCTGAAACAGGCAAGCTTGTTCCGTACGAGGAATGGAAGGCCCAGCAGACGGCGAAGGCTCAACAGTCTGACAATGTTGTCGAGTTTCCCGCTTTGACAAAAGCAGCATCCACATCTCCCGGTCTTGCCAATTTGTTGGCAAAAGCTCTCGGTGCTGGCGTAGGAGGCACCGTAGGTGCCCTGGGCGGCGGCGCAGGTGCAGCTCACCTAGCACGCCATCTCGGAGCCGGGGACACAGCAACAGCTCTGACTGGCATTCTGGGAATGGGCGCTGGCGGCCTCGGAGGCGTTCTAATCGGTTCTTCTGCTGCAAACGTTGTCGCACCACCTGCTGTCACCGAAGGAGATCCGAAAGCTCAAGCTCAAGCTTCATACGCGAATACAGGTTCAGCTCCAGCCGGGTATACCGCTGACCCGGATGAAGATTTCAGCGACGAGGATCTCGACAAGTATGCGTCGTGGCAGGATGCGGCTAGTAATGCTGTTACTAATTTGGCGACCATGATTCCCGGCGGTGCGGCTCTTGCTAGCCCCATGGTTGCGGTAAATAAGGTTAAACAATTCAATCAGCAAGAGGTACAACAACGTCGTGAGGCTCAGCAGTACTTGTCATCTTACAGGACTGCAAACGCACAACCCAAGATTCAAGGAGCGCCTTCGCCTCAGCCTCTCGCACGTTCTTCTGGCGGATTAGTATGGGGAACTCAACAGCCTTGGAATAAAACTGCTTCAATGCCTCCACAGCAGCCACCAAAGATGCCGCCAAACCAACTTGCCCGGCGTCCCGTAGGACCTACGTTGCCGCCATCACCAGGCATAGCTCCTGCGGCGGCGAAAGCCGGAGCCCCTCCCACTGGCGGCGTTGAGACGATTGCCAACAAAGTTCAGGGAGCCGCTAATGAAGCCCTGGACATGCAGGCAAAGCAAGCCTATGTCGTCGACTACATCGCATTTATTTCGTTTCTTCTTCCGGAAAAATGTTGAACCATGCCTCGCCCTCGGCTGCTCGCACACCTTCCCGGTAGTGCTTCTCCGTCATGTTGGAGCTCGTGTGTCCCAGCCACATGGACACCCGGGGAATGTCGTGTGTCTTGGCGGCAGCATATGAAGCGAATGAATGGCGCAGGGCGTTATGAGGCAGAACAATTCCTGCAATTTCTGCCAGTTTTTTGAGGCAACGCCCATGGCGGTTCTCATGTAATCTGTCAATTTCGTCAGGAGGTGGTTCATATTTCGCCAAAGCGAGCCATGCTTTGGCTGCTGTGGGAAGTGGTACAAAACGCTGCTTCCCAGTTTTGGCTATAGATGCCGAGACAAATACTTCATCCTTTTCATCAAGAATGGCGTCTGGCGTTATTCTGACACATTCGGAGCGCCGCAGGCCACAAAAGGCGGCCAAGACCAAACGAAACAACATGCCTTTGTCATGATCAAGCGCTGCCTGTAGAAGTTTCTTCAGATCGCCCGGGGAGATAATGCCAATCTCGACAGATTCAGCTCTCGGGGCAAGAGTCCTTTTGACCGGGTTATATGCAATGAGGTCCCTGCTCTGCGCCCAGACAAAAAATCCATGCAGGGTTGTGCGGTAACGTCGTCTAGTGGCGTTGCTGAGCGGTTGTTTTCGATATCGGAAGAAGCCAGCTTTTCTTCGATCATGTCCGATGTAATCTGATTGAGCGGAAGGTCTTCCCATCCCTGTGCCCATTTTTGCAGTTCCATGACCATGCTGTCATGATGGGCTTTCTTGACCAGATTTGATTCAAGTTTTTTGTCGATAACCTCTCGATATTGTTCTGCAAGAAGACCAAACTTTCTTTTAAAATCGACCTTAACCTGTTCTGTTTTATTGGCAAGGAATCTGGTCAGAGAAAACAAATTTGTCAGTTCCTCCAGTCGATCCAGATTTTCCTGGTCCGTTCGCGTTACAATCCAGTTACCATCAGCGTCTTTCCGGCCATAACTTGCACCGTTGGCTATTTCCTGCTTCAGGTTTTTCAAGGCTTCCCGTACTACCAAATACAAAGGAAGGGAGGATTGTTGGGTCACTTCATCATAGATGTTCCTAAATTCCCGCCATAAAAGAATGGCATTGTAATCATGTTCATCAACATGTTCCCTCCACTCCTGCTTTCGCAAGTATTCCGGCAACATATCCTCCAAGGACTGATGCAGAAGCCGTTGATAGGCTTCTCATGCCTTTTCATAGGTATCAAAGAGCCGATGAATATGCGGACGTACCGACATATTGCGCACCAGCCATTTTTTCTTTCCCCGGTGCATTCTACAGGTAAGAGAGATATGTGAACCATAATGTTTTTTCCGGGATCTCCTCACGGTTGAAAGTATCCCATAGCTCATTTTCATTGACAAATCGAAAGTGTGTACAAACTGTGTACAGAAATTTAACTAATTGATAATTAAAATACTGATTCAGACTTAGGATCTGGTGCCGAAAGGCGTACAGGTTCGAGTCCTGCCAGGCGCACCATTTCATAATAGAGGCATATCATTAATAGTGGTTACCTATATTTTTTGAGTAAAGGAGCGATAAGAGCCGTCCCCAGTCCAATCAGGGCAATCAGGGAGAAAGACCACCGGAGGGAGGAAGCATGGGCGATATGCCCGATGACCGGAGGGCCCATCAGGAACCCCAGAAAGCCAATGGTGGAGACGGAAGCCAGCGCCATGCTGGGAATCATTTTCCGGGATTTCCCGGCCATGCTGTAGCAGAGCGGGACAATGGAAGAGGTGCCAAAACCCACCAGCAGAAAGCCCAGCGTGGCGGACCACAGCATCGGGAACAGGACGGAGACGAGCAATCCGGAGGCAATAAGGATGCCGCTGGCGCGCAGAACCCGCACAGGCCCGAAGCGCATCACCAGGCGGTCTGCCGTAAAACGCCCCAGGGCCATGGTGCTCATGAATGCCACGTATCCCATCTGCACCAGCCCCGGACCGGGTTTTACCACGCTTTCAAAGTACACGCCGCTCCAGTCAAACATGGTTCCTTCGCTCACCATGCTTCCGAAGGCGATCAGCCCGATGACCAGTACATAAGCATCCATGCTCCGGAACATGCCGCCTCCCTGGGAGGAGGAACGCCGGGCATCCCTCGGCAGAAGAGAGGGGGAAAAAACGGCCAGAATAATCATGCATATCAGGAAAATGGCGATGAAATGCGTTTCCGCAGAAATATGCCAGTCCACCATGGCAGCTCCCAGCAAAGCTCCGAAAAAACCCGCCAGGCTCCATAAACCGTGGAACCGGGCCATGATGCTGCACTGGTACAGCCGTTCCACTCCCACTCCCTGCGTATTGACGGATATATTCGTCAGATTTGCGGCTACCCCAAAGAAAAATAACCCGGCCGCCAGTTCCCAGAAAGACCCCGCCATACCCAGGCATACAAGCACGGCAGGATAAAAGACGGATGCCGCCATCAGTATTTTCCGGCTGCCGCAACGGCCAACCAGGTAACCGGATAGCGCCATGGCGGACATCTGCCCCACCGGGACGGCAAAGAGAACGGACCCCAAGTCGGCATCGTTCAACCCCAATGCACTTTTGATGTCCGGGATGCGGGATGCCCAACTGGCGAACACCAAACCCTGAAGAAAATAAAAGGTACTGACCGACAGACGATAAACACCTTGCGTCGTTTTAGGAAGAGGCATATTCATGATGAATTTCCTGATCGCGCAAACGCTATCCCTATTCCACTCTTCTGGCAAGAGAAATCATCTTTTGTACAATATGATTTTACACGCAAACAGGCATCCGGAAAAAGGACAGGATTTACGGATATTTCTCCCCCGCCATTTTCCAAGGCAATTTTTCTTTCACATAAAAAACGCCGTATTCCTCATGGAACACGGCGTTGGTAAAAGGGAACAAAAACGGTCAACGGGGATCGTGGTGCCAGTTCAGGGCACCCTTGCCCAGCGCATACAGGTAGGCCACCAGCAAAATGCCAATGAAAATGCACATGGCCGTGAACGATTCCGGATTCATCATAATATAGTCCCGGAAATTGACGGCCCAGGGGTAGAGGAATACCACTTCCAAGTCAAAAATGACAAAGAGCATGGCCACCATATAGAATTTTACAGAGAACATGGGGGCACCTTCCCCCATGGGAATCATCCCGCATTCGTAGGGAATGTCCGCCGGTTTACGCACGGAAGAACGCTTGCCCATCAAGATACTGAGCAACAAGATCATGCCGGCCAGCCCCAGGGCGGCCGCCACCTGCACGAGCACTGAAAAAAATTCCTGATTCATGACGTCTGGCACGGGTGTACCACAGACATTGCGGAAAAGCAAAACTAAAAAGGACAACAGCTTTCATGCTGACGGGAGGGACGGTAAAATTCCGTCTCCCGCCCTGTCAAATAGTACAAAGGCAACAGTCCCTTCCATGGGGACGCCCGGCATTTCATATCCTTGGGACTTCCTTTCTGCGGGGCTCTGTCTTCCAGGGCATCTTACGGCAAACGTCTGTTTATCACAAAACTCCGCTATCCGGTTTTAACACGCAGAATCCAGGCAGGATGCAGCCTTCCACTTCAGCATTCGGCAATGAACCGGCAACAACAGCAGCCGGCAATGGCCCAGCCATCAGAAAGCTCTCCCCTCACGGAAAGCGTACAGGAATCCCCTTCATTGCCGGGAATAACGGACTCACGCCCCCATCAAATGGGAAATCCACCTTCCGGCCGCTTCCATCAGAATAATACACCCCGCCAATATTCCGAAAAAAATTCCCGCCAATTTAAGCAGCAGAAAGCCCATTCCCAGAAAAACACCGCCAATGCAAGCGAACACGGCCATCGCCAGCATATTAAAAAAATCTGACAATAACATCAACATAACCCTGATTTTATTCCATTACCCGGCAATTAGAGACGGGGTTTCCTGCAATTCCCGGCCCTTCCCTGCGGAGAATGGGCGTCCAACATCTTTCCAAGCACCTGCATCACTCCGTTTTCCTCATTGGACGGCGCCTCAAATGCGGCCATGGAACGGATTTCCGGCACGGCATTCGCCATGGCATAACTGAAACGCGCCTGCCGTATCATTGAAGCGTCATTCATCTGATCTCCGAAAACCATCGTTTCCTCCGAAGAAATTCCCAGTTTCCTCTGAATCAATTCCAGAGCGGCCCCCTTATTGGCCCCTTTCCGGCTGATATCCATCCATTTCTCTCCGGAGACAGCCACCTGGAAGCCATGTTCCAAATGCTTCAGCCGGGGATAACTGTTTTCCCCGGCTCCCAGGAAGTCATATACTGCTATTTTCAAAAGTTTGTCTCCCCGCACGTCCAGCAGGTCCCCCACTTCTTGACAGCGTGTGTAATATTTGCGGGCCTCCCGGACGAATTCCGGCTGTTTGTCCTCAATATATGCGGAATCCCGCCCTGCGAGGACGATGCAGGTTCCTTCAATGCACCTGATCCCGGCAATCAAACCGGCTACCGTTTCATGATCCATGTCCAGAAGCAGCCATTCTTTTCTACCCGCCGCCGCATAAGCGCCATTCTCGGCAATAAACAGCATCCGGTCCGCCACGGGGGCAAAGGTCCGGAGCAATCCGTCATACTGGCGGCCGCTTGCTGCCGCAAAACGAATGCCGCGAAGCTCAAGTTCCCTAAACAAGGGAAAAAACGCAGGGTCCAATTCACCTTTTCCATTAAGCAGCGTCCCATCCATATCGGACGCAATAAGTTTGACGGAATCCATAACGCTGCCAGAATCATCGTTTATCCTTACTTCCAGGGCAAGAGCGGCTTCAGACAGCATGGAGCGGACAGCGAAAGGAAAGACCAGGAGGCCAGCAGCAAGGATACAGTTCTCTCCATCATTTTACGGGAGAATCTCCATTTCTTCCATAAGTTTCAGCTTCCTTCATTCTACCGTGAGTGCAGCAGCGGCAAATGCAAATAATTTGAAACCATCCGCACATCCGCAATATTTAGCGTATCACACCGAATTGCAAATTCGGATACAATTCAAATAATTGGAGTTAAATGATCCACGCCATAAACTCCATAATTTTTGTGAAGTCCGGCCCATGACACCATATTTTCCGTTTCCTTCGTAATTCTCTTTATCTACGAGCTTTTTTCCCAGATGAAGAGGAAAAAATTCTCCTCCGAATTTGCAATCCGCCACCCGAATTCCCACATGGTTTGCCCCGGGCATTCTTTGCTCATACTATTTTTTCATTGCCCGGAGTTATGGATTCCTGCATCATGGCCTTTCGCAGTACCCCTGCTTATGATACACATGACTTTAAGAAAGAAAACTCTCTGGTTTCTTGGAGCTTTGAGCTTTTTTGCCTCTCTTGCCGCGATTTTCGCCGTTTTCTGGCTGAACAGGAATGATTCTTCTCCCGCGGAATGGAATTTCAACCCTATCTGGACAAAAGCGGAAAAAGAACAAATTCTTACCGTAGCGAATTTCACAGCCCATCGAAGCCCGGAACGTTTCATTTACCGCGGGCTTTCCCTCAATTCACGCCATATTGACTGGCACATGTTTTCCGAAGTTTCCATGCGCCAATATATGAAGGACGAAATCAGGGAACGGCTTCAGATGATACGGGACACGGCGGAAAGCGCAGACGGACGCTGCATCACTCCATCCCATGAAACCCTGCTGCATCTTGCCGCCGGGCTCGGAGAAGTGCAGTTGCTGAACCGCCTTTTACAGCGCCATGCGGACCCGAACGTCCAGATCATCCTGCCGCAACAGGCCTTTCCCTCCATTCCGGACTCCGAACAGGGAAATACCCCCCTGACTTACGCCTGCCAGCCAGGCATGGACGACTCCACGCCCCTGCCGGTGCATAACAGGATCTCCTGCCTTAATCTCCTGATTCAATACGGTGCGGATGTGAATAAACCGGGGCCGCTGGGCTGGCCGCCCCTCGTCATCACCTGTGTGGCCGGTATTGGAGGAGCACCCTATGAGGAATCAGCCCTGTTTCTTCTGAAATGCGGTGCGGATATTTCCCTCCAGCCTGAATTGAAAGGTAAAAAAACAAGTCTGCTCACATGGGCCACGGCCGCCGGATACCCCCTGCTGGTCCGCAAGCTTTGCGAAGCCGGGTACGATCCCAATTTCCGCGGGGAAATGGTCCCGCCCCTTCTTTCCCTGAACCTGAACACTCCGAACACCGCACTGCAAATCGCACATATTCTGCTGGAATACGGTGCGGACGTGAATGCGGCCATGCCCGCGTCCACAACCCTGCCGGAAACCACGGGGGACACGGCCCTGCTGAACCTGTGCCGCCAGCTGGCTTTCATTGATGTGTCCCAGCTCCCTCAAATCAGGGAGCTGGTCAGTCTCTTCATCAGCGAGGGAGCGGACGTCAACCATCAAAACGCCGCCGGAGAGACTCCCCTCATGGCGTGCTGCCGAGGAATGTTGCTGGGAGACGATTCCCTGGACCGGCTGAAACTGGGTATTGCGCGTCTTCTGCTGGACCACCGCGCAGACCCCTCCCTGAGAGACAAATACGGACGCACAGCCCTCCAGCGGATAGGCAACCGGTCAAACGAACATCTCCAAATGGTGCTGAAATACCTGCCGGAATTGAGCGCTCCGCCGCTTCCGAAGAAGGAAAACCGTTGAATACCGCCGTTTATTTCACACGGGCATTCACCGTATCCAGCAGAATGCCGGCATCCGGTTGGGAACCGGTGCTGATGAAATGAATATAACTGGCTCCATTGGGGGACTTATTAGCCATTTTCAACGTTCCGGCCTTCTTTCCGTCCAAAGACACCACAGCCTGCCCCCCCTGCCACAGAAGGGAAATTTCATGCCACGCGCCGGGCGTGAAAGGCACTTTTTTCATCCCCAGCAGCAGATGGGGCGCAGGTCTCAGCCTGATCGGGAAGGTAAACAGGGCATAATCCTTCGTAGTGGAATCACAGGCATTGAAAAGCCGATCCGTCAGAGAGACCTGAAGGCCGGAATCATCCGCCTGATCCCCGTCCGCTGCACGGAAGCGGAATTTGACCAGCCCTGTGGTCCCGTTCGGAAAGTTCCAGGCAGCTCCAGCGTTCCGGTAATCCACATTGGATTTTTCATTGACCAGTTCGGGATCATTCAGACGCTTGATTTGCAGCACCTTTTTCGTACTTCCGGACGGATCCGGAACCAGCTCTGCGGAAGGCTTGCGGTTATAACTGCAATGGCCCTTTTTCTGGGGAATATAAGTATGAATGGTCCACTGGGAATCCGAATCTTTCCCCGTCTGCGTAGCACGCGTCTTGGCCCCTACCCAGCGGCGGTCCACAATAACCAGGCGGCGGTGGTTTTTATGCTGCCCCAGGGAAATAAGGATGCGGTTTTTGTCCAGCTGCACCATTTCGCTCTGGTGTTTGCCGCGGTCTTCCGGACCATCCAGCGTAGCATAGCCGGGATGGTTGCGGTGTTCGTCCAGGATAATCTCCCGGAATCCGTACCAGGTTTTACCCTCGTCCCCGGACATGGCAATGTGGTGGGAATCACGGTTCGTGAACACGTCTTCCCACGTTCCGTTGCCGGCTGTGGCGTTTTCAGGCAGAGCCATCGTATTCGTCCACAGGGAAACGATGGTTCCGTCATCCAGGCGGCCCAACGTATTCATGGTCAGGGTGCCGAAAAAGCGGGAAGGTTCCGGTTTGCTCCATGTTTCACCGTAATCCCTGGAGAAAGCCTGCCACGCCTGGTCCAGGGAAGTACGGACAAGCGCCCACAACGAACCGTCCTTCATCTCCAAAACCGTGGCTTCCACGGCATTGTTGAACCATCTGACACCCTGGTGGGGGGGCCTGGCTTCATGTTTGGGGGAAGTAACACCGTTCCTGGATACATGCCAGGTCAGTCCCCCGTCATCGGAAATATGAAACTTGGTACCGCTGCCCATGTTGTGGAACGGAACAATCACCCTGCGGCCCTTGTTCACAAAAACAGGGGTGCGCATGATGCCGCCCAGTTTTTTCAGATTTTTCCTCTTTTCCGGATCTTTCCAGTCTTCTTCCAGCTTGCCGTCATTCGTGACGGCAAACCACTTGCCGTCCAGCCCCCCCTTGGAAAGAAATACAAAGCCTCCGATAGGCTGCACACGAATGAATTCCCTGGTCAGGGGGTTGCGCACAATAGCCGGAGATTCCTTGGGAATGCCGCCGTAGTTGGGAGGGTAGCCAGCCGGAGCGGCCTTCATTTCCCATATTTTTCCGTTATCCCTGCTGACCAGGTAATCCGGTCCCTTGCGGGTACCGGAATAATGGCGTATTTCACGGGAGTCCACACGGATGAGGCCGCGCCCCGCATCAGCCGGCGGAGTGGCGACAACTTCAGGCTCCGGAACGGGTGCTGCCTTCTGTTGGGCATAACAGCAACAAAAGGAACCGGTCAACAATGCAAACAACAGGTTTTTCATAAACTAAATATCAAATGCCGTATATTTTCCTCAGCCGGGGCTTTCCCTTCAAGCAAAATCCTGCCTTCCATCAGAAGACGATCATCAGGAATGCTTTCCCGCCTGCTTCCCTCCCCGGTATTTTGCATCAAGCTTTTTCAAAAGTACGGCCAGTTCCTTTTCCAAAACCTCATATCCCCTGGCATTGGGATGCACCACATCCTTCATAAATTCATTCTGAGGAGAAGCACCGTCTGCGGAAAGAAGAGCCTTTCCCGGATCGGCAAAGAAAATGTTCTTTCCGTTATGCAGCTCCGCCAGCAGCCTGTTCGTCTGCTTCACCGGTTCCGCCAGGTTTTTCTCCTTCCTTGGAAGAACGCCCAGCAACAGAATTTTGGAAGAGGGGCATTTCCGGCGCACCAGGCGGACAAACGCCCTGATATTGTCCGCACATGCCTGCGGCGTATCCTTGCGGTGCCCCAGATTATTGGTTCCCAGCAGCACGATGATGACCCGCGGAGAAATGCCGTCCAGCTCCCCGTTTTGCACACGGTAATAGGCATTATCCACATAATCAAATCCAAAGCCCATATTCGTCGCAGTATGCGGACGGAATAATTTCTCCCAGGAACCCGCTCCCGTGTTTTTTCCGTCCCCGGAAGGCTCCCCTCCCCAGTGGTGGGTAATGCTGTCCCCTATCATCACATATTCAGGCTTGACGGTCCGGTTTCTTTTTTTAACGGCTTCATGCCGGGCATTCCAATCATACGGATCCCGCTGATGGGGCTCCGGCTTCAGGGTTGCGGGCAACGCGGAGGGAGGGATGGAAGGTGCGGAAAACGCCACACTGGCCCCCCCAGCAATATGGCGAGCATGTAGGAGAAGAAATTCATGATAAAAAAGTGAAACCGGTTTCCAGTTTAAGCAAATCCTGCCGTGCATCAAGATCGCAGGCGCCACTTTTGCCGGCAGAGTAAAAAAGACCACTGCCCGTCCGGCAAATCCCGCCGCAACAGCGGCCAGGCGAACACCGCATCCGGCCTTTCCTGTTCCGAGAGCCCTGTTGCCCCAGGAAAGCTCGACTCCCCAACGGAGGGTAATGCTTTCACCAAAAACGACATACCCCCGTTTGACGGTCCGGGTCCGTTCCATCACTGCCTCATGGCGTTTTTCCAGTCATGCACGGCCCGCTGGTTCTCCTGGGGCTTCAGCGTGGGCGGCAATTCATCAGCACAGGCACCGGAGAAACAAGCAACGCAAAAAACTCCCGCCAGCAATAAACAAAGGCATGCATAAGATTTCATAACGGTAAGCGTTGAGATACTGCAATAGAGATTAGGAAAGTAAAGAGAAATAATCTTCCGTCACTTTTCCGCAATCGCATGTTCCCCTCATTTTCCGCTCCGCAACGGACAGACAGGTGAAACATGCCAAAGCCAGCGCACCCGCGTTCTCTTCGCAAAGAATTAGCCTTGTTGTCTCCCGGAATTCACGATATAATTACGTGGCGCGGAGTTTTGCCGTTTCCGGCCTTTCAACGGCTGCGGAACGTTTTTCTCCGGTCTTCTTCACTACATCCTATTTATGATCAGCATAGTAAAAGACTTGAAGGAGTCCACCGCCCTTCCGAAGGAATGGCAGGGATTCAAGCCGGGAGCATGGACGGAGTCCATTGACGTACGGGATTTCATCCAGCATAACTACACGCCCTATTCCGGCAATGAAGAATTTCTTTCCGGCCCCTCCCAGCGCACGCTCCGTTTATGGGATGAACTGAAAGTCCTGCTGAAAAGGGAAATAGACAACGGCGGCGTTCTGGATGCTGATGAAGAAGTGGTATCCTCCATCACCTCCCACAAGCCCGGCTACATTGACAAGGAACTGGAAGTGGTCGTAGGCCTCCAGACGGACGCCCCCCTGAAACGGGCCCTGATGCCCTTTGGCGGCCTGCGCATGGCCCAGCAGGCCCTGGAATCCTACGGGTTCAAGATGTGCGAGAAAACCGCGGATATTTTCAAAAAGATACGCAAGACGCACAATGAAGGCGTTTTCGACGCCTACACTTCCGATATCCGGGCGGCCCGTTCCGCCGGCATTATTACCGGCCTTCCGGACGCCTATGGCCGCGGCCGCATCATCGGGGACTACCGCCGGGTGGCCCTGTACGGCACGGACAGACTGATTGCCGAACGCCGCAAGGACCTCAAAAACCGTGAACATTCCCCCCTTACGGATGAGCTGATCCGCCTGCGCGAAGAAATGAGCGAACAAATACGCGCCCTGGAAGAACTCGCCCAGCTGGGCGCCTCCTACGGCTGCGACCTCACTCGCCCCGCCGCAAACGCCCGCGAAGCCGTGCAATGGACGTACCTGGGCTACCTGGCCGCCGTGAAGGAACAGAACGGAGCGGCCATGTCCCTGGGCCGCGTTTCCACTTTCTTCGACATTTATTTCACCCGCGACCTGGAACAGGGGCTCATCACGGAAGAGGAAGTTCAGGAAATCATCGACCAGTTCGTGATGAAGCTGCGCATCGTCCGTTTCATCCGCACGCCTGATTACAATAACCTGTTCTCCGGAGACCCCACCTGGGTGACGGAATCCATCGGCGGCATGGGAGAGGACGGGCGCACCCTCGTCACCCGCAGTTCCTTCCGCATGCTGCAGACCCTGTACAACCTGGGGCCGGCTCCGGAACCGAACCTGACCGTTCTGTGGTCCCGGAACCTGCCGGAAGCCTTCAAAAGCTTCTGCGCCAAGGTTTCCATTGAAACGTCCTCCGTCCAATACGAGAACGACGACCTGATGCGCCCGCACTGGGGCGACGACTACGGCATCGCATGCTGCGTGTCCGCCATGCGCATCGGCAAGCAGATGCAGTTCTTCGGAGCGCGCGCCAACCTCGCCAAGTGCCTTCTCTACGCCCTGAACGGCGGCGTGGATGAACTCAAGGGCAAACAGGTGGCCCCGCCCTCCCCCCGCTACACGGAAGAAATTCTCAACTATGATGAAGTGATGGCCCTGTACGACAAGATGCAGGACTGGCTCGCCAAAACTTACATTGACGCGCTGAACATCATCCACTACATGCACGACAAATACTGCTATGAACGCATTGAAATGGCGCTGCATGATCCGGAAATCCTGCGCACGATGGCCACGGGAATCGCCGGGCTTTCCGTGGCGGCGGACTCCCTGTCCGCCATCAAGTACGCCACCGTAAAAGCCATCCGCAATGAAGAGGGGCTGATTGTGGACTTCAAGACGGAAGGGGAATTCCCCTGTTACGGGAACAATGACCCGCGCGTGGACGACATAGCATGCAGCCTGGTCAGCAATTTCATGGAAAAACTGCGCAAGCTCCACACTTACCGCAATTCCCTGCCCACCCAGTCCATCCTGACGATCACCTCCAACGTGGTGTACGGCAAAAAGACGGGCAACACGCCGGACGGCCGCCGAGCCGGGGAACCGTTCGCCCCCGGCGCCAACCCCATGCACGGAAGGGACAGGAACGGAGCCGTGGCGTCCATGCTCTCCGTAGCCAAGCTGTCCTATGACGACTCCCTGGACGGCATCTCCTACACCTTCTCCATCGTTCCGCAGGCCCTGGGCAAGGAGGAAAGGGAACGCCGCGTCAAGCTCGTCTCCCTGCTGGACGCCTACTTTGCCGCTACAGGTCACCACATTAATGTGAACGTACTGGAACGGGAAACGCTTCTCGACGCCATGGATCACCCGGAAAAATACCCGCAGCTTACCATCCGCGTTTCCGGCTATGCCGTGAATTTCATCAAGCTGACCCGGGAACAGCAGCAGGAGGTCATCAACCGCACCTTCCACACCCGCTAACCCGGACGACACACGGATGCCGCAGGTTTTTCCACAAAACCATGATCCGGACGGAGAAAGCTCCGTCACCGGTTTGGTTCATTCCGTGGAATCCTGCGGCACCGTGGACGGTCCCGGCATCCGCTTTGTCCTTTTCCTGTCCGGCTGCAGCCTGCGCTGCCGCTACTGCCACAATCCGGATACCTCCTACGTTCGGCGGGGCCGGCTCAGAAGCGCGGGTGATGTCCTCAGGGAAATAGCCCGTTACCGGGATTTTTTGCAGGCGGCGGGCGGCGGCGTCACCCTCTCCGGCGGGGACCCCCTCTTCCAACCTGATTTTACCGGCGCCGTGCTGAAAGGCTGCCGGAAACTGGGACTGCATACCTGCCTGGACACCTCCGGCCATCTGGGCGTGAATGCGGGCGAAGAAATGCTGGCGGATACGGACCTGGTCCTGCTGGATATCAAGGCATGGAATCCGGAACGGTACCGCTCCCTGACAGGCGGGGAACTGCGCCCTACGCTGGAGTTTGCGGAACGCCTGGCCTCCCTCCGCAAGCCCGTGTGGCTGAGGTATGTGCTGGTACCCGGCGTTACGGATAATCTGGAAGAAATTGAGGGACTCTCCCGCCATGCGGCGCTCCTGGGCAACGTGGAACGCGTGGACGTGCTCCCTTTCCACCAGATGGGGAGATTCAAATGGGATGAATTGAAGCTGGATTATACCTTGAAGGGCACCCCGGAAGCGTCCGCAAAACTGGCGGAACAGGTCCGCGGCATTTTCCGGCGGGAAGGCTTTCCGGATTGCGTGCATTAACCGGATTTTCGCGCCTTGGCGCCATCAACCGCAGCAAACCGAATACAGATATCTCCCCTCCTCATCTTCCGGATGAAAGGCCCTTCTCCCCTTTCCCAAATTATTCCTTTCCGGAAATTTCCCGCAAAGCATCCAGCACTTCCCGCACGGCAATGTGGCGGTTGCAGGGGACATCCCGGTCACAATCCTTCCGGAAGCAGGGGGAACAGCACTGGTGGCTGTAAAGGGAACGGTTGAATGTACCCATAGGGCGGTACACATCCGGAAGCCGGGTGGAAAACAGAGTCACCACCGGAAGCCCGCGGAAGGAACAGAGGGACGGGAAATCGCCATCCACGGCTACCGCCACCGAAGCGCCGTCCATGACGGAAAACAGAGCCTCCGGCGCACCCACAGCCAGTTCCACATTCAAATGTTCCGCCAGCGCGGCGGCGCGCTCCCGGTCTTCTTCCAGAGCCACCAGAACCGTCCGTCCCGGCAAAAGGGAAACCAGTTCCGTCCACTGCTCCCGGCTCCATTCACTGGCGCTTCCCAGACGGGAAAACGGAGCAATTAAAATGGGGGCGCCTTCCGCCGGGGCCGCTTTTTTCACAGGGAACAAAGACGGTTTACCGACGTCCAGCCCATGCAGCCCCCCCAATTGCAGATAAAGCTGCACCCGGTGCGCCGGGGGGGCGGCGCGCAGGACGGGGGCCTTTACCCGGAATTTGTATTTCCGGACGCCGGGATGCGTGTCCAGCCCGGAGAACATCATGGGGCCATACGGTTCCAGCGCTTTCAGGGTTTCCATATCTCCATCCAGCATGACGCCCATATCCAGCGGGCCGTCATTGTAAAATTCATCTGCCACCAAAGCTTCCCGAAGCTGCTTCAGGGAATCGTGCGGCAGCACATGGGTAACCTCCGGCACCGTCTTCCATATTCCCATCTGGGCAGACGGGCAGATAACGTTCACCTGCATGTCGCACCGGACGGTTTTCAGGGCACGAATCAGGGGAACGGTCGCCAGGGCTTCATCCAACGCCCCGGGAACGGCTACAAGAATGCGGTACGGCTTCAGCTCCATATTTTCCAGAAGCGCAGCCGTTTTTTTATCCTGCGGAGCAAAACGGTCAACGGATTTCCAGCGGTGGTGCATCCAGAACACATCCAGCACGGATTCCCGGATCAATGTTTCCAGCCCCCTGTTCACTTCAATAGTATCCCCCGCCAGAGAGCCGTCCGACCCGGAAAAATCCACCACATTCCCCATATCCGCTATCCAGTGGCCGGGAGCATCCGTACGCACCGCTATGGCCACCATGTCCGCGCCAGCCCTTTTTCGCAGCAGAGCGGGCAGCGGAGTCGTGCCGGTCACCTTGCCGAAAAAGGGGACATACACCCCCTCCCATACGAACTGGTCGCTCAGCACGCCCAGGGCCCCCCCTTCCTTGAGCATTTTCATGGGAGCCTTGATGCCGCCCTCCTTGGAGAACATCTGAGTTCCACGTTCCGTGCGCCGCTGGTACACGTATTCCTCCATCAGCGGATTGTCAAACTGGCGGTACATGGACCCGTAACGCTCCACCTCCGGGTAAAATGCGCGTATTCTCGCCAGCGCCTCCCAGTTGCCGGAGTGGGCTATGGCGCAAACCTGCCCGCGCCCTTCCAGCACAGGCGCGGCAAACTGTTCGTGCCCTCCGACCGTCACGCAATGCTTCAACTGCTCATCCGTCAGGGTGGCCGTCTTCGCGGAACACAGGAAATTGGCAATGGTCCTTTTGAAATTTTCCCGGCTTAATTTCTGCAGTTCCTTTCCGCGCAGGGCCGGATTCAAAACGATGCGCAGATTCCTTTCCACAATGTTCCGGCGCTGGGGAAGCAGATACCACGCCACGGCCCCTGCCGCGCGCCCCAGCCGGTACAGCGTTTTCATGCCCACGAGCTTCAACAGCCCTTCCATGAGCAGAAACCCTTTCATTCCCAAATGATGGGCAAACGTATTCCGGGAAGCCGGGGAGGAATCAGGAGAGGAAGAATCAGTCATAAGGAAAACCGGAAAAGATGTTATACGAATCCCCTCCGGTCCACAAACCCTTTATTCCCCCGGCTGAGCTCCCTTCTCGCATTTTATTTTCTCGGATAAATGACGTCTTCCCTAAATTTTTCCGCCGGCGCGGAATCCAAAGCCATCCCATGCTTTACTGCATCTTCCTCATAAAAGCATCTCTGCCGAGACGGCATCTTACTTTTGGCAAAGAAATGACTTTACAATTCTTAACTAAACGGTATATTTCGTCTCCCGAACCGAACACCAAACCGGAGTTATACACCATGAAAGTTCTTTCTTCCTTAGCCTCTATGAAGCGCCGCCACGCAGACTGCCAAATCGTGAAGCGCAAGGGCACGCTGTATGTGATCTGCAAGAGCAATCCCAAGTTCAAGGCCCGCCAGGGCGCTACGGCAGGCACGCGCCTTTCTAAAAAGGGCGTCAAGTAATCCCTGGCCCAGCACAGATTTCAAGAAGACCGCCGCCCGCCGGGTGCCGGTCTTTTTTTGCTGACCAAGCCCCTTTCCGTACATCCATGCAGCTTCCTGCCGTCCAAACCAAATTCCTGGATCTTCCCAACTCCTTCTCCCTGAGAAATGGAGCTACGCTTGACAAGGTATGCGTCGCCTATGAACAGTACGGAACCCTGACGCCGGAAAAAGACAACGCCATCCTGCTGTTCCATGCCCTTTCCGGCAGCCAGCACGCCTACGGCTACAATCCGGAAGTCCCGGGCACCGGCTCCCTCTGGAAACCGGAAAACCACGAAGGCTGGTGGAACAGCATCATCGGCCCCGGCAAGCCGCTGGACACGGACCGCTTCTGTATCATCTGCGCCAATTACCTGGGAGGGTGCTACGGCACCACAGGCCCCGCTACCCCCTGCCCTGCGGACGGCCGGCCCTACGCTTCCCGTTTCCCTCACGTGGAGATCGCAGACCAGGCACGCCTCCAGGCCCTTCTGCTGGACAGCCTGGGCATAGAACGCGTTCATCTTGTGGGCCCCTCCGTGGGCGGCCTGATCGCCCTCAGCTTCGCGTGCCAGTTCCCGGAACGCGTCCGGAGCTTCATCTCCATCGGCTCCGGTTACCGGGCTTCCATTGAACACCGCCTGTCCCTGTTTGAACAAATCCTGGCCATTGAGCTTGACCCGGATTTCCAGGGCGGGGATTATTACCGGGGGCCGGCGCCCAAAAAAGGGCTGGCATTCGCCCGTATCATCGGCCACAAATCATTTGTCTACCAGGCGGGGCTGGAACAGCGCGCCAGAAAAGACGTGGGAGGCAACTACGGCCTGCTCACGTGGATGACCCCCACCCGCAGCACGCAAAGCTACATGCTTCACCAGGGGACCAAGTTCGCGGAACGTTTTGACGCCAACTCCTATATCCGCATTGCGGATATGTGGGCGGAGTTCGACATCCGCGACCACACCCCGGACGGAACATTTCAAACCGCCCTGGAAGGCTTCCGCCGCGCAGGGATTCCCGCGCTTATCTTTTCCATTGATACAGACTGCTGTTTCCGCCCGGCGGAACAGCAGGATTTCGCGGCGCAGCTTGAAGCCGCCCATATTCCCACGGAGTTCCATACCATCGCTTCCACCAAGGGACACGATTCCTTCCTGCTGGAGCCGGAGCTTTATGCGGAACCCATCCGGCGCATTCTGGCCGCAAGGAAGCCGAAGGGGACGGCGTAAGCTTTTTTCCGCCGCAAGAAGACACGGCGGAGCAGCGCTTAAAAAGAAATGATGCCGGGAACCGGAAGCGAGAGGGAAAAATCAACCATGTCATGAAGGAACGGCCAGGTTCCTTGCAAAGCGGAACTTCACGGCTCTTCAACGTGAAAATAACCTGAGCCGGATGAACCCGAACAGGGTTTTCGCTGTCACATCTTCATGACTGATCATTATTACACCTCCGAAACGGAAAACGTCGGACAATTCCGCTGCGAAACCACCTTTATCCCTTCCAACGTCACGTTTGCCACGGACCTGCCCGCTTCTTTTGAAGGCCGCGCAGAATTCCCCTCCCCCGGAGTTTTGCTCGGTTCCACGCTCGCCTCCTGCATGATGAGCCTGGTTTCCGTGGTCGCGGCCAGAAAAGGAGTGGATTTGAAAGGCATGCGCGTTCTGGCGCGTGCGGCGGAATCATCCAGGGGAATTGAAAAAATTGAACTGAAGGCAATCATGCCCCTGGAAGGCAGCCACCCTCTCCGCGCCATGCTGGAAAAAACCGCCTTGTCCTGCCCTGTGCGCCAGGCGCTGCGGCCCGATCTGGAAACGCCCATTGAATGGGAATGGAAGTAAACAGCCGTCAGGGAAGTCAACCCAAGCTTGAAGTTATCCTTAAAGAAATCCCGTCCATTCATGAAAAAAGCCGCTGCGGAATCATCCGCAGCGGCTTTCCAATTGGCTGACGTTTTTTCCTTTAGAAGTTGTAGCGGTAGCCGATACTCCCGTTGATGGAGCTGGAACCGCTGCGGATATCCGCGTTGCCGTCCACAAAAATGACGCCCTGGGTGCCCACGGGAACGCTCAGCCCCGCGCCAATCTGGAAGGCCGTGCTTCCGACCTTGGCGCCATACACCGGACGCGTATAGGAGGGATCCGCCAGGAAGCCCACATTGGCCTGCCCGCGGCGGTCTCCCATATCCTGGGAAACGTTCACCCGTACTTCTCCCAGAGCTTCACGCCCGAAGACGTTGGACCCCATGAGTCCGGAGAGCCGGGCGCCCACAGCGACAGCAGCCGTAGTCAGTTCCTGGTCTTCCACCTTCAGTCCGGCATTTCCTGCAGAACCGCTTTCCCGATAGCCGTCCATGCGGGTCGTCACGATGGAAGCGTTGAACAAAGGCTGGAGAATCACGCTCCTGTCTTCATTGAGAGCGATGTCATACGCCAACTCGTACATGGCGCCGAAACCGGCTCCCGTCGTATTGCCGCGGGCCTGGTAAGACCCCGTACCGTAATCCACCGTGCGCGTCAGCGAGGCATCATTCCAGCCGCCCGTCAGAATCAGCAGATGGGACCATTTACGGTACTGGTAGCGGGCGAACAGATTGACATAGTAACTGTCCAGGTCTCCGTCCGCCGTATCCGCCGCGCTGGCCGTCAGACTTCCGTAATTGGCCGTAAACGCAGCTCCCGCAGTGAAGCGGTCGTTGATATCCACGTCCATGCCTACCGTGCCTCCCCAGGTGGTGAGTTCGTAGCCGCTTTCATCCCCCCTGGTGTCCAGCTTGGCATAAGACCCGGTTCCCTGCATCCACATATGGAAGTAGGGCATGTCTTCATGGACATATGCAGGGTTAACGCCCATCTGCGCCACGCGGTTGCGTATCCAGCCCATCTGGTCGCGCAGGGAGTCGCGCTGGGCGATGCCCAGGCTGGTAACCGTGCTGCCGGCGGCGGCGGCCAGTTTGCGGGCGGCGCCGGAATAGTCGCCTGAATTCTGGGAAAGAAGAACAGAGGTATAGAAATCGCGCAAGGCAGTGCCTTCTTCCATGTGATAGCGGGAATTCCAAAGGATGTCCGCTCCAGTGGCGGCATTCCGCGTCAGGGAAGAGTCACGGAAAATGTTTTCCGTGCGCGCCGTACCGGTGAGGATGATGGCCGTCATGCTGTCATTGGTGGTCAGCTCCAGGTTTTCATACATGGAACCAAGAATCATATCCTGGAGGGTGACATTGTCACCCAGGGACACAAGCACGCCGTCCGTTGTCTTGAACAATTCCATATTCAGCGTTTCCGAACTCCCGGAAACCAGGGTATCCAGATTGTTCATGACCAGCGTGACTTCTCCCGTCCCGTCTCCCAGCGTAATATTTCCGCTGGAGGTGACAAAGGGATTGCCCAGGCCGTCCACCGTTGTGGAGGAAGTGGTAATGGCGACCGTGCTGTCCCCCGTCACGCTCAAGCCGTCCGAGCCAAGCGTCAGCTGGGTTTTGGGATCGTCCGCGCTGCCGATATTGAGCGTGCCGCCATTCACGGTAATCCCCTGATAGGAAGCCTGGGCGGGATTGCCGCCCTCCCCTGCCGCTCCGGCCAGGGTCAGCACGCCGCCGTCACTCACATTCAGGTGATAACCTGCATTGCCTGCACCCTTGATAGTCTGGACGCTTCCATTGCCGGATTTGACGTTGAGCGTTCCGGATGCCCCGTCCAGCGTACCGGTAAAGGCATGGGAGGCGGAAGAATTGATCGTCATTTCCGCACCGCTCAGCTTCAGAGCTCCGCCGCCCGCCAGTCCGGAAACGGTATTCACGGAACCGGTTGCGGCGGACAGGGCGGACCCTTCACGGATATCCAGCAGGACACCGTTCAGGGAAGAGCCGTTGCCCAGTGTCAGGGAGGAGTCCGTTCCCGTACCTCCCAAGGTCAGCGTACCGTCCCCGGAGATAGTCACCTCCTTGACATGGCTGCCGGCCTGCTGGCCGGTAAGAACCATCTGAGCTCCGTTACCCAAATTCAGGGTTCCCCCTCCCGCGCCGGCAGCCAGCGTCTCCACCGTGGTTACACGGGAGGCGCCGTCATTCCGTCCGCCCAGCGTTATGTCTCCGCCCGCGAGTTCCAGCGCAGTAAGGCTATTGCCTGCACCGTTCAGGACGATGTTTCCTTCCGCGGAACTGAGCATGGAATCATTCCCGGTGAAGTTGCCTTCCACGGTGAGGGTTTCCGCACCTTTCTTGACAAAATCCACATGGTCCCCGCTGATGGTTCCGCCGTAGCTGTTGCCGCCGGCGTCAACGTTCTGAACCAGATCCACCACGGCGTGGTTGGAGGCCGCATCATCCGCCGTATTCGTCACGACCAGCGCACCGTCGCTGCCAACCAGGTTGCTGACTTTCAGGCCGTCCCCGTTCCGGGAGGCTTCCGGAGCCCCATTCAAGCTCACATGAAGCGTGGTGCCATTAATGCCGACAGCCTTGTAGGGATCCAGCGCGGCGTAATCGCTGATATTGGGGTCGTCTGAATTGGGGGTGGTGTCCACCAGATAGACAAGGTCCGTATTGCCGCTGACCATCAGCGTCCCGTCCGCACCCAGGACTTCCGTCACGGTATAGCCGAGGGAAGCCAGGAGAGGAGAGAATCCGATTTGCTTGAAATTGTCCACAGCCAGGGTTCCCGTTGTCAGTACAAGCCCTACGCCGTCAGTGGAATCCCGGTTGGCGGCAAGCAGGTCCAGAACGCCCTGGTTGCTGAGGTTGATGGTTGTGGCGGCGGCGGAAAGCGTCAGGCTGTCAGCCGCAATCACGCCCGCACCTGTTGTACTGCCGACGGTAATGCTGCCGGAATCCAGCTTCAGCGTGACGGTCTTGCCCGTCATGTCCAGATTACCTGAAATGCCGGTCAGGCGGGAGTAATCTTCCATGACAATGGAATCGACCACAGAACCGGAAACATTACCCAGATCAACGGTATTCAGATGACCCTGCGCGCCTGCTGCGGCAGCCACATTCACCACGCCGGAGGTTTTCGCTCCGGCATTGGCCAGACTTCCCCTGGTAATCAGGATGGTATTGGCTACATCACTGGAACCCATATCCAAAACGCCGTTGTTCACGGTAATTTGTCCCGTACCCAGAGAATCAGCCCCGGACAAAGACACTTTCCCCGTACCGGAAAGTGTCGTCTCACCGGTGAACGCAGTGTTGCCCGCAGCCAGCGTCATGTCCGCGGAATTGTTAATGATCAGGGAGCCGACGCCGGACAGAGCGCCCATCCAGGAGCCGCCCTCACCCAGCACGGCGGTTGCGCCGCCTGAGATGTTGAGGGTGGACAGCGTCGTATTCGCGCCGGTCAAAGTCAGGGTTCCGCCATTCGCCATGACCATGCTGCCTGCCGTGCCGCTGATGACGCCGCTGTAAGAAAAGTCACGGGCAAAAGCCAGCTTGCCGTTGTTCTGGATGTCAATGCTGTCAGCCAGCTTGACCACATTAGAGGAATTCACCGTAACCGTGGTCGTGCTGATTTTTAATTGCCCGTCCATGTTCACGCCGCCCGTCAGAGTGATGTTCGTGCTCTTCTGTTCCGCCGCGAACGCCGTCCCGCTCAAGTCGCCGCTCAGAACGACGTCCTTGGTCGCATAGAGATGGTTTCCGGCAAAGACAATGTCATTGGCAAATGTTCCACCGGCCGTTCCGTTCCATTCAGCGCTGACGGAAGCATTCGTCAGTTTCAGAACGGCGTCTGCGCCCATCGTGACCTTGTTCAGCTGGAAGTTGCCCGAGCTGACAGCCAAGGCGCCCTGGAACGCGGCGCTCAAATTCAATACGTTGTTGCCGAATGTCCGGGAACTCAACGCCACGGCGACCGTCCCGGCGCCGGAAGCGCTCAAATTCAGCGCAGCATTATCGTCACTGCCGCTGATCGTCAAAACAGAACCGGCCGCCAATTCCACGGTTTTTCCATTGGCCAGAGCCTTGGCAGCGGTTACCGTGGCCTGTTCTCCCAAAATCAGGGAACCTGCCGACCAGGTCATATTATCCACAGTCAAAGCGGCATATTCGCCGGAAGCCAGATTCAGGATTCCGCCCTCCAGCGTAATCATGCCCATCCCCGTCTGAACATCCGCCGTGGCCAGAGTCAGCTTTCCATCCGTGACCGTGACAGCGCCACTGCCCAGAGAACCGGCAACTGCGCCGACAAGTTCACCTCCGGCCACGGCAATGGCGCCGGACCAGCCGCTGTTGTTCAGATTCATCGTCAATTTGCCGGATCCGGACTTGATCAACGTTCCGGACGCAATCCTGGAGGAATCATCCTTCGCTGTGAAGATATATTCCGTACCTTCCCCGTTCGTAACCTTCATGGAAGCGGGAGTCACCGTTCCGCTGACGGTTACGGTTGCGGCAGAAGAATCCCCCAGCCCCGTAGAATTGAAGACAAGCGTCTGACCTCCGGCCGTGCTCGATGAATCCTCAACACCCCACTGGACTCCCGTGTTCTCATCACTCCAGTTCAAGCCTTCCGTACCCTGCCAGACCCATACCCCGCCGGCAGGCGTGATAAGCAGTTTAAGCGCGGTATCGGAACGCTCCAGCGTGTAAAGCAAGGTGCCGTCACCCTCATATCCGTCCCAGTTGAACGTCGCGCTGCTCGTGCCCAGGCCGCTTGCGGCGGAAATCAGGGTATATTCGCCTTCATCCGTGATGTCTCCCAGGCCGGTCAGGGTCAGATTGTACACGCCGCCGCCAAAGGCGCCCGCAACGCTCAGGGAGGAAGAAGCATCCAAAGACAACGCAGAACCGGAGGTCAAGTTCAATCCGCCCGCCACCGTCATTCTTGAAGCAGCTCCAAGGGTGATGTTCGTCAAAGACGTCGTCCCCGTTGAGGTCAGAGCAAGCGTACCGCCCTGCACATTCGTCAATCCCGTGTAGCTGACCGTTCCCGCCAGCGTCAGGGTTCCGTCGCCAACTTTGGTCAAAGACAGGACGCCGGATTCATCATAGGAAAAACTCGTATTCGTTGACGATGCCAAGCCCTTGTCTGTAATCGTCCCGTTAAAGACGCCGGCGCCTACCGTCAGGGTCCGGGCGCCGCCCACGGCGCCTACCCACGTATTGGCCGTCCCGTTCAGGGTTCCTACAGCCACGTCGCCGCGCACGCGCATACTGGCGAATCCTTGTTCGTGCGTGCCGGAAGTCAGGGAAACCGTGGCATTGGCGACAGAAGAGAACAAGTCCAGACCGGTGCTGTAGTTATTGCTGGAGTCCAACGCGAGCGTGCCGGTAAAGCCGGAGGCATCGCCGCAGATCACCATCTTCCCGTTGGAGTTGTACTCACCGTCGCCTGCTCCGCGGCTGTAAGTGATGGTGCCTGCGCCGCTGAGCGTGCCGGTAAATGCCGCTTCCTTGGCATAATTATGAGAATCAGTCGTCAAGTCGACCTGACCATTGACAACAACATTCCCTGTCAAATTATACTGATAGTCAGTATCGTTTGCAGCAGTTGCGTCATACCATTTCACGAAAACGGCGTCCGAAGCTGCAAGACCCAGGATCAAGTCCGCGCCAATCGTGTGGTGAGCTCCCTTGCCATGAAGAACCAGAGTTGTTCCGTTTTCCAACGTTACGGAACCTCCCGCACCCCAATTAAGGGCAGAACCGTTTCCTATCTGAACCGTGCCTTCCTTCACCACAAGATTACCATTATTGGCTCCCGTCAGGGTCAATGTGCCCGTACCCGTCTTCGCTACAGTTCCGGCTCCGGCAATGTTGTTGGCCAGGGTAATATTGGATGGAGTCGTCAGGCTAATGGTGGATCCGGTCTCCGGATTGAAGTTAAAGACCGGGTTTGTCACCGCACCTAGGTCAATCGTCACCGTAGCGCCGTTAGCCGCGCCAAGACAGGAACCTTCCCCCCAAGCAATGCCTTCTGTAGGCAGCGCGGTATTATAGCCGAACGCCAACGTGCCGCCGGCGACGATGATGGAAGACCCCTCTCCCAGGATGGAAGCCGACCCCAGAACCAAAGCGCCCGTGCCGTCCTTGGTGATGACGGTGTTGCTGACAGAGCCTTCACCTGTCCATTCGTAACGGGTATCGGCATTACGCACCAGAACAGAACCAGGAGAAACTTCCGTATCTATCTGAACCCGGGAAGAAGCGACGCCATCCAGATCAGCGAAGGAAACGCTTGTATCCTCCGCGTAAGTAACGGCAGTGTCACCATTCAGCCAAACATTTTCCTGCTTCCAGTTTCCGCTTTCGCCGCCGTTCCACAAGAACGGAGCCCTGGAGGAATACACCAGGCCTTTACCATCTTCAGAGACGGAAACCAAACCGCCTACTCCGTCAGCAAACGTGGCGACGACGGAAGAAATATTGCTCAGGCCTTCCGTGCTCAACACAGTCATGCCGTCCGTCAACTCGCCAAACCCGGTCAGATCCAAATTCAACACGCCGGCGGATGACAGAGAGAACGCGCCATCCAGGGCAACAGCCCTGCCGCCCCCTCCGGCCAGGGCCAAAGAGCCGACTCCATCCAGATTCACTTTGCCCGTGAATACGGCATCCTGGAACATGGTGACGATGTCGAATCCGCTCAGGTTCGTGCCATCCGTGGCGTCAAAGACAATCGTTCCCCCATCACTCCCCAGGGACAGGGACGTGTCCCCTGCCGCATTCCCGGCATTCAGGGAACTGCCGGACTTAAAGGCGACATTGCCCTTCACGATCATGGAAGCCGCGCCGGCGGTGGAACCATACTCGCCGCCGCTGCCGGCATACAAAGCGCCGCTGTAAGCCCCCCCGTTCAGAGTCAGAGAAGAATTGCCGGTCACTTTGGCACTTGAAGTTGAATTGCCGGTAGCGTAAGAACCGCCATAAATATTCCCGGTAAATACAACACCGCCCGGAGCGGTTATCGACACGCAGGTATCACCGCCGACGCTGTTGGTATTGTTGCCCGCATAGCCGCCTGCAGAAGCATCAATGAAAGACCCGCCGACGATGTTCTTCACAAAGCTTCCTGTCTCCGCACCAGCCAAATCTATCGTCACATTCGTATCACCGGCAATTGAAGTTCTTGTAGTAGTGTTGTTTCTGTACAGACTTCCCCCGATGATATAACCGGACAACAAACCGTTGTCACTGGCAGCAGTCGTAGAACTTTGCACATTCGTCACCACAACGAATGTGCTGCCGCTAATGGTATTAATACTTGAGTGAGAGCCAACGCCTCCCCCTACAACAGTTCCCCTGATGAGGGCGTCACCGGTCACGGCAACATAAACGTCACCCGTAAGAACGGGCGCCTGGGCATCATTGTAAATGCCGCCAATCAGAAAATCCGCAGAGCCTCCGGTCATTTGCGTATGAACATCGCCTGTGATATTTCTGGTGTTAGAACTATGACCCCAAGCATCGGACACGCTGCCGCCGACAATCCTTCTGAAATCCCCCCCGGTGACATATGTCCAAATATCCGTATCAATATTCTTTGCCGGTCCATTCTCGTTAATGCTGTTGTACCCTCCAATCAGCACCACGCCCGTCAAATCACCTGTTCCGCTCACCACATTCACAGAGCCAAAGCCTTCCTGTATGGAAGAAGAACGAACGCCGTACAGTTCCATCGTGGCAGAAGTCGCATCCAGCGCAACAGCAGAAGACGGAGCGCTGTCCAGACGCCAGCCTGCCGCCCAGGCCGTATTGACGCTTCCGCTTCCGGTGAACTTAATCACGGATTTACCGCTCGAATTATCAATGGTGTACGCATCGGCGGACATCCCATCCAGGACAAAGCCGTCGCCCAGATTGACCCCCAGGTCATAGGTCTTGCCAATCAGCGCATCGGATCCCACAATGTCCATGAACTCTTCAAAGCCGGAAAAGTCAATCAGACCGGAAGTCAACGTCAGATTCTGCAAAACACTGCTCACATTGTCCATGGAGGTGTACACGAGGCGACCGCCGGCCACAGTGACATTGCCGGTAATCGAACCCGTTCCGTTGACCAGAATACTGACGGAGCTGCCCAATGTCGCTTCATCCTGGAAAAGCATGGTGCCGGCGGTGGCGGAAATGGTTCCGCTGCCGCTTATGCTCAGCACGTTCATGGTCTCCCCGGCAACGCCGGCATCCAGACGCCCCCCGCCAAGGATAGCCGCAATATTTCCTGTTCGGGAAAGCACCGCGCCGGCATTAACGGTATATTCCCCCGTAAGGGCTACGTTACTGGATAAGTGAACCCAACCGGATTGAGCGACAAAATGCCCTGCCCCGGTCATGGAGTTGTTAATCACATCGGCAGCTTCACCGGCTGTTCCGTAGTAAGTAATCAGCTGGGACTTGTTTTCCGCGTCCGTCACAACAGCGGCACTCCCAAGAGAACCGGACGAACTGATCCCCAAAGACAACAAACTGCGCGTCAGCGTAATATTCCCCTCAATATCATTGCCGACATTGAGCAGGTTGAAGTAGGAGTATTCACCTGCACTGCCGCTGACGGTAAAACCGTTTGCCGCATGGAGCACGCCGGAGAACTTAAGATTCTTGCCCCAGTAGGAAGTCAGGTTAACTCCACTGCCAAACGTCGTTTCCCCGGTAAAGTTGAACCCCTCGCTGCCAACGGAAGCAGCGTTGTAACTGCCGCTCCCCGCCACAACGGGACCATCCTCAATTTTCAGGGTGGTGTTATTCCCCATGACCAGCTTCTGAGCCCAGGTGACGTTGCCGGAACACAGGGAAAGCGTCCCATTGCTGATTTTCAACGTGGCGGAAGAAGCGGAACGAGGAGAAAGCGCAGTGCCTTTAGCGCCGGAGCCCAAAGTAAACGTACCGCCTCCGGTATAATCAACCGTCACCGTTCCCTGCAAGCTGCCGCCGTAAGAGGAGGAGTTCCCCGTAACGGTCAGGGTCGTTCCCTCCCCTGTGATGACGGCGGCGTTTTTGTCGTTGGAACTGCCGTCATAAGCCAACTTGCTGATGGAGGAGTCCACGGCGACCTTCAACACGGACGCGCCTTTTTCGTAGCTGTGCCCCCCCATCTTTACAGTGGCATTCTGAGCGGCCTTCGCGTGACTCAGCGTCAAAATATTGTTCCGAGAACCGCCTACTGTTTCAGAGTAAAGGTAAATCGTGCCGTTGAAGTTGCCTTCTCCGGTCAAATTCAGCGTGGACAGAGCCGCGCCGGCATTAGCGACTCTGTTTACCTTCAACACGGCGTCAGAGGCATCCCCATTAAGGGAAGCAATTGTAACCGTGCCTGATCCCTTAAAGTTCAGCACCGTTGACGCGTTAACAGTTGCGGCATCGTAAGACACGGAGCCACCGGAAGAGACGTCGACCTGCGTTCCGTCAAAAGCGATATCCTCCGCATAAGCTGCGGACATGGTTACCGAGACTCCAGCAATGCCGACAAATGTGGCTGTTCCAAGCGTTACTCCGGAAAAGGAGGTCATCAGGGCAGCCAATAAATTCAAAGGGAGGTGTAATTTCATGAAACGTTTGATAATTAGGTTTTTAATAAACAAATAAGGCTCTTTCCCACAACACGGCAAGGGAAATATGATTGTGAATATAAATAAGGAATTCGCAATCCGCTGTCAAAGGAAAAGAATCAGTTACAACGGTTTTCCGGAATACCCGGAACGTTCCCTCCGTCAAAAAAATCCGGGATTCCCGCCAGCAGATTATGTTAAAAATATGTAACATATTAATTATTAATGCAATTATTCTGTTAAAAAATTGAATAATATATGAATAAAAGCGAAGCGGATTGCGAATCCGTATTTTCGTCGTCCATTACCAGATAAAATAAAAAGGGCCTGCACAATAGGTTGTGCAGGCCCATCCTTAAAAGCCGCGGAAAAACGTGCAGTTCAACCTCTGGTCCATTTTTCCAAAAATTCCCCGGCGTCCTTCCCTTCTCCAATGTGCCTGAGCAGAGCGCTTCCAAGCACGGCGGCATCCGGACGGGCATCTTCAGGCAGCGTCTCCAGCTGGTCCGGCGTCTGAAGCCCGAAGCCCAGCGCCAGCGGCACATCAAAAACGGACCGGGCACGGCGCATGGTTTCCGTCACGCTCCGCTCCAGGTTGGTTTTCCCTCCGGTGGTTCCCAGCACGGAGACCACATAAACGAAGCCGGAAGTATAAGGCTTGTATTCCCGCATGCGTTCCACGGAAGTATTGGGAGCCACCAGAGTGACGAGCGTCAGGCCATGGGGGCTGAAAGCCTCCCGGAACATTCCGGATTCCTCCAGCGGCATATCCGGTACGATGAAACCGCTGACGCCCGCCTCCTCCGCATCCCGGGCAAGCTGTTCCAGGCCATACTGGTAAAAGGGATTTACGTATCCCATCAGCACCAGTTCGGCTGAAAAACCGCCCTTGCGGGCTTTCAGGCCGTCCAGAATCCATTTCAGGCTGACGCCGCGGGCCAGGGCATCCCGGGATGCCTGTTCAATAACCGGGCCGTCCGCTACGGGATCCGAGAAGGGAACTCCTATCTCAATAATATCCGCCCCGGCTTCGTCAATACGGGACAAGTGCGTCCAGAAGGATTCCTTGTCCGGGAATCCGGCGGTAATGAAAGGGATAACGGCACGCCTGCCGAGGGCATGGGCCCTCTCCACGGCTTTCTGCAACGGTGATTTCTGCATATTATTCATGGAAGAATGCGGCTTAAAGATTCAAATATTTTTTAACGATTCCCAGGTCCTTGTCTCCGCGGCCGGAGAGATTGACCAGAACGTCCCCCCCCTGCGGCAGTTCCTCCGCATGGTCCAGCACCCAGGCCACGGCATGGGAGGATTCCAGCGCAGGAATGATTCCTTCCTCCCTGGTGAGCGTCTGGAAAGCGTTTAAAGCGGAGGCGTCGCAAATCACACCGTAATGAACACGGCCCGTTTCCGCCAGATAGGCATGTTCCGGGCCTACACCGGGATAGTCCAGCCCGGCGGAAATGGAATGGGACGGCTGTATTTGCCCGTCTTCATCCTGTAAAAGCATCGTCACATGGCCGTGCAGCACGCCGGGGCTGCCCAGATTGATGGGGGCGGAGTTATAGCAGCCGGGCTCACCGGTGCCTCCTGCCTCAACTCCCACCAGACGGACGCCTTCATCCTCCACAAAGGGGTGAAGCATGCCGATGGCATTGGAGCCGCCGCCCACGCATGCCACCACCACATCCGGCAGCCTGCCTGCGCGTTCCAGCATCTGGGCGCGGGCCTCCCGCCCAATGACGGATTGAAGCTGCCTGACCAATGTGGGGAACGGATGGGGACCCGCCGCCGTACCGAAACAATACAGGGTATCCGCCTGATGGGAAATCCAGTAGCGGAGAGCCTCGTTAATGGCATCCTTCAACGTGCGGGAACCGCTCTCAATCGGAAAAACCGTCGCTCCCAGCAATTTCATGCGCATAACGTTCATGGACTGGCGTTCTACATCCTCTGCGCCCATAAAAATGGTGCAGTCCATGTTAAGCCGGGCGGCCGCCGTAGCCGTAGCCACGCCGTGCTGCCCCGCCCCGGTTTCCGCAATAAGATGCGTTTTCCCCATCATTTTGGCCAGAAGGGCCTGGCCGAGGGCGTTGTTGATTTTGTGGGCTCCGGTGTGCAGCAGGTCCTCCCGTTTCAGCCACAGGCGGAAGCCCAGTTTTTCCGAAAGGTGGGGACAGAACGTGAGGGGAGTTTCACGACCCGCGTAATTGGCCAGCAGATCCTGAAGCGCATCCCGGTACTCGCGGGACGGCATGATGGAGTCCATGGCTTCCTCCAGCTCCATAAGCGGGGGGCGCAGCGCTTCCGGTACGAAGCGGCCGCCGAAATTGCCGAAATATCCTTCTTTTTTCATGCGATGTGGTAAGGAGTGTAAGGGGTGAGTGGTTTGAGGGCCGCCAGCAGTTTTTGCGGGCTTTTCTGGCCGGGAATGGCTTCCACGCCGGAGTTCAGGTCTATGCCGTCCGGAGAGCATTGTTCCAGCGCCCTGTTCAGAGAGGCGGAGGAAAGGCCGCCCGCCAGGAACCAGGGCCGGGGGGAACTCAGAGACGCCAGGGAGGACCAGTCAAGGGAAACGCCGTGGCCGCCGCCCTGGCTGCCGGCATCCAGCAGAAACCAGGCGCAGCTGTCCGCCCATAGCTCCATTTCCCTTTGCAGGGCATCTACGGATTCATACCGGTCCGGCCACAATACGCGGATCACTTTTCCCGGACCGATGCGGCGCGCGCAGTCCAGAGAATGGGCGCCATGAAGCTGGGCAAATTCCAGACGGGCCGTTTTCATGATATCCATGATTTCCTCCGCGTTCTGGTTCACGAAAACGCCCACGCGGCGGATCAGGGCGGAGTCCAGGGCTGCCGCGCGCGACGGCGCAATATAACGCGGACTTCCGGGATGAAAGATGAAGCCGCAGAAATGGGCCCCCATCCCCATGGCGGTTGATAAATCGCTCTGGCGGGTAATTCCGCACACCTTGATTGCAAATGAATGCTTCTTCATATTGTTTCTTCTAAAATTGCTGCCAGTTTTTCACCCGGCCTTCCTCCGTCCATCAGGGCTGTTCCCATCAGTACGGCCTGGAAGCCCGCTTCCGCGGCTTCCCTGAGATGAGCCCCGGCGCTCATGGCGCTGGCGGCAATCCACACCTCCCCCTCACGGCGGAATTTCGCCATGTCCAGGCAGGCCTGCCTGTCCGTTTTCAAGGTATCCAGGTCACGGGCATTTACCTGGATGATGCGCGCGCCGGAGTCCCTGGCAATTTCCAGATCCGCCGCGTCAAACACTTCCACAACGGCGTGCATGCCGTAAGCCTCCGCCTGCTCCCTGAGAACACGGAGCGTCCGCGCGTCCGGCGTCAGACGGACGATGAGCAGCAACGCGGAAGCCGGCGTAGAAGCCGTCTCCATCACCTGAAGCTGATGAAAAATGAAATCCTTGCGGAGAAGCGGAAGCCCGGCGCGGCTCATGCGTTCCAAATATCCGATGCGGCCGCCGAAAAACTGTTCTTCCGTCAACACGGAGATGCAGGAGGCGCCTGCCGCAGCGTATTGTTCAGCCACTTCCTCCGGTTTCAGCCCGGTGGCGATGACGCCGCGCGACGGAGAGGACTGCTTGAACTCCGCAATGACCGCCACGGGCTGCCCGTCCGGCGGTTCCGCAATGGCTTTCAGGAAATCCGGCCGGCGCCCCTTCCACGGGCGCGGCAGTTCCCGGCGGGAGGCCATGTCCGTGAGCAGGGCTATCTCCTCCGCCTTGGCTTCCCGGAACCGGTCAAGCAGCATGAAGCGTTCTCCTTCCTATGCCGGCGCAGACGGCTTCCCGCGCTTTCGCCATGCAGACGGACAGGTCCATGTGCTCCTCCAGCAGGAACATGGCTACCCCCACATTCAGAATCACCATGTCCATCATGGCACGCGGGCCTTTCCCCGCCAGAATGTTTTTCAGCACGTCCACGGCTTCCGACTTGGAATGAACGGCCAGTTCCTCCGGGTTGCAGGGCTGGATGCCGTAATCCAAAGGATCCAGGGACATGGGCGTCAGCCTGCCGTTGTGGATGATCATCATCTTGGTGGGCCCCAGCGGCGTCACCTCGTCATATCCCCCGGCGCCATATACTACGGCAGCCTTGCGGATGTGGGACTGGCGGAGCGTCTCCGCCAGCAGCTCAACGAGTTCCGGACGGGCCACGCCCAGCAGGATATGCGTGGGACGCGCCGGGTTGATGAGGGGGCCCAGCAGATTGAACAGGGTGCGAATGCCCAGCTCCCGGCGGATGGGGCCAACATTGCGGAAGGCAGGATGAAAATTGGGCGCGAACAGGAAAGCGAAGTTCCGCTCGTCCAACAGGCGCCGGACATCCTCCGGAGCTACGTCCAGCGGGAACCCCAGGCCTTCCAGAGCGTCCGCAGAACCGCAGGATGAGGACACGGCGCGGTTGCCGTGCTTCACCACTCTGTACCCCATTCCGGCCAGCGTCAGAGCCGTGGCTGTGGAGCAATTGAAAGAATTGCGTCCGTCTCCGCCCGTGCCTACCACGTCAATGCAGTCGCCCTCCAATCCTTCCACCCGGTTGGCGCGGCCCAGGGCAATGCCCACGGCGTGGGCCATTTCCAGCGGGGTTTCCCCTTTCATGCGGAGCCCCATCAAAAAGCAGCCCGCCTGGGCCGGAGTCATGCGGCCATCCATGATGTCCGCAAAGCCTGCGGCAGCCATATCCGCCGTCAGGTCCTGTCCGGCGGCCAGGGCGTCCAGAATGCGGCTGATGCGTTTTTCCTTCTGCCCCGAAGGCACGACGTTATCCGGGAAGTTGCCCAGAAGCTGGAGCCCGTTCGGCGTCAGGATGGATTCCGGATGAAACTGGATGCCCACCCACGGACGGTCATTATAGCGCAGGGCCATGACTTCCCCTTCCGGTCCGCGGGAAGTAACGGTAAAACGGGGATTCGGCTCGTCCTCCTTGGACTGGACCACCAGGGAATGGTAACGGCCCACGGTCATGGGGTTGGGAAGTCCGGCAAACAGCCCCGCGCCGTCATGGATGATGTCGGAGCTTTTGCCGTGCATGACATAAGGGGCGCGGGAAACCTCCGCTCCGGCGAAATAGCCCAGGAGCTGGTGCCCCAGGCACACGCCCAGCACGGGAACGGAAGCGGGGAGGCGTTTCAGGAACTCCAGGCACAGCCCGGCGTTGCGCGGATGACTGGGGCCTGGGGAAATGCATACGGCTTCCAGCTCCGGGCTGGCCGCCAGTTCCAAGATACGCGGATCGTCATTCGCATGCACCACGGGCTTGCGTCCCAGGGCGTAAAACGCCTGCACCAGATTCCACGAAAAAGAATCGTAATTATCAATGAACAGAAACATGGTCTTCTCCTTTCAAAATAACGTCAATAATTTTGCCCTTGTTCATGCACTCCTGCCATTCGGCTGCCGGATCGGAATCGTATACGATGCCGGCTCCCGTCTGCCAGTGGATGCGCCCATCCTTCACCCACATGCTGCGGATGGTAATGCCGGAATCCATGTGAACGCCGTTTTTGTCCAATCCCAGCCACCCGATGCATCCGGCATACGGACCGCGGGGCAAAGGCTCTTCCTCCGCCAGGATTTCCATGGCGCGCACCTTGGGGGCCCCGCTAACCGTCCCGGCAGGGAAAGCAGCGCCGAGAATGTCCAAGACGCCCAACCCGTCGTTCACCTGGGCGGTCACGCGGGAAGTCATATGCATCACATGGGAAAAACGTTCAATCTCCATCAGGCGTTCCAGCTTCACGGAACCGGGCTTGGCGACACGGCCCAGGTCGTTGCGGCCCAGATCCACCAGCATGACATGTTCCGAACATTCCTTCGGATCTTTCAGAAGATCGGCGGCCAGGGCGGCGTCTTCCTCATCATCCCTGCCGCGCCTGCGCGTTCCGGCAATGGGGGAAAGCTGAAGTTTTCCGTCCGTGCAGCGCACCATCAGTTCCGGTGAAGATCCGAACAAAGTCACCTCCGGCAGGCGCATGAAAAACATGTATGGGGACGGATTAATGCTGCGCATGCGGCGGTACAGCATGAAAGCGTCTCCGCGGAACTCCGCGGAAGCCTGGGAGGAAAGCACCACCTGGATGGCTTCTCCGTCATGCAGCAGCTCCTTGATATGCTCCACCCCCTTCATGTAAGCCGCCTGGTCCGGCGTGCGGGAAACCTCCCCTATGGAAGGTTCCTCTGCCCCATGGAGCGGGGCATGGGACAAATCACGGTGTTCGCCCAGGCTGAGCTGGGTAAGGCGATTGTACAAATGGTCAAAAACAATCACGGTGCCGGCCAGCACCAGGCAGGACTCTGCGGAAGAGGCAGGAATGGCCTGCGCCAGCCTGGGCTGGAACAGAGCGGCGGTTTCATACCCGAAATAGCCGTACAGAGCCCGCGTGATAGGAGCCTGCCTCATATCGTCCCCCACCAGCTCCAGACGCTGCATCAGAGAGCGCAGTCCATCCAGGTAAGGCATGCCTTCCAGCTCCTTCAGGGAAGCCAGACGGTCGTCTTTGATGGAAAGGGACAGCCTGGCGTCTACACAGGAAACGGTCATCAGATAATCGCAGGCGATGATGCTGTAGCGCCCCCATCTGCCGTCCACTTCCGCGCTTTCCAGCAGAAGTCCGGGAATTTTGTTCTGAGTCAGGCTCAGAAACAGGCTGATAGGGGTCTCCAGATCGGCGCTCAGGCGGCGGCTGCGCTGTTGGAGAGTGATCATGGATGGTGTTTGCATGGATGATGATGTAAGTTGAAAATAAAAAAACTGCTTTGACTCTCGGAGGAATCAAAGCAGTTCTTGAAAAATGGTCATAGCTGAATGCTATTACTGCACCTCGGGATTCCCCCGTCCGGACATGGGTACGCGCCACCAATAGCCGTTGCCGTAATAACGGTTCTCGCTAAAAAAGGGCTGTACAGTGCTGAAATGCATCTGCGCGTTTATTACTCCTCTGCCCCTTCTTTGTCAAAAAAACTTTCCGTCAATGGCGAAAAAACCGTATTGGCTTCTCAATCGGCCCAGAGAAAACACGACACCTCTCCGGCGCATCCAAACTTCCCCAGGAACCGCCCGCCCCCACTCCCACCGGCGGAACAGAGCTGCGAACATGGCGCAGCACGTTTTTCTTTTCCTTCTTTACGAATCCAGAATTCCCTTTCCAGAAACCGGTTATGGCAAGCCTTGTCATCGGACTCGAGCCTTCTTCGCTCCCCCCGGTTCCGGCGTATTTCTTCACAAAAAGAAAAGGGAGAAAGAGCGTCTTGAACATTCGGGGCTGGATACCATCACTTCTTTTTCTTGTAGAGCTTGTCATGTTTCTGACGATGTTTCCCTTTATAAAGGAAATCCGTCTTTTCGTCCCTGCCCACGGTGCGGTCAATCAGACCGGGAATGTCTTCTTTTGAATATCCGGCTTCCAGAATGAAATTCTCTACCTTGCCGTATTGGCCGGGGAATTCGGAAACAAGCAGCTTCATGAAGGACTTTTCAAGTCCTTTGACTTCGTCCTTAAATACGTCATTTCTTGTCTCAATAAAGGAACGGCGGAACGATCCTTCCCGCACAGTCTTGAGAATTTCATGAACGGGAAGGCGTTTGATTCTTTCTATCTCACGCTTCCGGAATTCCTTTTCCTTGTCGGAAAGAGGGGGGACAGGATTTCCTTCGGCATCCCGTTGGTAGGGATTGGGCTCCTGCGCGTTTTTGTACTGTTTCAGGATGCGCGCATAATAGGGAAGAAACAGGCGACGGATGATCTGCTTTTTAACGGGTTCCTTGATTTTGGGCGTATCCCGGACCAGGCCGATATATTTTTCCATGAGGAGGCATACCCTGGATTTGCGGTCGATATCTTCCATATCCCGCATATCAATATCCGGTTCGATTTCCCGGTACGTTTTGTAGGTAAAGAGGGGAGCCGAAGAAACCAGATAACAATGCCATATTTTTTCTTTCAGTTCGGTATCCGCATTATCCTCCGTCGTCAAACCGAAAGTGAGCGTGTGTTCTCTGGCCTCATTATAGAAGGATTTGAGCCGCATGTCCTTCAGAAACCCGGAGAGTTCCCGGATGGTTGCAGAGGGCTGTTTGTACTGCTCAAGACACGCCGGACTCTCCAGAAATGCGTCGGAACAGAACCCATTGCCTCCCCCCCCGATCATCAGGCAGATGGCGCCCATGCATATAGTCAATAACCGGTTCATCATTTTTCAGTCTTCATTGCTGGTTCTTGTAAAGGTGATGCCGAATTTCTCAACAACCGTTTTTGTGGTATTTTGATCAATGGCTTCAATATGGTATTTCTGATTTGTCGTTCCTAAAAAGATGGAATCCTGTTGTTCGCTGCCTTTCCCTCCTTTTCCCCAATGAATATGGAAGTTGCATACAAACCAAAATTGTTGAGGATTATGTTTGGACCGGCGAATCGTTTCAAGAACTTCCTCAATATTGCGATTGTCCCCTACCATATCATAAAAATTATTTTTATCCTGAATGGGAGCGGCCATGTTGCAGGTTACATGCTCGGCTGCCAGTTCCGGTTGAGGCCGCGGGGGAGTCCCGTTCTTTCCTTCCCACATGAGTCCCCCATCCCGCTCAATCACCTTGACTTCCTTAAAACTGACATCAGTAGGGAAAATGGTCACCTTAACAAATCCAAAGACGCCGTGTTCCCCCTTGGGTATTTTAAAATCAGCCGTATTGGCGGAAAAGCCATCTCCCAGATCCATTTGTCCCTCATATTTTTCCTTCGTTATCTTCTTGGGGATTCTGATATTGACGGTGATTTTAGCTTCTTTGTCTTCACTGGTTCTGGCTGTAATGGTGACACGGGCATCTTTGGTTAAATCTTCCTTGGCAGTCAAAGTGATCTGTTGCGAACCTTTGAATGATTCAGTATCTGTCTGCTGGAAACCGTCTCCTTTGATACTCCAGGTAAGCTCCTTGATATTTCCCTTGGGTTTGCCGATCAGAAGAAAAGAAATGTTCTCCCCGATTCCTATGTTTTTCCTCTTTCTGTCTTCTTCCCTGGACTCTTCTTTTCCTCCCTTGATGTAATAATCTGCGGAACATAGCCGTGTCTGGGATTTAATCCGGAGAGGGCCATAGGATTCCTCTTCCGTCTCCTTCATGTCATCATTCTGGCCATTTGATGCCAACAAGGGAGCAACGCCAGAAAAAATTGCCAGACAGCATAATAAAAACCGGAAGAAAGAAAGAAACGGAAAAAATCGGTCCTGCATATTCTGTCAGTCAGTTTGTTATTCTCCATATAAACCAGAATAAAACCTAATGCAAATAAAAATATGGTAAAAAAACCATGCTTGCCTCAACCAATCCCGATTAGGAACAGTCTTCTGGGAAACCTTTGAAAGAAGCGTCCATAAGGAGGCCGCCCAACCAGTAGGCGATTCCCACCAACCGGAAAAAGGGAGCCCGCCAATTTTGCGGACTCCCTTCGTTAACCGTAAAAAAATTTTTCCTGCTTAAAACAGGGTCACGGCGATATTCACGCCGGCGGTGACGATGGCCACCATGCTCATGAGCTTGATCAGGATGTTCAGGGACGGGCCGGACGTATCCTTGAAGGGGTCGCCCACCGTATCGCCAATAACGGCTGCCTTATGGCTTTCCGAGCCTTTGCCGCCCACATGGCCCTGCTCAATGTATTTCTTGGCATTGTCCCACGCGCCGCCGGAGTTCGCCATGAATACGGCCAGCACAAAGCCGGAAGCCAGCCCGCCGGCCAGCAGGCCGAACACACCGGGGACGCCGAAGACGATGCCCATGCAGATGGGGGTGATGACCGCCAGCACGGACGGCCAGATCATCTCATGCTGCGCTCCCGCCGTGGAAATTTCCACGCAGCGCACGTAATCCGGCTCCGCCTCCCCAGTCAGGATTCCCTTGATTTCCTTAAACTGGCGGCGCACTTCCTTGACCATTTTTTCCGCGGCGCGGCCGACGGCATTCATGGTCAGCCCGCAGAACATGAAGGACATCATGGCCCCCACGAAGAGACCCATGAGCACCTTCGGGTTCATCAGGGTTACCTGGAAATAGCCCATGAAATCAGACAGGGAAGCAGTGGCGATTTTGGAAACCTCCACGCTTACGGCGTCATTAATTTTGTAAATGGTATTGCCCGTGGCCTCACTCCAGTGAAGGATGGAAATCTTCAATTCTTCAATATAGGAGGCCAGAAGCGCCAATGCCGTCAGAGCGGCGGAACCAATGGCGAACCCCTTGCCCGTGGCGGCAGTCGTGTTGCCCAGGGCATCCAGGGCATCCGTGCGGCGGCGCACTTCCGGATCCAGTTTGCTCATCTCCGCATTACCCCCGGCGTTGTCGGAAATGGGGCCGTAAGCGTCCGTCGCCAATGTCAGGCCCAGCGTGGAAAGCATGCCGACGGCGGCAATGCCGATGCCATACAGCCCCTTGCTCATTTCCGCCCCGGTGAAATGCCAGTCCCCGGAAGCCAGGCCGTAAGCCAGCACAGTGCCCACGACGACAGTAATTACGGGAATGCAGGTGGAAATCATGCCGATGCCGATGCCGGAAATAATGACGGTGGCCGGCCCCGTCTTCGCGCTGTGGGCGATTTTACGGCAGGGATAGGAATCATGGGAGGTGTAATGCTCCGTGCTCTTGCCGATGACGATGCCCACCGCCAGGCCGGTGACGATAGCCCCCCAGATGCCGGCCCAGTTATCCAGGCCGATGAGCTGGAGCAGGAAAGCGGAAGCAATGGCTATCAGGAAGGAACTCAAGTTGATGCCGCGGTTCAGGGCTGCCATCAGCTCCGTTTGGGAAGCGCCGCGCTTCACGCGCACCGCGTACACGCCCAACAGAGAAAGAATAGTGCCGAGGGCGGCGATCAGCATGGGCGTAAGGACGGCCTTGAGCGCCATTTCAGGAACGGCCATGTAAGCAGCCGCGCCCAAAGCGGCGGAAGCCAGAATGGAACCGCAGTAAGATTCGTAAAGGTCCGCACCCATGCCGGCCACGTCCCCAACGTTATCGCCCACGTTATCCGCAATGGTGGCGGGGTTGCGGGGATCGTCCTCCGGAATGCCGGCCTCCACCTTCCCCACCAGGTCGGCTCCCACATCCGCCGCCTTGGTGAAAATGCCGCCGCCCACACGGGCAAACAGCGCCTGTAGGGAAGCCCCCATGCCGAACGTCAACATGGTGGTAGTGATGACGACCAGGCGCATGGAAAGCTCCATGTCCCCGTAAAACCAATTCAGCACCCAGTACCAGGCGCCGATATCAAGCATGGCAAGGCCCACGACGGTCAGGCCGAGCACGGCGCCCGAGCGGAAAGCTATTTGCAGCCCGGCATCCAGGGAATGGCGGCAGGCATTCGCCACGCGGCCGGAAGCGTACGTAGCCGTCTTCATGCCGATATAGCCGGCCAGACCGGAGAAAAAGCCGCCTGAAATGAAAGCGAAGGGAACCCAGGGGTTCTGAATGTGGAGGCAGTAGGCCAGAAAAGCGAAAACAACAGTAATGAGCACAAAGAAAATGGCGACAATCTTATACTGCTGCCGCAGATAGGCCATGGCGCCGCTGCGGACATGCCGGGCGATCATTTTCATGACCTCGTTCCCCTCATCCTGCGCTTTCATGCGGTAAAAAAAGATGCCCGCAAAAATGAGGGCCAGCACGGAAGCCGATGGGATGAGCCAAAATAAATCCTGGATGGTTATCATTGTCAGTACACTTTAAATTAAAGTGGTAAAAACATAACACCAGCTCTACTTTACTCCAAGAAAAAACCTGTGTCCGGAACGAGAAAATTCACCTTCCTGCAGAAAGACCAGCGCCACGGGAAAAGCAGCGCCTATCTATCCGCATTTGCGTCAATAAAAGAGAGCTCCTCCGGCGTAAACGGCGCACTATCCAGAGCTTTCAGGCAATCCCTGATTTGCGAGGGGCGGCTGGCTCCAATCAGAGCCGTGGTCACTACGGGATCTTTCAGCACCCAGGCCAGGGCCATCTGGGCAAGGCTCTGGCCCCGGCTCCGGGCCAGGGCGCCCAGACGGCGAATCTTATCCCCATGCTGAAGAACCCGCTCCTTTGTTAAAAAGACGGAGGAACCCGCCGCGCGGGAATCTTCAGGAATACCCTCCAGATAACGGTCCGTCAGCATCCCCTGGGCCAGGGGAGAAAAAGCGACGCACCCGATACCCGTTTCCCGGACAGCCTGAAAAACGGATGTTTCCGGTTCCCGACTAAACATATTGTAACGAACCTGATGCACCAGGCACGGAACGCCGGCCTCCCCGAGCATGGAGCACATCTGCCTGGCCTGTTCCGCCGGGAATTTGGAAATACCGGCATACAGGGCCTTTCCGGAGCGAACCGCCGTAATGAGAGCTCCCGCCGTTTCTTCAAGGGGAGTTTCCGGATCATGCCGGTGCGCGTAAAAAATATCCACATACTCCAGCTTCATGCGGGAAAGGGACTGGTCCAGGCTGGCAAGCATGTGTTTGCGGGATCCCCAGTCCCCGTACGGGCCGGGCCACATCAAATGCCCCGCCTTGGTTGCAATAACAAGTTCATCACGGAAACGGGACAAATCCTGCATGAAAATACGGCCAAAGCATTCTTCCGCCGAACCGGGAGGAGGGCCGTAATTATTCGCCAGGTCAAAATACGTGATACCGGCATCAAACGCGCCGTGAATAAGCCGGCGGGCGTTCTCAAAATCATCCGCTGCGCCGAAATTGTGCCAGAGACCCAGGGAAACGGGAGGAAGCAGCAGCCCGCTGCGCCCGCAACGGCGGTAGGCTGCGTGGCTGTAGCGGCCGGGATCTGGAAGATAGTTCATCGGGAAAAAGGGAAATTACCGTGATTGAGACGGACGCCCATGCCGTACGCCGGAACGCCATGCTTCCGTACGGTATTTGGAAGCCAGCAGTTCCTCCACGCGGGCATTCATGCCGGGGAACAATTCCGCGTCCACGCACAGGGAATGCTTTTCCGCCAGGCGGGCAGCCAGCAATTCATCCCATCCGGAAGGGAGAAGACAATTCTGTATGCTCCCCTGGTGAAGAACGCCTCCGCGGACTCTTCTCTGGCCGCCGCCAGCCAGTTTTTCCCCGCCGGGAAAGACAAGATCACTCGTTACGGGGCTGGAAAAACAGGCCCGCCCTCCGTCCGGGGCATCCCCGTCCAGCATCACGCACTCCACCCCGCAATCCCTCAGGACGCGGGCCAGCGCCCCATGAATCCAACGGTACAAAACCGCGCTGGAAGGACGCTCTTTTTCTCCCTTGCGGTGCATGGCCAGAGTAAAGGGGATATCCTGCCGATGGTCTACAATCCCCCCCCCTGTCCAGCGGCGGACAAAATGAAGCTCCTCACCTGGGAAAATGGCGCGCGCCGTGGCTTCCTCATCAAAATAACCGTAAGTCACGGTCGGTTCCGCCCAGCGGTACGCCCTCAGCACAGGCTTCCTGCCCCATTCCAGCAGAGCTTCGTCCACGGCCATGGCTTCCTCCCCGCTTCTGGCGACAGGATCGCGCCACAGCACTAATTCCGGCAGAGGGGATAAATTGCCGACGATATTTGTGAAACCCAACATATGGCAACTACAGAACAATTAACGGCAGGAACGCTCCAGACAAAAAGCAACAGCGGCCGATTCCGCCCTCCCCGGTTTCCCGGATACAAGCCTAACGGTTCATCGGCAATGCAATCCTCTGGGTGAAAGACCGGGTATAACGTTCGAAAAATTCCTCAGGAGAGGGAGCGGGACGCTTTTTCTGCCGGATCTGGTCCACAAGAGCCATGCCTTCATCCGTCACCACCGTCATGGAAATTGTCACGGCAGTAACGCGGCCGGATTTCAAATCATCAATATTCACGCTGCTGCCTATGATGTTCAGGCGATTGCCATACACATCCATCTGGGTGCAGGAGCCGAGACGGTTGGCGCCCGTAGTCATGACCGGAACCAGCACGGATGCTCTTTGCGAAGCATCCTTGTCCGATTTGTTGCTGCCGGAATTGCCGATCTTCTTCTGGTAATCCACTTCAAAAATCAGCGTCATTTCCACAATATTCTCCACCAGGAAGTTGGAAGGGACGGTTTCATCCTGCTGGTACCGTGCATAAGCGGACCATAGATCCTGCTGGCCCAGAAGATTCCGCACGGTATCCTCCGCGCTGATTAAGTTGCGGTACAGGGAATAAACGGGAAAACCGTCAGACTCCGCCGTAGCGTCCTGGTCCAGAATCTGGTCACGGTAAAGAAGCTTGTATCCTACGCAATTCACATCACCAATGATGCGGTCATTCCGCATGTCCATGCTGGACTTGGCCGGATTGCGGTCCGTAGCCGTGGTAAAGAAAACCAATTGGGAGGCATTTGTGATTTTGGCGCCTTCCGGCCCCATGGTCATCAGGTTCACGCGGGCCTCATTCAGGGAGGAAGAGCGGCCCTTTTTCCTGGAAACCTTGGTCTTTTCCGCACGGGAAACCAAATCGCTGTCCCGCTGCACCAGCATCCACTCAAAGGGATTCCCGGGACGGAACTGCATGCTTTCAAAATCCTTGGTCATGGTATCCATGGCCGTGCGGGCAAGCGTCGTGGTCCGCACATCCTGCAGCACCCATCTCCAGATATCTACCCCGCGGGAAGTCAGGGCCACAATGACCAGAACCAGCACGGTAGTGATGGTCATGGCTGCCAGGAGCTCAATCAGGGTGAACGCGCCGGATTTGATTTTGGCAAATGTCTTCATGTTTTTTCAGAGGTCTTCAGATAATGCCCGCTAACGGCGGAAAGCGAGATTGCGCGTAAACACGGGAGTCTTTAAATTTTCCCACGTCAGATGTTGTAAACGCTCAGGGTCCGTATTCAACAGCTGGAAGAACTCCGCCTGATACAGGACTTCCGCCCCCCACGGCAAATTCAGGCCGCCGCCTTTCTCCGGCGTATAAACATACAGGGAAGGTTCCTTAATCACCTTGCCGCGGTTGTAAGGATTATAAATCGTTCCGTACTTGGGAGCCAGCTTGTACCCGTAGGAGCTTGAATCCATACGTTCCACTACCAGCTGGGTCATGCGCACGGCGAAGACGGGACCGACAAGGGCCTTGAAATCATCCCAACGCTCTTTGTTGTTCGCCAGGCAGACCCCTGTCACCACCGCAGTATTTTTGCCGGGAATGCTTCCGCCATCCTCCAGCCAGGGCTGGGGAGTTCCGTCTTTGCGGGCCCCCTTGGTCAAATCCGCCCTGTAATTGTAAACAAGAATGGTCGTAGCGGGCCTGGACGTGAACTGCATCCAGTAAAACGCCTTGTCAAAAGCAGAAACATATTTGGAGGAGGAAGACTTTCTGGCGTTGGACGCGGCACGCTCGGAATTGCGGAGTTCTCCCAGTTCCGCCGTCAGGGCGTGGACGATGCGGTCCGCTTCACGAATAGTCAGGGCGGACTGAACCGTCCTTCTGGCAGGAATAAACATGGCCATGAACACTACAATCAGCACGGCCACCACGCCGATCGCAAGCACCACTTCCGTCAGGGTGAACCCCTTGGAACGAGACTGTTTCATACACTTGGTCAACATAAAATGGGAAATCCGGTATTATATCACAGAAACTAATTGGGAATCACCTGCTCCGTCGTCCTCAGACGGCTGATATTGCCTTTGGGATAAATCACAATGCCGCCTGCCAGGCCCGGTTTGCCGTCCACCATCGGGGTTGGCCTCTCCTCCTTGCCGTTCCCGGCGGAACCGGCAACCACCACCAGGCGGGTGGGGGCGTTCGGCTGGGACATGCGGCCTTCCTCGTCAAATTCAATGAAGTAAATATCCGTCATTCTGTTGCCGGGAAGGTTGACGGTATCCTGCCCGTCACGACTGGCAAAATCGCGGGCCGTGGATTTCTCGCCCCTGGCTTTCTTCGCGCCTTCCAGAAGGGTGCTGTAGGTCGGACTGACGTAAAAACCGGCGGGAAGAGTCTGCAAACGGTTCACCAGATGCCATTTCCCGGTGCGGGTATTTTTGGACATCACGCCCAAAGTGCGCATATTGCGGGCTTCGTCATCAGGAGTGCTCACAATAATCAGGCGGCTCCACGTTCCTTTGCCCATGGCATCCAGCCGCGCCTCCTGCACCATGCCGTCCACCATTTCAACGGCGGCCTGAAGGCCCTGCCCTCTGCCTCCGCCTCTTAACATGCTGGCGGCCAAGGCCATCATGGCAACCATAATGGTAATGACAACAATCAATTCCACCAGGGTAAACCCCTTGCTCCCCGGCGAGGAACAGCGCGGAGCCATTCCGGAATGCTTGGAAAAATATCTCATACAGATGATGCAGGATTGAACAACGATTTTTGGCATGCTACCCGTTTCAGACGGACACGGCAATCATTTTTTGAGGAACTGGAATGCCTGATATGTTCCTGTCCAACAAAATTCCGGCAAGGAATCGCCATGCGGAAATCCCTGCTTCCGCCATCCTTCCGGAAAAGAAAAACATCCGGTCGGTCCAACTCCCGCATTTCAAGAAGGATAAGGCCGGAACGACAAGAAAAGAATTTTTTGTCCTCCTTTTCCAAAGCCTTCATTTTTTCCCTTTCCATCTCCCCTGCTGAAAAAACATCAGGCCCTGCTTATCTTAATTCCACCCACACGCCGCGGTGGTCGCTGACCTGGAGCGAGGGGGGAGAGTCAAGGATGCCCATGGGAGGCTTGCGGCCGAGGCGCTTTTTCAGAGTATTGTTCAGGAAAAGATGATCGAAGGAATGGTAGGTGTCACCGTCTTCGTAGTAAATGGTCCAGGTCTCACCACGAGAATCCCTGGGCTTCAAACGGTTCAGGCGGTATTCCGTTTTGGCAGGTCCCTGGATGACCTGCACGGCGCTGTCTGACGGGCCGTCATTAAAATCTCCGTACAGAAGCAGAGGCATGCCGTCCTGAGAGGCAAGAGCTTCATTCAGGTAGTCCCGCAGGGCGTAGGCTTCCCTTCGCCGCGTATCCTCTGCGGAACCGTCACGGCTGAGGCGCGATTTCAGGTGAATGCCCACCAGGCGGAACAGCCGTCCGTCCGGCATGCTGACCGTGGTGTCCAGAATGCCCCGCAGCATCGTCTTTTTCCGTTTCGCCTCTCCGGATACAGGCATGTCCGCTACGGAACGGTCATCCGCGATGCGGTATTTGGAAAGAAGGGCCAAACCACGGTCCTCCCCGTCCCGCATGACAAGAACTTTGTACGGCAAATGAACTCCTTTTCTTTTCAGCCGCATTTGCAAGTCACGAACGGCAGCCTCCCCGCCCATTTCACACAGCCCCACGATTTCCGCCCCCGATTGGCGAACCAGCTCCGCCACGGCTTCACGGGCTTCCACAGGTTTGTATTTTACCTGAAAATTGCTTCTCCTGGGGTCTTCAGGAACAAAGTAGTTGCCGGCATTCATGGTCAGAAGACGAACGGGCTCCCCCTTGTCGGGGATTTCCACCTTCTCCCGAACCGTCTGCCGCCCTTCCCTCTGGAGGGCAGGAACCGCCTGCGGTTCATTATCCAGCGGCGCCCACTCCGTCAAACCGTACCCTACCACCGCGCACAACGCAACCAGGGCCGCGATGACGGAGGTTCCCCTGCGTTTTGACGTTTTCCTGATCATGTCCGTTTCCCTGAAAGATTTTCTCCATGGCGAACGTAGTGAATGAACAAGCCGGACCGTATGGAATTTTCCGGCCTATTACTCGGCTTTCGCTTCACTTCCATCCGTAGTTCATGATAAACCATGAATGTGTCCCCATTGCAACCCCATAACGAATCCCAGCCTGACGAACAGACACTTTCCCAATACGCGGAACATACCAGGAAAAGCCTGATCGCGCGTTTGGAAAACTGGGAAGATCAGCGCACCTGGGATGAATTTTACCGGACGTATTGGCGCCTTATCTATTCCGTTGCCCTCAAGGCCGGATTGAGGGAAGACGAGGCCTGGGACGTGGTACAGGAAACCATTCTTTCCATCGCCAAGCAAAGCAGGAAAAATATTTACAAACCGGAACAGGGCTCCTTCAAACTCTGGCTCTGGAACATGACCCGCTGGCGCATCAACGACCAGTTCCGCAAGAGGAAAAAGGACACGGCCATGCTGATGAATCCGGATGCCCCAGGCACGTTGGAACACCCCATCGACAAAATCCCGGATGAAGGGAAGAATAATTTTGACCAGGTATGGGAACGGGAATGGCAGAATAACCTTCTTCAGGCGGCTCTGGAACGCGTCAAGGCAAAAGTGTCGCCCAAGCAGTTCCAAATTTTTGACTATTATGTCCTGCGGGAGTGGGACGCGGCCAAGGTCCGCCGGCAGCTCGGAGTCACGATTGCCCAAGTTTATCTGGCAAAGCACCGCGTAGGAAGCGCTTTGAAGAAAGAGCTGCAATTTCTTCAATCCCAGGAAAAGGAAAAAGAAAAATAGGAGCCCATCTTAAAAACCAGCCGGCGTCCTTGATACGCATCCCTCCGGCCAGACCTCCTTTCAGAAAGGATTCCTTTATTTTGCCTCTTGCCAAGACAGCGGTTTTGTCGTTAGATTAACGGCAACTGCAATGCCGCCCTCACGCAACAGACATTCCGCCCAGAGAGTTTTTACCTGGGACAAAATCAAAATGGCCCTGGCGGCGGCGGAAGAAGGATTTTACATCTGGAATATTAAAACGGGCGTCATTCATTACACGGACCGCTGCCTGACCATGATGGGGGCCAGCCGCAAGGAGAAAGCTCCCAATATCTTCACCCAGCCGGAGCTTACCATACACGAGGAAGACCAGGCTTTTTTTTCCCAGGAAGTGCGCCGTTATCTGGACGGCCACTCCCATGTGCCCATGCGCATTGAAATCCGGATGAAGAAGCTGAACTCCAAAAGCTGGAGCTGGGTCCGCGTCAACGGCCTCGCCCGCAGGGACAAACAGCGCCGGCCCGTTATGCTGGTGGGCGTATGGGTCAATATTACCCGGCGGAAAACGGCGGAACTGCGCGCTGCGGAGGACAGGGACCTGTTTCATACCCTGATTGAACACATTCCCGACAGCATCTATTTCAAGAACCGGGAATCACGTTTCGTCCTGGCGAATACCGCCACAGCCAATAAGCTGGGCGTACCGACGCCGGCAGACCTGACCGGACGCACGGACGATTACTTTTTTGACCAAACGATGTCCGATATTTCCCGCAAGGAGGAAATGGACATCATGGTTACCGGACGCCCCATCCGCGCCCGCCTTCATCATGAGACATGGCTCCACAAGGATGATTCCTGGAGCCAGATCAGCAAGTTCCCGTGGTACGGACGCAACGGAGAGCTAAAGGGAATTGTAGGTATTTCCAGTGATGTCACCAAACTGGTGAAGACAGAAATCAAGGCCACGGAAACGGCCCGCATCCTGGAGGAACGCAACAGAACTCTGGAAAAGGAAATAGATTTGGCCAGGGAAATCCAGTTCGCCCTGCTTCCCTACGAAATTCCCTCCCGCTCCCATACGGAACACGGCCTGACCCGCCATGCGGATTTTCACCATATTTTCACTCCTTCGGAGGGTGTTGCAGGAGACTGGTTCGATGCTTTTCCCGTAGGCAATTCCGGCGTTGGCGCCATTGTCTGTGACGTGATGGGCCACGGCATCCGCGCCGCCCTGATCGCCTCCATGCTCCGCGGCCTGATGGAACAATTGTCCCACCTGGCGGATAATCCGGCGGCTTTCCTTACTTCCCTCAACCACCAGCTCGCCAAAATCCTGCAACGGGCGAACACCACCATGTTCGCCTCCGCCGTTTATATTTACCTGGATCTGGAAACCGGGGTCATGACAGCCTCCACAGCCGGACATCCGCATCCCATCATTCTGGGGCCGGACGGGGTCGCCCGCAAAATGCCTCTGCCCAGAGGCATCGCCCTGGGACTGCTGGATGACGCTACGTACCATAATGCCCAGTTTTCGCTCCTGGCGGGGGCCCGCATCCTGATGTACACGGACGGCCTGACGGAAGCCGCCAACCAGGACGGGGAAGAAATGGGCGTGGAAAGACTGATTGACTATTTCAACAATTCTTCCCCTCACAGCACCAAGGATTTCGTTCATCAGGCCCTTACCTGCGTAGCCAAATTTACCGGCTGCACCAATCAGGCCGACGATATCTGCATGCTGGGCATCAGCTATTCCGAACACGAAGCAAAAACGGACGGTTAACAGCCGGTTCCTGACGTTTCTGCAACCTGCTTCCTCTTCCCTCATCCGGCCGCATTCCGGAATTTCCACGAGGGAAAGCCCCCATGCACTCCCTTTTCCGCAGAATGCGGACCGGCGTTTTTCACCTGCCGTAAATGGAGGAAAGGCGCTATGTCGTCTCCGGACAGTCATCCGGAGAAAATTTGAAATGACGCCAAGATGGAACGCTCAGCATCCAAATGGAAAACAAGGCTTCCAACCCTCCCGCCAGGACAATCGTTGTCTGAACACCCCAGGCATCCACCACAGCTCCCCACCCCATGGCCGCCAGCGGCTGCACACCGATGGTGACAATGCTGAACAGCCCCAGAATGGCCGACTTGCGTTCCGGGGGAGCCAGAAGCTGCACAGCGGATGAAGAAGTAACGAAGAGGGAAGAAGTGGCCAAACCGGCAAAAAAGAAACAGAGGGCCTGCACTTCCACCACCGGGACGACACCGGCCACACACAGTGCGCATCCCATCCACAGGGTACCTGAGGAAAGTTTGGCCCCCACCCTGTCGCTTTTGCGTGCAAACGGCAGAACAAAGAGGATGCTCACCATGGCCCCGGCTCCGACCGCACTCAGAATGAGGCCGGTATTCCTGGGATTTCCGTGCATCAATGCCGGAACAATCTGATAGAGGGATTGCCCGCAGATATTCTGAATGAGAGCGCTGATCATAATAAAAAGCAGACTGCGCGTGGCAAGCACCGTCTTGAGGCCGGATGCTTTCCTTCCTGCGCCGCGCTGCTTTCTGGGAGCGGAGGTATCCGCTACGCATCCCTTTAAGGCAACCAAGCAGCCAACGAGAGGCAGGCTTGCCGCCACATTGCCGCCAAAAGCGGTTCCGGCGCCCCATTCCGCAATGATATAGCCGGCAAGCGCCGGCCCTATGGCCCGGCACGTATTAAATACCAGAGAGTACATGCCCACGGCCTCCTGTAATTGCCGGCGCGGTATCAGGTCTCCCACAAAAGCCTGCTGTGTGGGAAAACCCACCGTCTGATTGACGCCCATCACCAGCCCGGCGGCGTATAAGTGCCACAGCTGGAGCATATCCAGCACAGTCAGCAGAAACAGGGCTACAGCCACCAGCCACTGGACGCACTGCACGGCTATGAGGAGTTTCCTCCGGTCAAAACGGTCCCCCAGCCCGGCAAGCAGCATGCCGCCCAGAAAGAAAGGAAGAGCGTTCAAGGCAGCCAACACCCCCACTGCCGTGGCGGAGCCTCCGGAAATATCGTACACAAGAATACCCATGGCCGTCACCTGCAACCACATTCCAATCAGGGCCGAAGCCTGCCCTGACCAGAATATTTGCAGGTTCCGCACCTGAAGGGGCTTGAAAAAGCCCAGCCAGTCATTCAGCCATTTCACAGCTCCGCCATCCTAGCCCCAGCCGGCGGAACCGTCCAGAAGCGAGTGCGGCAACGCCTCCTCCCCCCTGTTCCGGAACCTTCTTATTCCTCTGCGGTATAACAGGCCGGATAATCCTTGGAAGGAAGCCAGGCGGGAAGGTCTTTCATTCTGCCCGCAGCGCGTTCGGAAACCGGCGTACGCCAAATCTTAAAGAAAGGCCCCATGTTCTTTCCCGTGACCTTGGAAAAAGCGTTCATGACCCATTCCCATTTCTTTTCATCACTCAGTTCGCCGTTGTCATAAGGCTTGTCATGGAATTGAAGAGCCACCTGGCGGAAGGCGTCAAACCCCAGATAGTACATCAGCTCCACCCAGAAGAAGAGCTGCACCTTGTTGGGAGCCTCATTGTAAGTCTGGGTGCCTGAAAAATATTTTTTCATTTCCGCGCTCATGCCGTACGGCCCCATGCCGCCGCCCCAGCAGGATTCAAAGTCTTTTCCAGTTCCCATCACTTCACACACCATGGAGAATATGTTGACGGATACCTCCGTCTGGCCTTCCATCGTAAAGGGAGGGGATTGGTGGTTATGCCCCAGTTCATGCCACAAACCCCAGCTTCCGGAATGGATGATGGAACCGGTGGCGATGGAATTCGTCCAGTCCTTTGTGGCCATGGCGGGATAACCGGAATGCCCGGCCCCGGCGGATATCTGCCTGTCCACGACAAAGCGCATCGGATGATGCAGGCGGTCCGGCTTGGTATCCCATCCCATAATCCAGTCCTGAAGAGCCATGTTTTTTTGCAGAAATTCCGCCGTCTTCTGAACATCCGGACACTGTTTCAGCTGTTCCACGGGCATCGTGACAATAAGCCGGGGCATGCGGATTTCCCCCCACGGGGCCTTGGTATTTTCCAATTGTTCGGCCCATTGTTCCGGAGTGGTCTTCCCCATTACGAACAGAGGTGACGGCACGGCTCCGGAAATCTGAACCTTGAAGACCTTCCCCCGTCTGGGACGCTGGCCTACATTCACATAAACAAGGCCGCCCATCGGATTCACCATTTTCACGCGCCCACGGCCAGCCGGAACCTGCATGGTTATTTCCGGCACTCTTTTCCATTCATCCAGCTTATGAAGGCTGTCCGTATGGCATCCTATGCGGACACTGATCGAACCGTCTTTGGGAGCGCCGGACAGGGAACACGAAATTTCCGCCCCGGGCGGCGCATACAGTCCCGTACTATGCCAGCCTCCAATATTGGAATCTATCTCCACCGTCCGCCTGACCGTCTGGGCCCCATTCTCCGGAACGCCGGGAAAATCCTTCGCCGCCGGGCACGCCTTCAGCGAGGCAAGTTTGGCATCCTTCCATTCCCGGCATTTTTCCAGAAGCGCCTGCATGCGTCCGGCGTCTTTCCCTTTTTTCCACGGAGAGGAACTCGTGGGGAATTCCTCCATCCCCTCCATTTTTTCCGCCTTGTCCCAGGACCATGTTTCCAGCGGCTTATCTTTTTCCGTCTGGATTTCATCCCTGCAAGGAATAGAATAAACGGAAAGCTCCGGCATCCGGTTTTTCACGGGTTGGGGAAAACGCCCTTCCGGTTCAGGCTCTTCCTCCACAGGAATATCTTCCTCCTGCCTGCGGGCCTCTTCCTCACGTTCGCGCCGTTCCAGCTCCTCCCTTCTCCTTTTTTCCCGTTCTTCGCGTTCGGCCTGCTCCTGAAGCTTACGGGCCGCTTCCGCCGCCTGCCGCGCCTTCTCTTCCTGCGCTTCCTCATAAGCCTTCTGGGCCGCCAGCCGTTCCTTTTCCTTCTTCTCCCTGATTTCCCGTTCCCGTTTTATTCGCTGTTTCTCCGCAGCTTCCCTGGCCTTTTTCTCCTTCAATTTACGTTCAGCGGTCAATTCCTGGGCCGCTTTTCTTTTTGCCAGGTTATCCTGGTAAAGATAATATCCGGCTCCGGCACCGCAAACCAGCAGCAACACTAAAAACCAGCCCACGGCGGAACCTCTGGAAACGCTACGGGAAAAAGAGGGAATGTTCATGTAATCGGGATTGGGAAAGAATCTTTCCCATTTCTGCATTGAAGGCATTCCTTGTCAATACGATTCTTCCCCTTCCGGGAGCGCCTTGATGAAAGAAACATGTTGAAAGCCGATCTCCCGTCAGCATCCGGCCCTCCCCCGTTTTCAAATATCCTCCTTCAAAACCTCCGCCTTCATCCCGAAATAGGGAAACACTCCATGCGCCAGGCCGTCCAGAACGCCCCGGGTGCGCGGTTCCGGGCTAATGTATCCATGGCCGCGGGCAACCATGTCTTTCACTTCCTGCGCCGCATTGGAAGGGCAGCACCGGAATGCCTCCGGCAAGTGCCGCATGGCGTCCAGATCATTATGCCCGTCGCCGAAAATGGCGACATGGGAAGACGGAATGCCGAACCGGGAGGCAACAAAGGAAAGGGATGTTCCCTTATTGTAATCACGGTGGCTGAAACGCAGGTAGGGACCTGCCCTTTGCGTGACAATTTCCTCATACGGACCAACCGTATCCTGAATGACGCAGGAAACTTCATCCAGGCCGCAGGCATCATCCACCACCAGGGAAAAAGCGTCATTGTCCTGCCTGCGTAGTCCCAGCCCGGAAAACCGGCATTCCAACTGGCTCATCAATGATTCCAGCATGCCGCCGTAACGGGTGAACAAGCTGTCATGGGCAACAGCGCAGTCATCGTTCCACGCGACACCGGGCATCAGTCTGCCCTCCGCATCCGCCAGATGAACATTCCGTTCCATCGTCACCGTGAAATCCGGGGCAAACGCTTCCGCATCATCCCGGAACATATCCGCCAGACCTTCCCTCAGGTAAACAGGGTCGCGCCCCGTATTAACGCCCCAGAGAACACCATACTGCGACCGGAGCATGCGCATGGTTCTAAAAAAAATGCTCCTTTCTTCCGCAGGGCCGCCAAGAGTGAACAGAGTATCGTCAAAATCAAAGGAGAAAAGATACCGGAGCCGTTCGGGTTTCGGCAGCGCCCGGACCGGAAGGAAACGCATCAATTCCATCTCAATCCGGCACCTCCCTTCACTACGGCGCGGCTCCCCGCACACACGACGGGTTCAGCCAGCGGGATGTCATCCTCTACCGGCTCTGCCGAAGGGATGCGTTCCTCCACAGGCTCTGCCGAAGGAATCGTTTCCGGAATGGGTTCCGCCTCAGGAATTACTTCCTGACGCGGCACAGGATTTTCCCGGCGTTCCGGGGCGGCAGAAGATGGACGCACTGCGGGGGGCGCTTTCCTTTCTGCCGGGGAGGCGGGGATTCCGGCGCGGGCACCCACGCCGGCCCGCACCTGGCGGGCGACAGGGGTGTTCATATCCACCGCATACGTAAGGGGCAGGCTCCCGGCGGGTATTTCTTCTCCCGGCTTGCGCATGTGGATTTCCACCCTCCGGTTGGCGGCCTGGGCATCCCGGTCCCCCCTGATGGAAACGACGGGACGGGAAGCGCCGCAAGCGCGTATGTACAACCTGCATTCCCCATTCGGACGCGTCAGAGCTATGCCGTTATCCTTCAGCCACTGCCGGACGGCATTAGCACGCATCAGGGAAAGCACGGCATTATATTCCTCGGAACCAAAGCTGTCCGTATGACCTTCCACAATGAAAATCGTATCCGGATTTTTCATCATCAGCCCCGCAAGCTGAAGCATGCTCAGCCTGGCGGAATTTTTCATCACCGCCTTGTTGTATTCAAAAAGAAGATCCGCTCCCAGCCTGCTGTACCCGCTGTCCTTGCCCAAGGAGGACTGGGCCATGAGCTGGGAAAGAGATTTGCTCCCATCCGGCAAATGGGAATCATCCTGACCGCCCGCCCCTTTGAGCTTATTGTTATACCATTCATCCGGATTCACCATGTCCGGTTCAGCCGTCTTGATTGTAACCGGACTGGCGGAAGATTTCAGCATCTCAGGCGGAGAGGGTTCGGGCAACCCCTTTGCGACGGCATTCATGTTCACCTGCGGCATTTTCGGGGAAAGGGATTCCGGGGGGGAAGGACTTACCGGATCCGCGGAAAAGCTGGTTTCCCCCGGAGCAATCACTACCTGCTCCGGAAGCATATCCTCTAAATCCGGCAATTCCGGGGGAATCTCTTCAAGTTGCTCAATATCCGGTTTTTCAACGGCTTCCGCTACATCCGGAGCAGGACGGTCGTCCGCCTTCAGAACTATTTTTTCAGGCAGAGGCTTTCTGTCCTCCTGGACAGTGGGGGCTTTGTGCACATGAATGCCCAGATCAAACCAGCTCAGAACGATAAACCCCAGGTAATGCACCAGCACGGCGGCAAGGAGAGCCCCTGCCGCCACAGCTGCCAGATGGCGAGGCGCGGGCAGAATAAAACGGCTGCGCCTGCGGCGGTTTTCGCGGAGTTCTCGGTTGTTGTCCTGATTCGCACTCACGGGATCATCAGCAAAAGGAAAGGAACAATTCATGAACCGGAAGGAGCGGTACCCGTAACGGGCGCACTGTAAGACTCATGAGGCAACACCCTGGGCATGGGCATGCGCGTATTCTCATGAATCCATTCCGCAATGCCAGCCTGCAGCTCGTCATCCCCCGCATAGACGTTGACCTTATAAATCTTTTCAAATTTTTCCCCCTTCTTTCCTTCAATGGAATGCAGGAAAGTCCGTTCCCGGGTGCCATACGGTTCCCCTTCCCGGATGGATTCATAAAGCTGTTTTTTCTCATTTTTCAGGGAATCGTAAATGCTCAGGCAATCTTCCAGCGTGGAGAAAAAATATTGGTTCGTACAAACCACCATGACCGGATAATCCAATTTCAGGGCATCATCCACGGGAGCCACGTCAAACGTACTGAACCCCGCACGCCAATCCACCCCGGCATCCAGCAGCCAATAAGCGGCATAGCACAAAGGCTTGCCCCAATCCTGCTCCATCTCCCGGACAGCCACGGTTTTCAGGGAAGGAAAGCAGTCCATGCTGACCATGCAGCGGATGCGGGGATCTTCAGACGCGGCTTTCAACAGCACGGCCGCACCAAATCCCTGCCCCACGGCAGCCACGGGAGGCAATCCGCCCTGCTTCCGGGATACGGCGTCCAAAAGCGCCGTTACATCCGCATATTCCCTTAATCCGTACGTGCAGAATTGACGGGTATTGTTCTTCCCGCGCGGATTCCATATCAGGCTCGTGTAACCGGCTCCTGCCAGCCCTTCCGCCAGAGGGAGGGAACTTTCCATTCCCTCATTCCAAGAGGCGGCTATCACAACCAGCTCTGGTTTTGCCTCCAAATGCGGCATTTTCCCGCGCAATTTCAGAGTATCCCGCACGCGGCTCTGGCGCGGAGACAGAGCCTCCGGACGCCCCGGGCTCACCAGATAACCTTCAATAGCCGTGCCATCGGATGAAACGGCTTCCACGGGTTCCATCACCAGGGAACCCGCGACGGGAGAAGAGGCGGGGTCCTCCCCTCCCACGGGAATGAGCAGGGGAGTGGAGACGTACCAAGCAAACCACGCCAGAACACCCGCAGCAGCCAGAAAAAACAGAAGAAACAATTGAACAAGACGTTTGAACATGGAAAGGCTGTTGCCGGGAAACAGTTGTCAGGAAGATTTTATCTCATCCAGTTTACGTTGACAACAGCCAACTTCTATCAGGCGGAACATCTCCCGCAGCCACTTCCTCCCTTTAAGGAGCGGAACCGCACTGAGGTTCACGAAGCAAGCACGGACATGCGGTTCAGGCAGCCTTTTATCCCTGTCCGGCGGCCAAATAACGCTTTATTTCCCGCTCCCGATCTGGCATTCTTGCCCCACCTTCTTTTTTCATGGCAATCCAGGCCCGACATTTCCGCCAATGGTCCGTATTTCTCCTCCTGCTTGCGCTGGGAGGAGCGGCAGCCTGGTTTCTGATGCCCCGGGAATGGTCCCAGATGCAATGGGAAATTCCCGGTACGCCGTCCGAATATCCCCTTTCCCAGCTCCTGCGGCCCTGGCTCATCCTTCTGGGCTGCTTTCTCCCCGCGCTGGGAATGTTCCTGTACAACCGTTCGAGCATCCTGGACAAGTATGTGGCGCGCACCTGGTTCACGGCCTTCATCATGTGTACGGCCATCCTGACGCTGATTTACATTATCGGAGATTTTGCGGACAATGTGGGAGACCTGATGAACCTGGACGCACCCCTCATGGGCACGTTCCGCTTTTACCTGAGCCAGCTGCCCATGATCCTGAACCTGATTCTGCCTTATACCCTTCTCCTGGGAACACTCTGGGCGCTTACCAAACTTTCCTCATCCTCAGAAATCACCGGCATGCTGCAGTCCGGACGGTCCCTGCTCCGAATCAACACCCCCATCATCATCGGTGCCGTCTTTGCCTCCATCTACTTCGGCATCTTCGGGTTCCACTGGGCACCCAACTCCGCCCTGTACAGGAAACTGATGTTCTCCTCCCTGAGCCAGAACAAAAATAACCATGCTTCCCAGAGCACCATCTACAAAAATGATGCGGAATCCCGCATCTGGTATCTGGGCAATCCTCCCGGAATTGATTCCCCCGGCAATCCTTTCCGGCAGGTGCGGGTGGAACAGTTCAGCGCCCCCGGAAAGATGAAATACGAGCTGTTTGCCGATGAAGCCACCTGGGATCCGGCCTCCAGGACATGGACCTTCCGGCAGGCCATCAAAAGAAATTATTCCCAGGAGGAACCCCGCCAGCTCCATGATGTTCCCGTTTTTGCCGGACAGGAATACCAAACGCTGAAAGAGCATTATCCCGAAACACCCTGGCAACTGATTTCACCCAACGTCCGCGTGGATACACAGGGAACCCCGGCTCTCCAGGAACTCATCAAGTCCGGCACGACAAACGCCAGGTACCTCAGAAGCCTGCAGACGGAATGGCACGTCAGGATCGCCCGCATATTTTCCTGCATTATCCTGACATTTATTGCCATCCCCTCCGCCATCACGTTCCAGAGGCGCTCCGCCATGTCCGGCATCGGCATTGCGTTGTTCCTGGCGGCAGCCATGCTGTTCCTGTATGAGTTTTTCCCCACCCTGGCCTCCGCAGGCTACCTCCCCACCTGGCTGGGAGCATGGATGCCCAACATTATCTACACCATCATCGCCATCCGCCTTTTTCAAACCAAGCTGGCTCACAGAAGCTTCTCGGAATTATTGAGAGGCTTGAAAAAGACTCCCGTCCATGACCATTCCTGATCACTTTGCCGATTCCCGGGAAGCCGTTCTGAAAGCCCGTGAACTGCTCCGGCGGGCACACGCCGTCATTTTTGATTTTGACGGATTGCTGGTGGATACGGAATATGCCATTTATTCCTCCTGGGAACGGGTTTTCGCGTCCTGCGGCCACCCTCTTCCCCTGGATTTGTTCAACCAATGCCTGGGCAGCGGCTACACCCACTGGAATCCCGGAGAACATCTGGAGAAATTGACGGGGCGCACTTTCGACTGGGAAACCGTCAACAGCCGCCGCCAGGAGGAAATCGTCCGGGATCTGGAACATGCCGGCCTCCTGCCCGGCGCCGGAGAACTCATCCGGAACCTGGGGGAAGCCGGAACCCCTATGGGAGTGGCCTCCAGTTCTTCCCACCGCTGGGTGGACGGCTGGCTGAACAGATTGGGCATCATGCCCTATTTTCAAACCGTCGTCTGCCGCGACGACGGCCTCCCCGTCAAACCGGATCCGGCCCTGTTCCTGAAAGCCGCGGAAAACCTGGGTAAATCTCCGTCTGAATGCCTGGTGCTGGAAGACTCCCAGAACGGCACTACAGCCGCACACCGCGCAGGAATGCCAGTCATCTCGGTTCCAAACAGGGTAACGGAGCAGGCGGATTTTTCCCTGGCGACCAGTATCATCCGCTCTCTGACGGAACTTCTTTAGAAATCAGGAATTTCTATTCCATAACGCCTGTTTCCTGACGGAATTCCTTTCATGCCTGATGCAGGGGGCTGCGCCGCCAGGAACGCCTGGCGCGGCTCAGAGCCTCGGCTTTCATGCTCTCCTGCCGGCCTCCTAAAAGCGGCCTCCTGTTTTACCTCATTGCCCTGATTCTTCTGACCTGAGGAGCGGCGCATTCCATCATGCCCGCACTTTTCCTTATATGGAAACCGCTGTTCGTGCCCGCCATCGCGTTTTCATGGGAACGATGCTGATGTTCATGCATCTTCCCACCGGCGGCATGAGGAAAATGCCCGCGCAGGAGCAGGGCCGCTGGCACGGAGGCAGGCATTTCCCCTGTTCCATGGGATATTGCCTATTTGACGGAACCCCGCCATGAACACGCCAACAAAAAACCGCCGGCTCCCCAACGGGCCGGCGGCTTACCCCCTTTTATTCAGGGAAATTATTTGTTCAGCTCCGCAACGGCGGCTTCCAGGCTGGGCACGTCTTCAATGGAGATGACCGTAGCTTCCTTGCAGATGCGGGCCATCATGCCGGCCAGCGTCTTGCCCGGCCCCAGTTCAATGAAAAGGCGGTGGCCCTGGTCCACCAGCTTCTGCATGGAAGCCGTCCAGCGCACGGATCCGCATACCTGGTGTTCCAGCATGCTGCGGATGTCGTCCGGACCTTCCACTACCCGGGCTTCATAATTGCAATAAACAGGCATGGACGGCGTACCGAAGGAAATATTCTTGAGTTCTTCCGCCAGCTTTACCATAGCGCTGTGCATCAGACGGGAATGGTAGGCGCCCGCCACATTGAGCTTCTTGGCAATCTTGCAGCCGGCGGCCTTCGCCCCTGCTACAGCCTTGGCCACACCTTCCTCCGTACCGGAAACGACTGTCTGGCCGGGGCAATTGAAATTGGCAACATCCACGTCACATTCCTGCGCCAGCTTAATGACGTTTTCATCCGTGCCGCCGATCATGGCGGCCATAGTGCCTTTCGTGGCGTTGCATGCTTCCTCCATAAACGCGCCGCGCTTCTGGACAAGGCGGAGGCCTTCTTCAAAAGAATAGGTCCCGGCAGCGGCATGAGCCGTGAATTCCCCCAGGGAAAGGCCGGCGGCAGCCACGGGATTCAGGGAGGGAACGAGCTCCTTCAAGACGGCCAGGCAGGCAAGGCCATGTACGTAGAGGGCAGGCTGACAGTTGCAGGTACGCGTCAGTTCTTCGCCGGGGCCTTCAAACATGACGGCAGAAAGGGATTCTCCAAGCGCCTTGTCCGCCTGTTCAATCAGGGCTTTGGCGACGGGATACTGGTCATACAAATCTTTGCCCATGCCTACTTTTTGGGCACCTTGTCCGGAAAACAATAATACTGCGTCCATAGTTAAAGCTGGATTATAACGTTCCGGCAGGAAAGAAGCAAGAGCGATATCATCACCATAACTTCCTTATTGCCAATAAAAAATCCGCTCCGGCCTCACAAAAGGCCGGAGCGGGGTATTAACAGGATGTTCCAGAGGTGCGTTTTAGGCGGTGGCTTCCGTGGTGGCGGGAGCTTCTTCCTTTTCGGCAGCCTCACGGGGCAGATCGATAATTTCGATCATGGCCACAAGGGCGGAATCAGTCAGACGCTGGCCCAGCTTGACGATGCGGGTATAGCCGCCCTTGCGTTCCGCGCAAAGAGGAGCGATTTCATCAAACAGCCGCTTAACGGCGGTCGTATTATGAATGGTGGCGGTAGCCAGGCGGCGGGAATGCACGTCACCGCGCTTGGCAAGCGTAATCAGCTTTTCCACATAGGGGCGCAGGGCCTTGGCCTTGGCCAGGGTGGTGGTGATGCGTCCATTGAGGATGAGGCTGCATGCCTGGTTGGCGAGCAGAGCCCTGCGGTGAGAAGCGTTGCGCTGAAGCTTGGAGGTTTTTACACCGTGTCTCATGATGATATTTTTCTATGTGTGTTGGTTTTGTGAGATTTAGTCGTCGTCGTCTTCGATGTTGGCGGCAATCAGGTCTGCCAGGCCCACGGGGCTTTCCTCTTCCAGACCCAGGCGCGGCTTGGCCTGCGGCACGGGACCGGTAAGCAGGGAGGGATCCACCTGAACGCCCAGGGAGAGCCCCAGTTCCAGCAATTTGTCCTTGATTTCGTTGAGGGATTTTTTGCCGAAATTGCGGTACTTGAGCATTTCGCTTTCGCTCTTCATGGCAAGCTGGCCAACGGTCGTGATATTGGCATTGTTGAGGCAGTTGGCGGCACGCACGGAAAGCTCGATTTCGTTGACGCTCATGTTGAGCAACTTGCGCAGGCGGGCCGTTTCCTCGTCCTGGACGGCGGAAGGAGCTTCCTCAAAGTTAACCTGCTTGTCGTCATAGTTGACGAATACGTCCAGGTGATGGCGCAGAATGGCGGAAGCCTGGAGCATGGCGTCTGCGGGGGCGATGCGGCCGTCCGTCCAGACTTCAAGGATCAGCTTGTCGTAGTCAGTCATCTGCCCCACACGGGTATTCTGCACAGAATACTTCACGCGGGTAACCGGAGAGAAAATGGAGTCGATCGGAATCACACCGATGGGCATATCCGGCACCTTGTTTTCATCGCCGGTGGCAAAACCGCGGCCCACGCGAACCTGGAATTCGCATTCGAACATGGTGTCCTGGTCCAGAGTGCAAATGATTTGATCGGGATTGACCACCTGGTAAACGGTGTCGTCGGCAATATCGGCAGCAGTCACAACGCCCTGCTTATGCACGCGCAGAGAGAGCAGGCGCGGTTCCTTGCCGTTATGCTTGAATTTGACCTTTTTCAGGTTCAGCACGATTTCCGTCACATCTTCCACCACACCGGGCAGGGAGGAAAATTCATGCTGCGCACCGGCGATGCGGACGGAGGTAATGGCGGCGCCTTCAAGAGAACCCAGAAGAACGCGGCGCAGGGAGTTGCCAAGCGTATGGCCGTAACCGTTTTCAAACGGTTCCGCCACAAAGGTCAAATGATTCGCATCATTCGGATCTTCAATTTTTTCCAGACGGCTGGGAACCTCAAAACGGGCCAGCGTGGTAACGGCGGTTTCTTCTGCAGTAGTGGTTTCGTTTTCCGACATAATCGTATGTAATGTACCGGGTTTCCCCTCAACACGGACATGGCGGCCAATGCGCCTGAAGGACCAACGGCATGTTGTGGGAACGCCCGTGCGGGGAGCAATGTAACGATCTGTTTTCAACAATCAACTCTTTTCATGCCCGCCGGTAAATTTTCTGTGACTTAATGTGCGTCATCTGGCATAGTAGGGCAAACCTATCATACCAACTCATGAAGCATCCTGATTTTTTGGACAACAGGGATTTTACAGGTGAAGACAAGAAACGTCCCTCCACCATGTCCATGGATTCCAGCTACCAGGCTCTGGAAGGCGCCGTTAAAAAGCTTTCCGAAATAGCCTCCACCAGGCACGATCCCCGCTACCTCCAAGAGTATATCAAAACGGGAATCAACATGGCCCAGTCCGCCGCCTCGGACCATGATTTTACCGTCCTGATCCGCTCCGGGCGGGAGATGTACCGCGCCAACTGCGTTTTCGCCCCGTACCGCCACATCCGCAAGATTTCCGTCTTCGGCTCCGCCCGCATCAGGAATGACGAACCGGCGTATGAAACGGCGAGGGAATTCGCCAGGGAAGCCAGCGAACACGGCTACATGGTCATTACCGGAGGCGGACCGGGCATCATGCAGGCAGCCAATGAAGGGGCGGGAGAACAACGCTCCTTCGGCCTGAACATCACCCTGCCGTATGAACAAACCTCCAACCATGTGGTGGCCCACAGCGACAAACTCATCAATTTTTATTACTTTTTCGTCAGAAAACTGAACTTCGTGGCGGAAAGCGACGCCATGGTGGCATTCCCCGGAGGCTTCGGAACCATGGATGAAGTGTTTGAAACGCTCACTCTGATCCAGACGGGAAAAGCGACCATTTACCCGATTGTCCTTCTGGATTCCCCCGGCAAAACCTTCTGGCTGAACTGGCTGGCCTTCATTCGCGTGGAACTGGTGGATTCCGGACTGATTTCCGCAGACGATCTTCATCTCATCCATGTCACTAAAAATCCGGCGGAAGCCATGGAACACATCGACCGTTTTTACCGGATTTTCCACTCCTACCGTTTTGTCGGAGATTCCATCGTCATCCGGCTGAATGCGCAGCTTCCCGCCCAGTGGGTGGAACATCTGGAACGGGACTTTTCAGACCTGATTCTGCCTGGGGGGAAAATGATCCAGAGCGGCCCCCTGCCGGATGAAGCGGACGAACCACACCTGGACCGCCTGCCCCGGCTCGTCTTCCCCATCAAACGCGGCAACTACGGCAGGCTGAGGCTGCTGATTGACCGCATCAACCAGACGCCCAGCCGAACCTATTCCCCGCCCACCCATGCCTGACGCCTTTCCCGCATGGGTGATTCCCGTGGTTTTCGGCCTGATGGGGGCCTGCATAGGTTCCTTCCTGAACGTGGTTATCTACCGTATGCCGCGGGGCGTCTCCGTCAACGATCCGGCGCGTTCTTTCTGCCCGGAATGCGGAAAACCCATTCCCTGGTTCCTGAATATTCCGGTTCTGAGCTGGCTGGCTCTCCGGGGTAAATCCGCCTGCTGCGGAACGCGCATCAGCTTCCGATATTGCTTTGTGGAGCTGCTCACGGCCCTGCTCTTCGCGGCCATTGGCTGGAAATACGCGGACGCTTCCACAGGAGCAGCCGTCCTGCTCTGCCTGTGGACTGCCATGGCCATTGTCATCATGTTCATTGACGCGGAACATCTGATTGTCTTCCGCTCTCAGGCATTTATCGGCGCCTTGGCCGGAACGGGGGCCTGCGCCCTTTACCCTTTCCTCCTGCCGGACAGCCATGTCATGACCTGGACGGACGCCTTCACGGCATCCGTGCTGGGAGGAGCGGCAGGGTATGCGGTCATCAGGCTGGTGATTGAATTGGGGAAGCTTCTGTTCGGCACCTGGAAACAGCATTTTGACGTTCCCGCCCCGTGGAGTTTGAGGGAACCGGAATCCGAGCGGGAGGAACTTCAGCTCATCGTCAACGGCCAGCCTCACGACTGGTCCATGCTTTTCCACCGGTCTACGGACAAGGCCGTCCTTTCCGGAGGTTCCGTCACCATTGACGGCAAAACGCACCCTGCCTGCTCCGTCACGCTGCGGTACGACAGGATAGAGATGGAAAACGGGGACGTTTTTCTTCTGGAAAGACTGGAAAGCGTGGAGGGAAATCTGACGGATATCCATGCCAGCAGGGAAGCCATGGGATCAGGCGACGCCTGGATTCTGATGATGGCCGGATGCGCGTGCGGCTGGCAGGGCGCCCTGTTCAGCCTTTTCCTCGGCTCCCTGCTGGGGATTGTACAGGCTGCCGCCTCACGCATGGGGTTCGGCAGAAACCTCCCCTTTGGCCCCGCTCTTCTCAGCGCCGCTCTGATCTGGCTGCTGGGCGGCAGCCAGTGGTGGCAGGCCTACATCCGCTTTATTTCCGGCGAATAATTTTTTCCGCTATGACACGGGCGGCACGCACTCGCACCCGATTGCGTATCCCCTCACTGATTTCCTTCATATTCAATGGGTTCACCCTTCTTTACCCCGGAAGAAAACAGGTGTCATAAAAACAGCGGCGCACCCCCTCTCCGACGCATTTGCCTTTTTATTTTGCAACCGGAATGAATTCCAGGGGTTCCTTTTAGCAAAGGGAGACGTTTCCGCCTGTTTGAAACACCGCAGCGCACGCTCCTTTCCGAAACGCATCAAACCTCACCATTCAAAGATATGACCAAGCAAATGATTATCGCCGCGGCTTTCGCCGCATGTTCCGCGTTCGCTCAGGACGCTCCGCCGCCTCCCGCTCCGGAGGCTCCTTCCGATGCTCCTGAAATGCAGCCCCCCCCTGAAAGAAGGGGAGGTCATCGCCACCATGCCGGAGGCAGAGACCGCCAGGGGCCAAAACGAGTTCAGATGAAGAGAATCGATCCCGGTATCATGATTGTCGGAGAAGAACTGGTATTGGCCAAATACGATACCGACAAGGACGGAAAGCTTTCCGACGAGGAAATAGCCGTTCTGCAAGCCGACGTCAAGAAGGCCCAGGAAGCCAAGAAAGCCGCCATCCTGAAGAAATTTGACAAGGATGGGGACGGCAAGCTTTCCAAGGAGGAAAGAAAGGCTATGCAGGAAGAATGGCTTAAGGACCATCCGGAAGCTGCCAAACGCATGGAAGAAATGAAAGCCCGCCAGGAAGCCAGGAAAGCCGAAATTCTTAAGAAGTACGATAAGGATGGCGATGGCAAGCTTTCCGACGAGGAAAAGAAAGCCATGCGGGAAGATTGGGCAAAAAACCATCCGGAAGCTGCCAAGCGCATGGAAGAAATGAAAGCCCGCCAGGAAGCCCACGCCGCCGCCATGATCAAAAAATTTGACAAAGACGGCGACGGGAAGCTCTCCCCGGAAGAATTGCAGTCCATTCCCCCTCATCACGGCCAGCCCGGCCCGCACCATGCCGTTCCCGGTGGCCCCAAAGGACCGAGAATGCCCAACATGGACGGTCCGAGGCGTCCGGGAGGCCCCAGAGCTGAAGGCCCCCGCGCTCCCAGAGGACCGGAAGGCCGCAGAGGCGGTGAAGGACGCCGGGAAGACGGTAACCGGGGCCCCCACGGCAACCGCCCTAACGGTCCCCGTCCCCAGCTTGACCCCAACCGCGCCCCGATCATGGCTGCCGGATGGATCCTGATTGAAGAAAAGTATGACGCCGACAAGGACGGAAAATTGAATGAGGCTGAAATGGCCCAGCTCAACGCTGACGCTTCCAAGGCTCTTGAAGCGCGCAGGGAAGCCAGAAAGGCAGCCCGCGGCAACAACGACATGCCTCCCCCTCCCGCCCCGGCACAGGAGGAAGGGGATGATGAATAATCTCACCCGCAGAAATACATAGCAGGAAACCAGAGATACGGCCCCGTCTGCCTAACGGCAGGCGGGGTTTTCTTATGCCTGAAATAAAAGAGGGAGGAATGCGAGACAGAAGAGCCATGCGGAAGCCGTAGCCGCATATGGTGGAAACAGGAAAAGCGAAAGAGGCGGACGGGAAAAGAACACGGAGGTTATTCCATACAGAGCCTTTCCCTCTCTTTCCAAGAAACAGACCGGGGAAGGCATTCAGCCTTCCCCGGTCAGAGATTTAACGGCTCAACGCCAAACCTCAGGCTCCGGCCTTCATGGCCTGTCTGACTTCTTCATGCAACCCATGCTTCCGGGAGAAGAAAAGAGCCGCCGGAGAAGCGATGAAGATGGAGGAGTACGTACCAATCAAAATGCCTGCGGAAATCGTCCAGGCGAAGTCTTCCATGGAAGGACCTCCAAAGAAGTACAGGCACACCAGCACGGCCAGCGTGGAAAGAGAGGTCAAAATAGTACGGGAAAGCGTCTGGTTAATGGCTTCGTTCATGATTTGTGAAGCGCTTTCATTCGGGTCGGAGAAGCGGAGGAATTCGCGGATGCGGTCAAATACGATAATTTTGTCATTGATGGAGTACCCCGCCACCGTCAACAACGCGCCAATATGAATAACATTCAGCTCCGTTCCGCTGACAATCACCAGGCCAAGCACCAGCAGGACGTCATGCGTCAGGGCGATGACCGCACCAATGGCGAAGGTCCATTCAAACCGCACCGTCAGGTAAACCATGATTCCCAGAATGCCGAAGAAAAGGGCCCATGCGGAAGTAATGAGCGTATCGTACCCCATGGACTGCCCGATGGTTTCTTCACTGAACGGAGCGTTGTCCAGAACCGGAAACGCCTTGTCCAATGCCGTGGTGATAGCCTCCTTGTCCTGGGCATGGTCGGAGAAATTAATCAGAATATTCACTTTGCTGCTGTCCGTGGACTCCGCCACCTCCTGCACCGTAGCCTTCTGGGTCAGGGACAGCTTGTTGACCACGCCTTCCACTTCCCGGAAGGAGATGTCACCCTTGTTCACCAGATAGGAAATGGAAGAACCGCCCGTAAAGTCCATGCCCAGGCAATCCTTGCCCTTTACGGCGCCAAATACAATGCATATCATCAGCAGAATGGCGGAAAGAGAGCAGGACCAGATTTTCTGGCTCATGAAGTCGATGTTCGTCTTTTTCTTGAAGAGGTTGAGGAATTTAAGATCCTTCATCATGCCGACGGTATCCGCCCAGTAGAACAGGACGCGGGTAACGAGAATCGCCCCAATCATGGAAGTGATGACGCCTACTGTCAACGTGACGGCAAACCCCTTGATGGTGCCGGTTGCCATCCAGTACAGGATGACGGCGGTAATGAGCGAGGTGATATTGGAGTCAAAGATGGCGGAGAACGCCTTGTCAAAGGAGTTGCGGATAGCCACGCGGAAGGGGCGCCCCATTTCCTTTTCTTCCCGCAGGCGTTCATAAATCAACACGTTCGAGTCCACCGCCACGCCCAGAGTCAGCACAATACCGGCAATACCCGGCAGCGTCAGCTCAAACCCGAAGATAGACATGGCTCCCAGAAGAAGCAGGGCATTGATCGTCAGACCCATGATAGCCACCAAACCGGCAAAGCGGTAGTAGATGATCATCATGATGAAGCAGAGGATCAATCCCGTAATGCCAGCGTATTCCCCCTGAAGGAGGGCCGTATGCCCCAAAGAGGCGGAAATTTCACTGGCGGACTCAAAATTGAGCTTGTTGGTAAGGGGGTTGGAAAGCACCTTCGTCAGGGCTTCAGCCTCTCCGGGAGCATCCAGCCCGCTGATTTCAAAACTTTTCGAAAGAATGGCCTGGACCGTTGGAGCGCTCTTGACCACATCATCCAGCACAATGGCCATGCGGTCGTGGCCCAGCTGCATGCGGGAAGTCAGGTTATACATCTTGTCCGCCCCTTCGTTGCTCAGGGTGACGTTGACGTGGCCGGGACGGGCCAGATCCACTCCGGCGCGCACGATATCCCTGCCTGTCAGCGATTCACGCTTTTCCAGGAATATTTTTTCCGTGACGTCCTCACCCTTGCCGTTTTTGAAGGTATATTCATACATCCTGTAGCCGGGAACGCGGATGCGCCCCTCCGCCACCAGTTCGTTGTTACGCGGGTGGACAGGGAGAATCTGAAGTTTGGCTACTTTGGTCAGGATGGCCTTGGTTTCCTCGCGCTTGGCAGGATCCGCAGCGGGGATTTGAACTTCTATAAGATTCAGGTTGTCTTTTTTCTTCGGGCGGATAATGACGTCATTGGCCCCGGTACTGTTAAGGCGGTCCGTCAGGATCACGCATGCCTGTTCCATGGCCTGGTCCGTCAGGGGAATGGGCTTGCCGTCGTCTCCGATATTCGGTTCCACGCTCAACGTGAAGGAGACGCCCCCGGCAATGTCAATGCCGTATTTCAACCCCTGCTGGAAGAGGGAGAACAGGGAAAAAGACGCAATGCCGATAATGAAAATCGTTCCGGCATTGCGCTTGACCTTGTCCTGGTCGGAACCCAGGTACCAGAAAAACACACCCAGCAACACCAGACCGCCAATGAAGATGAAAAGAGGGTTATTGAAGAGATCGTAGATGAAGGCGAGAGGAGCGGACATTCCGCCAGGTGCGGGTAGAGTATCGGCAGATGCCAGGAGATTCATAGACATTTCAATCCGGATTGGGTGTGAATAATACGGCAAAGGATTGTGGAGAAATTCACCAGCAGGTCAAGCCTTCTGTGCGTGTGCCCGTTAAGGGGAAAGCCTCCTTTCCGGGGCGGTGGGAAAAATGCTCCGGAAAGGCAATGAATAACCCGGTTTCCGCAGGGAAACCGGGTTGAAAGGAAAAGGAAAAACACCGGGGATTACATGCCGGCCACCGTCTCCGCCGGAGCGGGAACAGGCTCCGCGGGAGCCACAATCGAGGGAACGGCAAGAGGAGAAGAATCCGGGACAGCAGGAGCCGCGGGCATGGAAGGAGCATGGCCGGCGGCGGCACGTCCTCTCCTGATAAGTTCGGAAACGGTCACCAGTTCATAGCCGCGGTTTTTCAATCCCTTCACAATGGCGTCCACCGCCGCCACCGTGGAAGCGTGAATGTCATGCACCAGAATGATGGAGCCGGGTTTGGCGCCGTTCACGGCGCGGGCGGCCACCACGGAGGAGCCGGGCTTGCGCCAGTCATTCGTGTCCACATCCCACATGACCGTGGTGAAGCCGAAGCGCTGGCGGGCCCAGGACGCCACGCCTGCATTCGTATAGCCGCCGGGGGGGCGCATGACCACGGGGACAACGCCGCAGGCGTTGCGGATGGCTTCATTAGTGCTCTGGAGCTGGGATTCCGCTTTTTCGCGGGGCACTTTGCTCAGATAAACGTGATTCCATGTATGGTTGCCTACTTCATGCCCCTCATTGACCATGCGGCGCACTACCTGGGGATGAGCCTTCACATTGCAGCCCTGCATGAAGAAAGTACCCTTGACGTTATTGTCGCGCAGGATGTCCAGCACCCTGGGGGTCAGCGTTCCATGGGGACCGTCATCAAAGGTGAGGGCCACCACCTTGTCCGGCACAGCCACACGGTTGACCGTTACCCCCGGAATGCGCGGGGAAAGAGGAGTATTATTATAGGACGGGCTTACGGAAGGCACCGGAACGGACTTGGGAGGCAATTTCACGGCCGGCCGGTCCGGCTTTTTCCCAGGAGCAGTCACGGGAGAAATGGTCGTTTTCACCGGAGAACCGGACTCCGCCGGCTGCTCCTGGTGCTGGGAACAGGCGGACATGCCGAACGCCAGGGCACATGCAAGGAATAAATGTTTCTTCATAACAGGTTTTTGGAGGATTTACGCCCATCCCGCCTTCTTGTCACGTCCTAAATCATCCATCCGTGCGGCATGAAAAGGAATCCGCCCCCATGCCCCGGAAAGAATAATCCGAAAGCTCCGCGGGGAATGGAACGGGAACCGGAAGGCTATTCCGGGCTGTCCATATCTATGTAGCTGACGGAGACCGTTCTGCGCGGATTAGAAGGATCCCGGACCTCCACCTTCATCCGTTTGAAAAACCAGGATCCGTCCTTCAATTTCATCACGGAATCAATCATGAACCTTTTAGCCAGCTCCCCGCGGCGGTCAATGCCATCCACCTGCCACATGGCGCCGTTCTCCTTATCAATCCAGACGCGCACCCAGGCATATTGCCCCACCCCGGAATTAGGATTCGGTATCTGGACAATCCAGCAATCCCGCCCCTTGACGGTGCTCGCCGCATCATCCCGGACAATTTTTGCCTGGGGCCAGTACAGGTAGCGCATGGAAAGATCTTCGTACGTTACGTCCGTCCCCGCAATGGGCACCGTATACTGGGCAACCGGCAAAACACCGGCTTTCCCGTCCTTCCAGGAAAGGATCTCCTGGCCGCGGTCCTTGAATTTCAGATCGAACCTGTTCCAGACATTATTGAGCTGGTACTGGAAGGCTATCAGATTGCCGCGCAGACTCATGGAAAAGGGAATTTTGACGCTGCGTTTGCGTATTTGCCCCTTAATGTCCTTGTTTTCCTGAAGAGTTGCCCCCTGGCGCACCCTTTTCAGCAGCTGCCCGGCATCCGGAGAAGCCTCCTGGGCCAAGGAGGCGGCAAAGGAAAAAAACACGGCGGTCATTCCCGCAAAAAAAGTGGAAAGTAAAGAATACCTGCGCAGCATGAATTGCTCATATCACTCCGGAAAGGCGGAAAAAAACCTTTTCTCAGTCACCGGGCGGCGTCCGTGACATTTTACGCCAAATTTTGCTCGACTAGGTAATACAAAACGACAAGATGTCCCCAACGACATTTATTGATCCATCAATTATGGAAACGCCAGCATTCTTGAAGCCTATCCAGTCCTATCCCGGAGAAATCGTCCAATTCATTGAGAGAATTCCGGGAGTAGACGTCGCCGGAGATCGCGAAACCGTGCTGGAACGGCTGGAACCGTACCATAAGGCGGAAGTGGAAGCCCTGGGCTGGCGGTGGAAAGACCTGCGCCGCGCCGAACAGGTGCACGGCACGAAAGTTGCCCTGGTGGGGGACATCGGCTCCAATTATCCTGTGGAAGGCGCGGACGGCCTGATTTGTTCCGGAGTTTCCGACTGCGTGCTTGCCATTTACGTGGCGGACTGCGCCGCCGTGTGGTTGTACGACAAGGAAAACTGCCACCGTTCCCTGATTCATTCAGGCAAGGCGGGAATCGCCGGCAACATCGTTTCCAACACCATCAAGTCCATGAAAAAATGCCTTGGGGTGGAACCGTCCAACCTGATTGCCGTCATTTCCCCCTGTATCCGCCCGCCTCATTATGAGGAAGACATTCCTACAGCCATTAAGGCACAGCTCATTGAAGCAGGGGTACCGGAAGAACAGATTCATGATTCCGGGCTGGACACGGCGGCGGATACCAAGCGTTTTTACTCCTACCGCATGGAAAAAGGGCAAACGGGCCGCATGCTGGCTCTTTTCGGCCCGGATCACGCTACGCGGACGCACGCGATTATTCTTTAACAGCGGGAAGGCGAAGCCTTTCATTCCTTATACAGCGCATCACGATTCTGCCGTGGTGCGCTTTTCTGCCTTGTAGTCCATATACGTTAGCGCTGGATGGGACCGGCCCGCAATCCCGCAGGGGACATGGCCGCATCCCGCTTGCGGCAGGACCGCTCCGGTTATTCCGGACCCGATAATCCAAATTGCCGTTCCTGCATTCAAACTATCATTATATTTGCAATCATGGCAGTAACTATCAGCGATAATTATCAGGTAAAATACACCAGAAAATGGGGCACCCTGCTCCAGCAGCACGCCTCCCGGCTGGACAAGTATGTCAGCGTCATGCGCGACTTGAGCGGCAAAGTAGTATTTCTGGATCAATTCGGCATTCTGGACTTCACGGAAAAAACCACGCGGGTGGGGCAGACCGTTTTGAACGAGGCTCCCACCACACGCCGGTCCATGCGGCCGCGCACGTTCACCAAAGCCATTGGCTACGATGAATTTGACGCCACCCGCCTGGGAGACATGGACCTTCCCGTCAGCAAGACGATTGAAGGTCTCCAGGCCGCAGCAGGCCGCCGCATGGACGACGTGATGATCTCCGGCTTTCTGGATACGAACTACGTGGGAGAAGACGGCATGACCGCCGTTCCGTTCAAGGAAAGCCAGCAAATAGCCGTGGATCACGTGGACAGCGGCACCAAATCCGCCAGCAACCTTACCGTGGCCAAGCTGCGCGCAGCCCTCCAGCTTTTTGAGGAAAACGAAGCCTGGAACCAGGATGCCCCGCAGTTCGGAGACCAGCTCGTCATTGCGGTAACCAGTTCCCAAATCATGAACCTGCTGCGGGAAACGGAGGTCAGCAGTTATGACTTCAACAATGTAAAAGCCCTGGTGGAAGGGAAAATAGACACCTTCATGGGATTCAAATTCATCCGCACCCAGAGGCTTCCCAAAACAGAAGAGGGAGTCCGTTCCTGCCTGGCCTGGGTAAAGAGCAAGGCCCAGTTTGGCATATGGAATGATTTCAAAGTGAAGCTTTCCGTGCGCGACGATATGGAGGAAGCCCTGCAAATCCGGGCCAAGTTCGCCTGCGGCGCCACCCGCCTCCAGGAGGAAGGCTTTGTCAAGATCCTGTGCGACGAAGGAGCCAGCTAACCCCTCTAATATCACGGCATCCTCCCTCCGGAAAAAGGGAGCCGCCCCGGACCGCCTGCGGTCCGGGGTTTTGCTTTTGAGATGATGGGCGCACGGAACATCTTATTTCAAGCTCTGCCGTAAGACGGCAGCCCCAGCCATGCAGGCGTTCATCCCCCGCAAACGGTAATCCGGCGAAGCCGGAGCAAAACGCATCCCCGGGGTTCTCACCCAAGCCTTTTTCTGCCGGAAAAAATGTTCACGTTTTTCAGCCAGCGCCATGAATTGACCGCCGGATTCACCAGATAAGACAGATCCGTATATTTGGTGCGTGCATTATTGAAATGGCCCAGGGATTTGCAGAGGGAGGGAATGGGAGCGCCCTCTCCGCAGGAAACGAACGCAGGGGAAAGAGCATATAAATCACCATAACGTCCCAGATACCGGGCAAACCATTCCTCCAGAGAACCATAATACCTCAGCCATGGCCAGACCCGCTGATCTGACGGAAGAGATAAAAGAATGCGTTCACATAAGGAAAGGTCCATCACATACGCAGATGATGCCGCCATATCCGTTACGCGCAACAGGATGGATTTTTCCCCTTTCGCCACGGAGCAGGCCGTATGGGGAGACAAACGCGGCTCACTTAAAAACAGAGCAGTTCTTTCCCGGCAGCCTTTCAGCAGCTGCCCAAGCATCCGCGCCGTGGAACCTATTACCGGCAGCCTAAAACGGCACTCTTCCTCCACAATCATGAAACGGGAGAAATGGAGGGAAGAAGCCAGCGTTAAAGCGGCCTGGTGACCCAGCACCCGGGCAGCTTTCCGTCTTTCCTTACGAAACCGCTCCTTATCCCAATCCCCTTCCGGAAGAGGAACGGGCACCGGAGGCAATTCATGAACCGGAACGCCATGAGGGACATACGCCTTCCAGGACCATTCCGGATGTCCGGACGAATCTTTTTCCGTCCTTACCACCAGCACGGCATCCAAAGCCGCCCAAAAGGGATTCCGCCCCATCCGCAATAACCTTGACCAAAGCATATTCATGGCTTTCACCTAGCTCCATCCGAACTCCCTTTTCAAGCCGGACCTCCATTCTCAACATGTTTTTAACGTGCAGAGGCAGGAAAATAACGCCCTCCGCCACAACAAGGAAACGGGCCATACGAAACAGCCCTGCCGACATCCTGAACGGCAGCCGGCGCCAACATCCGTCAATCCGTCTGCCGGGAAACCGGCCAACAGGGTTGGCACAGGAAGAAAAACACAGTTCCAAAAGGGAAAAGGCAGGCGAACTGACATACTCGGTCCCAAAATGAAGTGGAACTCATCAATAGAAGATTGACCTTCCTTCCTTTGCTGGGATAGTAGGATGTATGCAGCAGATTGTACGTGAACATCAGGCCTATCCGCCGAAAATCGTTGCGTCCGTTACCTCGTGGGAGCTATGGAAAACGCTGAAAGGAAAAGATTTAACAGACCAGTGCGATCTAGTGGAACTGCGCGTGGATGCCCTTCCCCCGGAACTCACCACTGAACAGGTTATGGAGTTCCGGCCGGAGATGCCCCTGCTGGTCACCGTGCGCTGCCATGAGGAAGGAGGACTGCGCCGCATCCCGGAAGAAGAGCGCTTTGCCCTGCTCCGGGCCTATATGCCATATGCCGCCGCCATGGACATTGAAATCAAGGCCATGCGCCACGCCAGGGAACTGATTATGGAAGCGCGGGATCGGGACGTCATCATCATCGGCTCCACCCATGATTTCCAAATCACGCCGGGTGTGGATTACCTGCGCGAACAGGAAAAAAAGGCGCGCTCCTACAAGGCGGATATCGTCAAATTTGCATTCACGCCCTGCCTGGCCTCGGACATCCAGACAGGAGTACAGCTTTTCACCAAGCCCAAGGGACCGATCGCCGTCATGGGAATGGGGCCCATGGGCCCCGTCTCCCGCCTGCTTTACTCTCAACTGGGCTCCTGCCTGGTATACGGCTACCTGGGAGAAGAGGAAACGGCCCCCGGGCAATGGCACGTCTCACTCATTAAGGAAACCCTCCGCCGCCTCGGCCCCATTCTCCGCTGATTACGGAGCCTTCCCTCACATGAATATCATTACTTCCGCCTTTCTGGCGGCACGCCCCAAGACGCTCACCGCCTCCCTGATTCCAGTATGGGCAGGCTGCATGGTGGTGCAGAAACTGACCGGCAGCTGGAATGCGTCCCTGGCCCTCCTGACGCTGGCTTCCTGCCTGTGCCTCCAGATTGCCTGCAATTTTTTCAATGACGCCATTGACCATGCCAAGCACGCCGATACAGAACAGCGGACCGGACCCGTGCGCATGACGGCCAGCGGAGCCCTCTCCCACGGAACAGTCATGCTCATTGGCCTCTTCTTCCTGCTGGGAGCGTGCCTGCTGGCCTTTCCCCTTATCGAACTGCGCGGCTGGCCCATCCTCGCCATCGGCATCCCGTCCCTCTACTTCACCTATGGATATACGGGAGGGCCGTGGCCGCTGGCCTACAAGGGCCTGGGGGAAATATTCGTCATCCTCTTCTTCGGACTGGTTGCCGTACTGGGAACCATTCTGGTACAGATAGGCACGGCACCCGTCGTGCCCGGCACGTTGGTGGAATCGCTTGCGGTGTACAATGCCGGCATCGTAACAGGCATTCAATGCGGCCTCCTGTGCGCCGTCATGATATCCGTCAACAATATCCGCGACAGAAAGGAAGACCTCACTACGGGCAAGCGCACGCTGGCCGTGCGGCTGGGAGAAGGAAAGGCGCGCGCCATGGCCCAGTCTTTCATCCTGGCTGCCTACATCACGCTGCCTACATCCAGCCGGGCCCTTCACCTGAACCTGTCCCACACGTGGTGGATGTGGATACCCTCCATCCTCTTCGGCGGGTATCTGATGCTCCTAATCCGCAAAACGCCTGCGGACAGCCGCATGAACAGGGTACTGGCACTCTCCTCCCTCCATTTGCTCCTATATCTGGCTACCTACACAATTCTTCCCACACGATGAAAAACGCTTAACCCTGCCAGCGTAGTTAACTACGTTCATCATGAATCCGCTTCCATTAATTCCCGCTTTTCTTATTCTCCCTGTCCTTTTCTCCTGCACCCAAAAAAGCAATCTGGAAATCGCCACCGGCAAAGTGACGACCATCAAGCTGGGCAACGTGGTCCGCATCAAGGAAATCAACGTCCTTACCTCCACGGACGACGGCACCTTTGCCAACATGGCCGGAACGGCGGCGGAGGCCATGACTCCCGGTATCATCGGCATGGGGACCTCAAAACTGGCTTCCGCCACAGGCTCCATCGTGGACGGCAGGGTGGAAGCCGTCAAAATGATCCGCGTGCGCGTCAAGCTCAAGGATACGAACGAACTAGTGGAAGTACAGCAGGAAGTAACGCCCAACTTCACCCTGAAAATAGGCCAGGAAGTCGTCATTACCCAGGGAAGCACTCCCGGCAATGTCTGGCCCGATTAACGGATATGAACCACGATGCGGCACCAGCCCCGCCGCCCCGGGGCCTCCTGATTAAGAGCGCGGGCCTCCTGACGGCCATCTCCCCCCTCTGCACATGGCTCCTTTGGGACACCCTCCCTGCCTCCGCATTGCTGGCCCCCCTGTTTCTCGTTTCCATATTCGCAGGAACGGCACGGGCCATGAAAAAAAACATCCATGAAACATTCCTGCCGGTACTTCCGGCGGTATGGCTCACCCTGGCCGCGGGGCTGGCCTTCACAGCCGTCAGCCTGTTTTCCCAGGCGGCCTTCATCTGGCTTCCCCAGATACTGACAGGAACGGCAGCCATGCCGCATGCATGGCTCATCCCCCTGGGGCATCTGAATCTGCTGGCCATCCTGAGCTCCCTTCTCCTGCTGACCCTGGCGGCGGCTTATGCATGCCTGCTCTGCATCGGAAAGAAAACCACCCGACCGGCTGCTGGAAAAACGCAAGCCACAGCCTGAACCCTGCCTTTCCCGGCGGAACAACGCACCCCCGCCTATAAGGGAATGAAAATCCCTCAGCTCTCCCGCATCAGCCGGAACACATCTTCCGGCCGCATCCCGGCGGCACGCATTTCCTGAAGGCTCAGGCTCCTGTCCCTCTTGGCGAGCCGCTTGCCGGAAGCATCCTTCACCAGCCGGTGATGATACCACTGCGGAACAGGAAGCCCCAACAGGGCCTGGAGCGTCCGGTGGATGCCCGTCACAGGGAATAAATCCTCACCACGGCTTACATGGGTGACTCCCTGGGCGGCGTCGTCCACAACCACGGCAATATGGTAGCTGGCGGCGCAGTCCTTGCGGCCCAGAATCACATCCCCCAGTTCTTCCGGACGGCAGACCTGATCTCCGAACCGCATGTCCCTCCATAGCAGGGGACCGGTAATCCGCGCCGCAGCACGGCAATCCAGCCGCCAGGAAAAAGGTTTGCCGGATTTGAGAAGCTCTTTCCTGCGCCCCTTGTCAAGCAGCCGGCAAGTTCCCGGATATACGTCCACGCAGCCCCCCTGCGGCGCCCCACCCATGGCGGCCACCTCCTCCGCAATCTCCCGGCGCGTACAGAAACAGGGGTACAACACGCCCCGGTCCTTCAGCGTCTGAAGAGCGTGTTCATAAGCGCTGAAGCGTGAAGACTGAACCATCATGGGACCGTCAAAGCGGATGCCCAGCCACTCCAGATCTTTCAATATGCCCTGAACAAACTCCGGACGGCACCGCGTCTGATCGATATCTTCTATCCTCAGCACGCACTTCCCGGAAAAACGGTTCGCCAGGGAACGGGCTTCCCACGCAGCCAGGGCGTGCCCCAAATGGAGATTGCCTGTAGGGCTGGGAGCGAACCTTGTTATTATGGGGGAATCCATGCGGCGCACCAACAATAAAAAAGCGCAGGAACCTTTTCAAACCCTTTCCGGAAAATTATTGCGGCTTGACAGATAGAAGCCGGGAAAGTAGGAGAGTTGGACCCTTTCCCCACACCTTCAACTTTCAAGCCATGCTTCCTCTTCTCAACATCAACTCCGCCTCCGTCATAGGCTGGCTGGAATCAGCGGCCGCCCAGCAATGGATTGTAGGCATTTTGCTGGTCCTGTTATTCATCAGCTTCATCAAGGAATGGATGCCCGTGGAAATCACAGCCCTGACAGGCACCGCCGTCCTCATGCTCACGGGAATTCTGAGCACGCGTGATGTGCTGTCCAGCTTTGCCAACAGCGGACCGCTGACAGTAGTGTGCATGTTCATTCTGAGCGCTTCCCTGGAAAGAACAGGATTAATAGGAGACCTTTCCAAACTGTTCAACAAGGTAGCCAAGGGAAGGGAACTGACCGCCCTGCTGGTCATCACTCTGGGAGCGTTCATGGTTTCCCCCTTCGTCAACAACACCCCGGTGGTCGTCATCCTGATGCCTATCGTGCTGGCCTTCTGCAGGGACCATAACATCGCGGCCTCCAAGCTGCTCATCCCCCTCTCCTACGCCACCATTCTGGGAGGCACCTGCTCCGTGGTCGGAACATCCACCAACGTAGTTGTGCTCGGCCAGGTGCAGAAACTGGGTTATGACGGCATCCAGATGTTCACGGTAACACCCATGGGCCTGATTTATGCGGCGGCAGGCCTGCTCTACCTCTGGACATTAGGCCGCAAATGGCTTCCATCCCGCCCCACTTTGTCCACCATGCTTCCGGGCGGCATCCAGCGCGATTTCCTGCTCCAAGTCAGAATTCCCGCGGATTCCCCCCACATCGGCACCACTCCCATCAACCTGATGCAAACCGAACTGCTGGGCACCAAAATCGTGGAAGTGCGCCGCAGGGGGTTCTCCATGCAGGAAGAGTTGCAGCACATCAACCTGGAAGAAGGAGACCGCATTCTTTTCCTGTGCAACGCCAGAAAAGTCAACCAGGTGCGGGAAGCCAAAGGCGTGGACCTGGGCTGGGATGACAGCCGCGGGCTGGAAACGCTGGAACAGCGCGATGTGCAAATCGTGGAAGGCATGATCGCCAACAATTCCGAATTCGCCGGGCTGTCCCTGTCCGAACTCAAGCTGCGCCAGCGATTCAACATCTTCGTGCTCGCCATCCACAGGCAGGGCAAAAACATTACGGACATGGGGCCGAATACCAAGCTGGCGGCAGGGGACACGCTTCTTCTGGAAGGACCGCAGGAAGGAATGAACCGCATCCTGACCAAGCAGCGCATCATCCCCCTGAGCCAGCGCCCCGCGGAAGCGCACAACCGCAGCAAACAGGGCTGGGCCATCCTGGCCATGGGGCTGTTCATTTTTATCGGCCTGCTGGGGTCCTTTGAGCAATACGGGGAATTCTTCAAATTCTTCGCGCGCTTCAATCCCTTCTATCTCGCTTTCATCGGAGCTCTCATCGTCATCATCTCCGGCTGCATCAAGCCGAAGGAAGCCTACCAGTCGGTGGACTGGGGCATTATTTTCCTGATCCTGGGAATGCTGTGTGTGGGGGAAGCCATGAGCAAAACCGGGCTTGCCAAAGCCATCGCGTTCGGCGTAGTGGATAACATAGGCCCGTTGGGGTGCCTGGTCGCCATCTCCGGTCTGTATCTGCTCTGCTCCATTCTGACGGAGATGATCTCCAACAATGCCGTAGCCGCCGTCATGGGGCCGCTGGCTTATGAAATGGCCCTGCAATTCGACGCCAACCCCGTTCCCTTCATTCTGGCCGTCATGTTTGGCGCCAGCGCCAGTTTCTCCACCCCTATCGGCTACCAGACCAACACTTACGTGTACAATGCGGGCGGTTACAAATTTAAGGACTTCGTCAAAGTGGGACTCCCCCTCAACCTGCTCCTCTGGGTCATTTTTACCTGCGCCATCGGCTGGTTGTATCCGCTCAAGTAGAGCGATAATAGCTTTGGAAGGCCCCGGTCAACGGAAAGGAAACCAAAGCGACTGGTCAAAGGCGCCATCATTCCCATGGGAACAAAAAACAATATCCCTGTTTCGTCTAAAAGCAGGGCTCTTCTTTTACATTATCCTTCTCCTTAAGAAGAGAACAACGGAAAACAGTAGTTTCATCCATCCACATTCAACTGACAGTCAAAAATTTAGCCAAAAAAGACAATTAACGGATACAAGGAAACGGGACAGTATCTGACCTACCAGGGCACTTCTTTTGAGGTTCTTTGCCTGGAAGATAATTTCAACATTGAATTATTCAAAGAGCCTATGAGTACCCTGCACGTCAAGAATTTCAACCCGCGTTTTTTCACGTAGGCCGGATCAGAGGAAAGGTAATCACATACCATATAGGCACGGGAAGAGAACCAATTCCAAATGTCTCGGAACTGGAGCCGCCATCCCGAATGCCATGCGACGGGGGACGAGACGAGAGAACGCAGCCTCTCGATAAACAGGCAAGACCTTATCACCGCATCAGTCCCACCCGCATGGACTGGCATTTGAGCAGGGCGCAAAAGGAAGCATAATCCGTTTCGCGGTCGGAGGAAACCAGGCAGTACCGGTACTGCGGCAGGCAGGCGTCTTCCTGTTCCGCATTGCGAAGACGCAGGGCGATGGTTTCAGCGCCATCCGTCTGCCGTCCGCAAAGGCGGCTTTTAAGCTCCTCCTGCGGAACATAAATGTAAACGTCCGCATAGCAGAGGGGAAGAATGCCCTCCCGGCAGGAACGGACTTGCCCAGCCCCCTGCACGTCAATATCCATCACCACGTTTTTCCCCTGTTCCAGAAGAGTCAAAATATCCGCTTTCAGCGTACCGTAGCGGTTGCCGTGCACCTCCGCATATTCCAGAAAGTCCCCCCGCTCCACCCTGGCGTCAAATTCGGCGGGAGTCAGGAAATGGTAATCCACCCCATTGACTTCCCCGGGTCTGGGCTGGCGCGTCGTGCAGGAAATGCTGTACACGCACAGACCGTTTTCCGTCGCGCGGCGGCACAACGTCGTCTTCCCGGAACCGGAAGGCCCGGATACCACCAGCAATGTTCCCAATGGCTGTTTCATGGCTGTCATTCGATGTTCTGAACCTGTTCCCTGATCTTCTCCAGCTCCGTCTTGGCAGCCACAACCAGATGGGCCAGCGTGGAATCGTTCGCCTTGGAGCCGATGGTGTTGAATTCCCGGAAGATTTCCTGGCAAAGGAAATCCAGAGGCCTGCCCGCAGGAGCGGAGGAACCGCACAAGGTGCGGAACTGGTCAAAATGGGAGGAGAGACGGGTAATTTCCTCGGAAATGTCGCACTTGTCCGCAAACAGGGCCACTTCCCGGATGATGCGTTCATCGTCCGCGGAAACGGACAGGTCGGCATCAGCCAAGCGCTTGAGCATGGCCTCCCGAAGCCTGACAGGCACGGAAGGGGCATGTTCCGCAATACGGAGGCGGAATTGCTCCAAGACATCCAGCTTGCCAAGAACGTCCGCTTTCAGGTTGGCGCCTTCCGCCGCACGCATGGAAATAAAATCCTTCAGGGCGGCTTTGAGCGCCTTTTCCACCATCGGCCACGCTTCTTCCGGAGAAAGGGATGCTTCCGCTGCGGAAGTAACGATATCCAGCCTCAGCAGGTCGGACGCCTGGAGGGGCAACGGTTGACCTGTCAGGTCAGACGCACGGTTCAGCAGCTCCGCCAGGGAGGCCAGTTTCTGCTCATCAAGCTGGAGGGAGCCATCCGCTTCCTCCAGACGCTCCACAGAAATGGAGACGCCTACACGGCCGCGGGAAACAGCCCCCTGCACGATGGAACGCACGGAGGCGTCCCATTCCGCATAGCCGCGCGGCACATTGACGGCAATTTCCGTTTGTTTGCGGTTTACGCCTGATATTTCAACAAGGATATTATAACGGTCTGTCTGGGCGGCGTCTCTGCCGAAACCGGTCATGCTGTTCATGGATACGGGTCAGGTTTGGATTAAGAACGGGAGTAGGCCTTGCGCACTTCATCCGCCACGATGGAAAGCCCCTTGCGCAGGAGTTCCTCCGTCTGGGTGAAGCTGATGCGGATGCATTCATGACGGTGCGGCCAGGGTTCCCCCACCTCCGGAAGGGCGAAGAAAAAGTGATGGCCGGGATTTACAAAACAGCCCCGTGACTTGCACCGTTCGTAAAGCTCCTGGCACGTGATGGGCAATCCCTCAAACCACAGCCACAGAAACATGGCGCCCTCACTCTTATGAACGCGCCAGGGGATGGATTCTCCGAAAAGTTCCGGCAGCAGGGACAGGGCGAATTCCGCCCGGCCACGGTAAAACGGCGTGAGGGTTTCACGGCAGACTCTCTCCAGAGTGCCGTCTTCCAGATAGGGCGTCACCAGAGCCTGGCCCAGATTGTTCGGACACAGGGATGACGTGGTCACCATGCTCACGACGGCACGAATGATCTCCGGGCGCGCAATGACAATGCCGGTGCGCGTTCCGGGCAACCCGATCTTGGACAGGCTCATGGTCAGGATCATGTTCTCATCCCAGGCCGGGGTTACGGGCACAAAACAAATATTGGGCAACGGAGGCCCGTAAGCATTGTCAATCATCAGGGGAACCCCGGCGCGGGAAGTCATTTCCCGCAGAAGCCCCAATTCCTCATCCGTCACCACGTTCCCGGTGGGATTCGTAGGCCGGGACATGCAGACGGCGGCCGTTTCCGGACGTATGTCCAGACGGTCAAAATCAATCACGTACTTGAACGTGTGCCCGTCCAGCATGCGGATGCCGGGCCGGATGCCCCGGAACATGACGCCGCCGCACAGGGATTGGGACTGGTATCCCACATAATCCGGGCACAGGGGAAAAAGGATTTCACGCACAGCACCGTCCGGGCACGGGCCCGCCAGCATGTTGAACAGTGTAAAGCAGGCCATCTGGCCGCCCTGGGTAATCGCCACATTTTCCGGCGTCAGGTTCCATCCGCAACGTTCATTGAGAAAACACACCAGGGCACGGATAAAGGCAGGATCCCCGCCCGGATGGGCATAATGGCCCACCAGCACGTCAAATTTGCCATTTCGCACCAGTTCCTCCATGCTGCGTCGCCAAAGTTCCGTCACTTCAGGAATAACGGCGGGGCTCCCGCCGTTCAACTGGCACAAGCCTGCGTCTCCCGAATGGAGGGCCTTGAATAAATCCTCCATCAAATCATCAATACCCGTTCTGGCCGTCAGATGGCCTCCAATCTCCGATAATTGCATCATGCCGCGGGCATTGTAGCCGCATACGCGTTTTATGCGAGAAAAATCATTGTTCCGGAGGGCGCATGAACAGTTTGACTTTCCCCTCCGTTAAGGTTCATAATCCCCGGCATGTTCAACATCGTGAGATTCACCAGGCGTACCTGTCCGGCATTGGCCCTCACGCTGGCCCTTACTTCGTGCGACAGCAGTACGAATGAAGCCCTGACCTCCTTCCTGACGGGGAATTCATCCCAGGAACACCAGCAGCTCCAGGCCCAACTCCAGCAAATGAAAAACGCACTGGCCCAGACGGAACAGGAAATAAGCCAGGCGGAATCCCACGATGCCCGCGTTAATTACAATCTTCAGAAAAGGCTTTCCAACCCGGGAAGAATCACGACGCCCTTCACGGTGAAGGATATAGATGTCCTGCCTTCCAAACGCCGCGACTTCGAGCACCTGTGCTTTGACATTGAAGACATGCGCAAAACGCTGGCGCAGCGCAAGCAGGAATTCCATGCCCTGCAATATCAATATAACGCGTATGCGGCCAAACTGGCTGAATTCAAACAAACCCACCCGGTAGACTAACCTCCATTCCCGCGCATCCCATGACCGACGCCCCCGCTCCCAGACAGCCGTCCGGCGAAACTCTCCCCCCTGCGGAAGACGAAACCCGCTTTGCTCCGAAGGAGAACGGAGGAGAACATAAGGATGAAAACTCCGCCCCCGCAGCCAAAAAACGTCTGAAAACCTCCCTGGACGTCGTCTCGGAACACGCTGCGGAAGAAGAATCCGCCCGGCAGGAGGATTCCGAACGGAAAGCCAGGGGAGACGCTCTTTTCTGGAACCTCTGCCTGGGGCTGTTCGCCCTTATCGTCATCAGTGCCGGCTATATTGTTTATGAAAAATTTTCCCAGCTTCCAGACCCTGTCAAAGATGCTCGGGAAGCTTTGGAGGACAATCATGCCCAGCTGCTGAAGAAGCAGGAACAGCTCAGGGAAATACGGAACAGGACCGCTCCCAAGGAACAGCTGCTCAGCCTTTTGGATATCTTTGAACATACGGCCTCCGACCTGGAAGAGACGCAAAAATCCATTGAGAAAGAGAAAATGCGCGTAGCCGGCATCCGGGGAGAAATCCGCTCCTACTTCGAACGCTACCGCCAACACGCCAGAGCCAAGGCACGCGGCCGCAAGTTCGACATTCTGAAGACATCCCATTCAGGCAAAACTTATTTGAATGTGGAAATCACCCGCGTGGAAAATGAATTCGTGCGTATCATGCACGAACAGGGAAGCACCTCCATTCCTGCCGGAGATCTTCCTGACGACATCCGGGAAATGCTGGCCTACGGCGACCCGCTGAATATTACGGCCATGAACCAGACGGATGCTTCCCTCAAATCCCCCGTTATCCGCAGGGCGCCCTCACCGGCCCCGGCTGCCGCCCCCGTGCCCCAGCCCGCCAAAAAGAAAGTGGTGGTGGAAGATCTGGACCCGCCCGCCGGAAAACCGAAAATTGAAACACCTACCCACACCGGAGATTCCGGCAGCTCCTCTTCCGGAAACATGTGGGTTCCCCCCGCCCATTCTCCGCTTCCCCCCATGCAATAATGACATTCCTGCCATGAAAACAATCATACATCCCCTCGCAGCCATACTCCTCGCCTGGAGTGCCGGCGCCTCCGAAACATGGAGTACCAGCCCTGCGGAAGCCATGCAGCAAGCCGCCGCACAGAATAAGGGAGTAATGCTGGAATTCACCGGTTCCGACTGGTGCGGAGCCTGCATCATGCAGAAAAAGCAGGCTCTTTCCCTTCCTGAAATCCAGACAGCCATTTCCCGTTCCTTTATTCCCGTGGAACTGGACTACCCACGTAAAAAGCAGCAGGACGCGCAGACAAAAACTTCTCTGGAAACCTATAAAAAATCCTACGGCATCACCGGATTCCCCACGCTGGTGTTTGCGGATGCCCAGGGGCGGCCCGTCCACACCGTCGTAGGTTACGCCAATCCTGCCCAGGTCATGCAGGATACAAAAAAAGCGGCGGAAGCACTCAACACGCAGCAGTCCCTGACAAACAATCTGGCGGAAAAGCTCACTGACCAGCAGCGGCGGGACACGCTGGTTCAATTGCTGAAAACGGTTCCCCAATCCAGCATCCGCACTTTCTATAAGCCGGCTCTGGCAGAACTGGAAAAACTGGACCCGCAGGACGCTTCCGGAATTCTCGCCAAACTGCACAGGGACGATCTGCTCCATGCCCAGAAATTGGAATGGGCCGATACGTTCCGGAAGAAAAACATCCACATTCTGGCGGATCAAAATCCTGATGAAGCGCTTTCCATCATGGACAGCTACTTGAAAAAGAACGGGCTTCTTCCGGAAGTCAAACAAGCTGTTCTCATGCAAAAAGTGTACCTGCTCATGCAGCAAAACAGGGTCAATGAATTGGAACAGCCTCTCAAAGAAGGCGTTGCGCTCCTCCCAAAAAGTTTTGAAGGAAAAGCGTTCAGCAAACTTCTGGACAAGCTGCCTGAAATCAAGAAGGAACGGGGCCTCCTGAAGCCGGGGGAAGAGCCCCCCCTTCCCCCCGGCGCCATCCGGGCCACGAAGATGATCGTTCCCACGGCTCCCGCAAAATAATACACCCCTTTCTTTACTGCCGGGGTCATCCCTGCCCGGCAGGTGCACGCATGGACCTTTCCGCCGATCACATCCTCGTTGTCTTCCTGCTCACCACGCTGGCTGGTCTTGCTACCGGCATAGGAGGCTTCATCGCCTTCTTCATGAAAAGGACGGATACAAAGACACTTACTTTTGCCCTGGGATTATCCGGCGGAGTCATGGTGTATATCTCCCTGGTGGAACTGCTGGGAGAAGCCCAGCACAGGTTGATAGAGTTCGAAGGCCATACGGCAGGTTCCTGGATCGCCATTGCTTCCTTCTTCGGGGGAATTGCCGTGGCGGCTCTGATTGATTACCTGGTTCCGGAAGACGAAAACCCGCACGAAGCGCGCGGCCCGGAAGACATCCATGGACAGGCCAGCGGTGAATTTTCCTCATCCCGAATTAAAAGGTCCGGCATTCTGTTCGCCCTGGCCATCGGCATCCACAATTTCCCGGAAGGAATCGCCACCTTTGCCGCCGGATTGGACTCCCTGACTTTGGGCACCTCCATCGCCCTGGCCGTAGCCGTCCATAACATTCCGGAAGGAATCGCCGTGGCGGTACCTCTTTACTACGGCACAGGCAGCCGTAAAAAGGCCCTCTTTTATTCCTTTCTCTCCGGTCTGGCTGAACCGGTGGGCGCAGCCATCGCCATGTTCTTCCTGTTCCACTTCCTCACACCTACCGTACTTGCGGTTCTCTTTGCCTCCGTCGCGGGCATTATGGTTTTCATCTCCTTTGACGAACTGCTGCCCATGGCGGAACGCTGGGGGCACCATCACATTTCCATCATGGGCATCATCGCCGGAATGCTGCTGATGGCGATTGTCCTGATCTGAACCGGCTGCAGGAGGAAAATTTCCATGTCCTGGGCACAGACGCATTGAGCATTCCCCGGCATCAGGGAGTCTAAACGGAAACCCCCTTCTCATCCATGCCGGAATCTCCTGCTTCTCCTGCTTCTCCTGCTTCTCCTGCTTCTCCTGCTTCTCCTGCTTCTCCTGCTTCTCCTGCTTCTCCTGCTTCTCCTGCTTCCTGCTTCTCCTGCTTCTCCTGCTTCTCCTGCTTCTCCTGCTTCTCCTGCTTCTCCTGCTTCTCCTGCTGTTTCCTCCGTTCCTCCAACCTCCACGCAGGCATCTTCCCTCCCTTCTCCCCTCTCCTGCTGGAAAAAAGGTTTTCGTCATTATGCGGACTTTCGGGGCTGCGCTTCCCGTGCGGAATTCTGGTGGTTCATGGCTCTTCCCCTCCTGGCGTTGATTCCAGCCCTGGCGGGGTATATCCTGACGGACTGGCTGCACATCCCTGATACAAGACTGAGCATCTACGGAGACGCTTTAACCATCCTCTTGTGGGCGGTGTTGTTCATCCCAAGCATATCAGCCGCGTTCAGACGCCTGCATGATACTGGCAGGAGCGGACTCTGGCTTTTTTCCCTTTTCATTCCCTTCGGGCTGGGGCATCTGATCTTTTTTTATCTGACACTGGGAGAAAGCAAGGCGGACGGCAACAAATACAGCCGCCGTCCGGAGCCCCAACCGGCTGATTCCCCTGCCGGAGAACTGAAAAAACAGCCATTGACTCCGTTTTACCTTTACTGGCTCATCAGCCTGCGGAAATTGAATACGGTGGCAGGCCGCGCGTCCCGGACGGAATTCTGGTCCTTTTTCCTCCTTTCCGTCCTCCTGTTCCTTCCGCTGGGCTACAGCATGATAGACGTTGACAGCCAGCCGGCGGGTTTTTATGTCTCTCCTTCCCTCCAAATCCTGTTATATGCCGCCCATCCGCAAGACGCTCTAATCCTGCTGGCTCACTCCTGCTTCAATCCCACCTTTTACTTTTTCTACCAATCCGGAGAGCTGAGCATGCTTTCCCTGGAGCTTCTGGCAGCCGTGGCGGGGCTCAATATCCTCTTCAATCTGCCGGTCGCCGTGCGCCGCCTGCATGACAGCAATCTGAGCGGAAAATTCATCCTGATTCCCATTCTTATTTTCATCGTCACTTTCCTGCTGATTTTCCTGCTGCGCCTGGTACCGGAAGATATGGCCCCCTATCTGGACTACCTGGGAATGGTGTCCAGCCTGATGGATTTGCTTTCCATCCTCTTCCTGTCCATGATGCTTCTTAAAAGCTCGCCAGGCCCCAATGAATACGGCGTGCTTCCGCAAAAAATGACCGTATCCTGATTCCAGGATACGGTTGAAAGGCAATCAAAACCCTATCGGGTACAATCAATTTCCCGTGACTCAGACGGAGAACGTCAGTCCCCGAAGCATACGCCTAAATCGCGGGCCGTGCGCACCAGCTGGCAATCGGGATCCACCAGCTTCAAGGTTTTCACAGCTTCCTCAATGGGTACGGCAGTCATCTGCGTCCCACGGAGAGCAACCATGCAGCTGAACTGGCGCTTTTCCACCAGTTCCACGGCATAACTGCCGAACCGCGTTCCCAGAATCCGGTCATAGGAACAGGGAGAACCGCCGCGCTGGATATGGCCCAGCACGCAGGAGCGAGTTTCAATCCCAGTAGCTTCTTCCAGTTTCTTGGCAATCACCTTGCCGATGCCTCCCAGGCGAACTTCCCCCTGGGTCTTTTCATCCAGCAATACCAGTTCGTCCGCCAGACGGGCCCCTTCAGATACCACTACCAGGATTTCCCGCTGCCCGGCAGCCTTGCGCGCCTTGATGCATTCCACCACGTTTTCAAGGGAAAAAGGAATTTCCGGCAGAAGAATAACATCAGCACTCCCTGCGATGCCGCCTTCCAAGGCAATCCATCCCGCATGCCGACCCATCACTTCCACCACCATCATGCGCTGGTGCGCGTTCGCGGTGGTTTCCAGACGGTCCAAAGACTCGGAAACAATGGAAACGGCGCTGTAGAAGCCAAAAGTGACATCGGTTGCGCCCAGGTCATTATCAATGGTTTTGGGCACGCCAACTACGGGGAGCCCTATCTCGGAAAGCAAAAGAGCCGTGGACTGGGAGCCGTCTCCGCCCACGACGATCAGGGCATCCAGCCCCAGCCGGCGGACAGTGGCCTTCGTTTTTTCCAGCACTGCGGGTTCGATAGCCCCCTTTTGGTCCACGCCCACCTTGATGGCAAAGTTGCCTTTATTCACGGTTCCCAGAATGGTGCCCCCCTTGGCTCGCAATCCGCGGCAGGCGGCAGGGGTCAGCCATTCAAACCGTTCGTCCCCTTCCTCGGACAAAAGCCCTTCAAAACCGTCGTAAAAACCCACAACGTTCCAGCCGCGACGGGAAGCCGCGCCCACAACACCTTCAATAACTGCATTCAACCCGGGGGAGTCACCCCCGCTATTCAAAACACCGATGTTCATATTCGGCGTTCCTTATAGCAGAAAAATCCTTCCCCGTCTACTTCCTATCTCCTTTGTGGAGCAGATTTCACAGGAAGCTGGACAAATTCCTTGGGGTCCTTCATATCCATGCCGGAAGCCTGCCAGTTTTCCCAAACGCGCCAGCCAGTGTTCATCATCTCCCTGGCGAGGGAATAGCGGCTCGCAGAACCAAGCACCGCAATAATCATGCGCTGCGGATAAATCACCTCCGTCCCCGTTTGGGGGCTCCGGCGGGAAATAGCGTTGCGCGTCACGCTGAGCAGCAGGCAGGAGCCGGCGGCGCGGGATGTGCCCGCCTTGATGCCGTCCACGCCGGAAGCGCTCATGAGCCTGTTGTTGTTGGAAATATCATACATCGTCCTGCCCTTGGTCTGGGACTGCACTTCAATGCGCCGGCTCGCCTGGGAAACAATGTAGCAAAAAGCCGGATTTTGCATGCTGTAAACGCCCAACAAGGCCATATCCAGCGCGCAGGAAGTGGAAACGGAGTTGCCGGCGTCCAGCCCGTGGGGAGCGGTAAAGTGCGTTTTGGCCATCCTCAGGGAACGGGCCAAATTGTTCATTTCCGCCACAAAAGCGGCAATGGGGGCGCCGCCGCCCCGGCGGGACACCAGGTCACGCCCCACAAAGGAGGCAACAGTCAGGGCGGAAACATTGTCCGAACCCAGCAGGGTGGAATACAAAGCGTCCCGGAGCGTCAGCCGGTCTCCCGGCTGGAGATCCATGGGATTGCCCGCACGGAGGCCGAACGCTTCCTGGGGCACGGCAATGAAAGTATCCAGAGGCAACCGCGTGCGGGCCACCCAATCCAAAGCCACCATGGCGGTGGCTACCTGGGAAAGACTGGCCACGGGCCTTTTTTCTTCTGCGTTGGAACTGAAAAGAAGCTTGCCGGAATTGGCCTCAATGGCAATATAACTGGGCCGTTCCTGTGCCTGGGCGGAAAACTGGAATACACAGGCCAGGGTCAAAAGGAATAGAGATAGCTTTTTCATGGCGGGACCGGCGGGATAGTGCCCGTTCCCTCCTCATTTGAAAAGTCTAAAATGTTTTCCGTACAACACTTATATGTCATGACACGGAAAAACGCATTGACCTTTGGGGGCCCGTCCTATTTGTTGGAAGAAGAGTCTTCCCAAACGGAAGCGTTCCTGACATACCCAGCTCCATGACCAGGATTCAGCTTTTTTACAGCCGGGCCTACCCGGGAAACACCCTGCGCGCCAATACTCTCCAGGCATTGGCCCATCTGGGTGTCAATCCGGAGATGCAGGTTGAGGAGACCGTTCCGGAACAGACCGGGACGCCGCTTCCCGCACTCGCCATTGACGGGGAAATCGTCGTCTACGGCGTGGAACCTTCCGTGCACGAGCTGGAACTCCTTCTCCAAGACCGAGTACAGGAGCGGGAAGCGGATTTTCCCTGCGGCGCGTGCGGCATGGGATGCAGCGGCATGAACAGCCCGGAAAACTGCCCGATGTGCATCCAGGACGGGAAAGACGGCAGCATGGCGGGCAGAATCATCGGCTTTGCCATCCTGCTCATGCTCCTGTTCTTCGCGATGAAAATCCTGTCCTGAACTGTCCCGGATCTTCTCATGCCGGGCTGCCTCTTTTTACTTACGCTTCCTTCCTCTTTCAGGAAATGAAGATGCACGGTAGTTAACGGCGTTTGCCCGCCCACGCAGGCGGTCTTGATAATTTCTTGAATTCCCCTTTCCTCCGGCACACAGTAGAGGCATGCGCTCCTTCTTCGGTTCCATTCTCCTGATTCTGGTGCTGGCAGCCCTCGGCGCCACCATTTATTACCACTGGTCCACCAACTCCCACCTGGAATTCGAACTCCGCAACCCCGACGAACCGGAAAAAACGATACAGGTCATCAACATGGAAAAACGGGCGGCAGCCCTGCAGGCTGTTCCGGGGGAAAAAACTCCAGTTTCCCCCGCGGAAGAAATTCCCGCTTCCGCTGCCGGAATGCCGGAACCCGCGGAATTATAATCCCTCCTGTTGCCGCACTATGAAACCGGTCATTGGATACACGCTGGGCGACCAGTCGGGCATAGGCCCTGAAGTCATTTTCGCCGCGCTTGCCTCCGGAGAACTCCCGGAAGACGCGGAATACCGCCTCATCGGCAAGAGAGTGGAGCTTCCCCTGGGCAGGCCTAACGCGGAATCCGCCAAACACGCCTTCGACCATCTGGAACAGGCGGCCCATGCCCTGCGGGAAGGAACGGTTGACGCTGTCGTCACCGCCCCCGTCTGCAAGGAAACCCTGCATGAGGCAGGTTTCCGCTGGCCGGGGCAGACGGAATTCTTTGCAGAACGCCTGGAAACGGACAATTACGCCATGTGCCTGACCGGGAAACGGTTAACAGTGGGGCTGGCAACCATCCACACCTCCCTCCAAAGCGTGCCTTCCCTGCTGGAAACGGAGGAACTGGTCCGCATTGGAACCCTGCTGAAAGACTTCTGCATCCGCAAGGGAATCATGCGCCCGCGTATCGCCCTGGCAGCCCTGAACCCCCACGCCGGGGAACACGGCGCTTTCGGCGATGAGGACGGGAGCATCATTGCCCCGGCCGTGGAACGGCTGAGGGCGATCCATCCGGATGCCGCATTTGACGGGCCTTCCGTCCCGGACTGCGTGTACCGGGATGCCGTGGAAGGGAATTATGACGCCGTGCTGGCCCCTTACCATGACCAGGGGCTGATTCCGCTGAAGCTGGTGGACTTCCATACCGCCGTCAACGTCACCCTGGGCCTTCCCCGCCCCCGGCTGAGTCCGGACCATGGTACCGCCTTCAACCTGGCGGGAACCGGAAAGGCCAATCCATCCAGCACCATCCACGCTTTCCAGCTGGCCGTACAGATGGCGCAGACGCGTTAACGTTTTTCTTCTTTCGGAGCTCTTCCCGCCATACCCTGCGCAAGACAAAGCTGTTCCGGAGGGGAACAAAGCCCTTCAGCCCGTGGCAGCAACCGCTCCAGCGGATCTGCCTCCCGCCAGTTCCTCCCTTTTTTTGCAGGAAAAGGAATCCTTTACCCGGGAAAAGCTCATATCCTAAGTTGCGGCGTCCACTCTTTTCCGTACGGCACCCGCCAAGCGAACGCCGGAATCGTCTCTCCTACAGCAAAGGCCGCCGGCAGGAAACGCCATGCAGAACAATTCTTCCGCGCCGTGGGGAGAGTAAAACGCAGGAAACGGCATGTTCCCGGAAACAAGGTAAAAAATAGGCTTGCTTTCTGAAGGCAATCATTGCACCTTACTTGCCCGCAAGGTGCGCACCGTTCGCACGACACATTTCTAATTATCACAAGACCATGAGAAATTACGAAGCTCTTATCGTATTCAACATGAAGGGTACGGAAACTCCCGTTGAAGAGTTGATCAGCACCGTAGCCGCCGCGATGAAGGAAGAAGGCGCCGACATCACCGCCACGGAAAACGCCGGCCGCCGCGAATTCGCCTACGAATCCAACCACCTTTCCGCCGGGCAGTATGTGACCTACACGTTCTCTGCGGAACCTTCCGCCATCAGGCCCATCCGCGAACGCCTTCGCCTGAATCCCCAGATTCACCTTCAGTATTACAAGGTGCTCGGCTAAATCAGGCCCATGCGGACGAAGTTTCCGCTCCTTGCTTTTCACCAAAAAGAACTGCTCCCGTGAAGGGGCGGTTCTTTTTTCTTATGTACTACCCTCCCTTCCCCTCTGGAGGAAAAGCTGCCGGCTCAACCAATATTCCCCCGCCTCTAAAGCAATATTGATCAGGAACCGGCGATAAGAGGCCAATTGGCCGCTCCGCATGTCCCGACCACTTTCCTTTCCCCATACAGGGGAAAAACTGATTCATGGAGCTCTACGGGGGAACGCCGTCCTAATAACTTAAATGAATTAATCCCGGCGTCTTTTTAATAAGGCTGCTTTTCGAGAATCACGCTTCATTTGATTCATCATTCCTCCTGCCCTTCTGCTGTCAGAAGAAAGAGCCGTCAGTCTGCGAGCCGGCAATTTCCGGCTCACAGGGAAATAAAGTTTTTCAGCAGTTTCACGCCCAGTTTCTGGCTTTTTTCCGGGTGGAACTGGGTGGCGACCAGATTGCCGCGCCTGACAGCGGCAGCAAAACGCACGCCGTAGGTGCAGAAAGCGGCAATCAGGGATTCATCCTCCGGCTGGGGATAATAGGAATGCACGAAATAAAAGTACGGTTCCTTCCCCATGCCTTTCCAGATGGGATCGGCGGGATCAGTGAGAGCCACGCTGTTCCACCCCATGTGAGGCACCTTGAGTTCCGATTCTGAAAACCGAACCACGCGCCCCTTGAGGATGCCCAGTCCGGGAACCTGCCCGCTTTCTTCCCCGCTTTCAAAAAGAACCTGATAGCCCACGCAGATGCCCAGAAAAGGCCTGTCCTGCTCTATCCATGCCCGGACCAGGGGCACCAGATTCTGGCGGCGCAGCTTTTCCGCACAGTCGCCGAAGGCGCCCACGCCGGGAAGAACCAAATGGGTTACGCCCGCCGCATCTTCCGGAGTACGCACCAGATGACCGGTCACGCCGGCGGCCTCAAAGGTGTTCAGCACACTGCGGAGATTGCCCGCACCGTAATCAATCACGCCAAGTTTCATGTATTTTACAGCATTCCCTTGGTTGAAGGCAGCGTCCCGGCGGCCCGGGGGTCAATCGCCGCAGCCTGCCGCAACGCGTGGGCGATGCCCTTGAAGACAGATTCCGCAATGTGGTGGCCATCCCTGCCGTAAAGCACTTCCACATGCAGGTTGCAACGCAGGTTATTGGCCAGCGCACGGCAGAATTCCTCGCAAAGGGTCAGCGGAAAGTTGGGGGCATCCGGCAAGCCGCCTTCCGGAATACGGAAAGCTACATACGGACGGTTGCTCAAATCCATCACCACGCGCGTAAGAGTTTCATCCATGGGCAGGTAGGAACAGCCGTAGCGAACAATGCCCTTTTTGTCCCCCAGTGCATTTTTAATGCATTCCCCCAGAACGATTCCCACATCCTCCACCGTGTGGTGGGCGTCTACTTCCAGGTCTCCGCGGGCCTGAAGGGTCAGGTCCATCAGGGAATGGCGGGCCAGTAAATCCAGCATATGGTCAAAAAACGCATGCCCCGTTGCGACGGCGGCGCATCCCGTGCCGTCCAGGTTCAGTTCCATGCTGATGTCCGTTTCACCCGTGACCCGTTTGCAAGAAGCGTTCCTCATGCAACACTTCTATACTGAAGACGCGGCGGAAGAAAGCAGGAAATATCGCATGGGGAAAGATTTGCCCTCTTCTCCCCGCAAAAACATGCAGACCGTCAAAGGAACACGCCTCCGGCCCCGCTCCGACAGAAAAACCTCAGGAATCTCTGACAACGAATTGCGCGAAATCAACGGCCGGAAAGCCTGACGGGCAGGATGGAATCAACACATACTTAATCCATCCCGTCCGTAAACGCCATTTCCGCCATATTCCTCCGGAGCGTTTTCTCCGGAAAACGGCAGAATTATTTCTTTTTGGCCTTGGCGGCCGCCTCTCTTTCCTCCTGGCGTTTCTTATCCCGGTCTTCACGGGCTTTGCGCGCCGCTTCCGCACGTTCGGCGCGTTCACGGGCGCGCTGTTCCCGCAACCCCACGCGCACCGTTTCCGTCAGTTCCTCATAGTATTCCCTGGGAACCTGGGCGGTCCGGAGTTCCGTCAGAACCTCCATAGCCTCGTCAAATTTTTTCTCGTCACACAGATCCCAGGCCTTTTCCAGCGCAGCGGAACCGGCTCCGTTTTCCGGGTCCTGTTTTTTTAAGCGTTCCGCATCCGTAGCGGCTACCAGCTTAAGGTCTCTCATGGCTTCCAAAGAACCTGCCGTAGGTTCAAACCACCGGTCCCCGCGTTCCTTGACCTTCTTGCGCAAAGCCCGGTACACTTCCGTGAGCTGGTTTTCACGTTCCCGGATGGCAGTCTGCCTTTTCTGGAAAGCATCCATCAACACCTGGCGCTGTTCCTTGGTCAGTTTGGGATTTCCCCGGCGCTTCTCTTCCTCCTTTCTCAGGGCTTCACGTTCCTTCTCCAAGGACTTTTCCTTGGCGGCGATCATGACCTCCAGCTTACGGTTGAGCTGTCCGGCGATTCTGGCGGCATCCGGATAGGCATCCGCCAGGGCGGCGGAACCGGGATAACCGTCGCGCAAGCGGTCATACACGGCCATGGCCTGGTATGGATTGCGCACGGCAAGCGCCTTGAAACGCTTCAGCAGCTTATTGGCCTCATGGTCGTATTTGGTGCGCACGGTCACTTCTGCCTCCTCCCTGGCATTCTGGGCGGCCCGGGCTTCCTCCGTCAATTTCTTTTCCTCCAGCAAAACCACTACTCTGGCTCTTGCCTTGACGGCGGCGTCATGAGCAAGGCCCTGGGGATTTTTCTTAATGGTCTTGTCCAGGTCCGCCAAGGCTTTTTCCAAATCCCCGGCATTCATAGTTTCCGGTTTGGCATACATTTTGCCGATTCGGGCAGCCTCCAGTTCATCAGGAGTTGCCTTCCTGATGGATTCAATCAAATCCCTCTTCACGGTTACGGAATCCTTGATACCTCCGGACACGGGAACCAGGAGGCTGACGCTTTCCGGCGTTTCCACTTCTACCGTGCAATTTTTGTAAACGGTTCCATCCTTGAGTTTTACTTCATCTGCAGCTGCAAGCGGAACGAATGCGGTCAACACCAATATGAGGGACTTGTTCATAAATCTAAGGCTTTTTCCAGATTGATCAGGCAAATACGTATCCTGCACTTTACCAAAAGATGCCCTGTTGGCGACAAAAAAAAGCCCGGAGCCGCAAAAACGGCTCCGGACCCGGTAAAAGAAGAAACAGGCGTATCAAACTTATTTCTCGGCAACAGCTTCTTCAGCAGCCGGAGCCGCTTCCTCGCCGGAAACACGGGGAGCTTCCACAATAGCCACAATCACATCCCCGGCCAGTTCCGTGGTTACGCCGGAGGGGAGTTTGAGATCGGTAATGCGCAGGCTTTCACCCAGTTTCAAACCGGAAATGTCAGCGGTAATGGCTTCCGGCAGATCCTTCACCTGGCAGATAATCGCCAGTTCGTGAATGGTCTGGTCCAGAACGCCGCCCAGGGCCACGCCGGCGGAATCGCCTTCCAGAATGACGGGAACAATGGAATGGATGACCGTGGTATCGGTCACAGCCTGAAAATCCACATGCAGGCAGGCGTTGGTGATGGGGTTGTGCTGCACTTCCTTAAGGAGAACCTTCACGATCTTGCCGTTGATATCCAGGGCCACGAGGATGTGTTCGGAAACGGCGGAAGCCAGCATGCGGGCAAATTCACGGGCGTCAACCTGGATATTGACGTTGTCAAAACCGGGACCGTAAACCACGCCGGGAACCAGGCCCTGGCTGCGGAGTTGCTTCAGATTACCGGAGCCGCAGGCTCTCGTTTCGGCCTTGAGGGAATGGGATGTAGCCATGTTTTATAGAGGCAATATTGAGTGTTGATTGATGATGTTTCCTAATCGGGTTCAGGCAGAGGCCCCGCCGGGATTTCCGAACCCGCGTAAACCGGTACTCAGGTCAGGGCGCAGGACTCTGCACTAAAATTGTCTAAATGTCAAATAATGATGATACGGATTCTCCGTCATGTATGCGCTGCACGGCATGGCCCAGCAGGTCTCCCACGCTGACACAGTCCACTTTGGGGCCATAGGCCATGGGAACGGTGTCGGAGGTAAGAACGCGTTCAATGCAGGAACCGGAAATCCGTTCGCGGGCCATGTCCCCAAGCACGCCGTGAGAAACGCAGGCGAACACGCGCTGAGCTCCCCGTTCCTTCAGGATATTGGCGGCAGCGCACAGGGTGCCGGCGGTCTCCGTCATGTCGTCAATCAGAACGGCATCGCGCCCTTCCACGTCACCAATGACATTCATGGCTTCCACATGGGTGGCGTTGACGCGGTGCTTGGCAACAATGGCCAATTCCGCACCCAGAGCGTCGGAATACGCGCGAGCCATTTTCACGCCGCCCACGTCCGGGGAGACGACGACCAGTTTCTTGAGGTCTTTAACATAATGTTCGCGCAGGTGACGGATTAAAACGGGGGCGGCGTACAGGTGATCCACCGGAATATCAAAGAATCCCTGGATCTGGGCGGCATGGAGATCCATAGTCAGCACGCGGTCCACTCCGGCGGCCGTCAGCAGATTGGCCACCAGCTTGGCGGTAATGGGAACGCGGGGCTGATCCTTGCGGTCCTGGCGGGCATACCCGAAGAAAGGAACAACAGCCGTGATGCGTCCGGCACTGGCGCGGCGGGCGGCGTCCACCATCACGCACAATTCCATGATATTATGGTTAGTGGGGGGGCAGGTGGGCTGAATGAGGAAAACATCCTTGCCCCGGATGTTTTCATTTATCTTTACAAAACTTTCCCCATCGGGGAAAGTATTCACCGTGACGTTCGTCAACTGAATGCCTACGCTTTGCGCAATGCGCTCCGCAAGTTCTCTGTGTGCTGTACCGCTAATAATCTTCATACCGGAAACTGAAAAGCGGACGCATTCTGAACACAGGTCCGCATAATCGCAATACTTAATTCTCACAATTTGATTTTTCTCCATGATGGATTCCCCCGCTCCTGACGGCAAAGAGAGATTTCTGACCGCCCCCATGATCGCCGCCTTGGCCGTGAGCACGCTGCTGCTGGCGCTGAACTATCTGGCATTCCCGGAATTCGGTTCATTCGGAAACGAAAACAGCATCCAGTGGCTCATTTCCTCCTGGAACAAGCAAACGGATTATGAACACGGCTGGCTGGTGGTGCCCATCATCGTCTTCATGCTATACCATGCCAGAAAGAAAATTGCCCAGGCACCCAGACGCATGGACTGGCGCGGCCTGATTCTTTTCATCCCGGCGATCATGCTTCTGATGCTTTCCTTCCGCGTGGGGCAGCCTCGCGTGGCCGTAGGCGCTCTTCCCCTGATTTTATTGGGCGGGGCCTGGTACCTGGCCGGACCGCAGACCGGCAGGCTGTGCGCCTTCCCGCTGCTCTTTTTCTGGCTGTGCATCCCCCTGCCCTCCTTCCAGCAGGCTACGGTGGGGCTTCAAATCATTGCGACGGAGCTGGGGCATTGGGGGGCAACCATCTTCGGGGTGGACACCTATCTGCAGGGCACCAATATCCGCTCTACCGGCGGACACTGGGATGCCTTCAATATTGCAGGAGGGTGCAGCGGCATGCGTTCCCTGATGGCACTGCTCATGCTGTCCGCGGCCTGGGCCTACCTGTCCGACTTGAAATTCTGGAAAAAATGCGTGCTCTTCCTCAGCGCGATTCCCCTGGCCGTCATCGGCAACGGTGTCCGCATCACCAGCATCGTGGTGATGGCGGAATACGGAAATCCCGAGTTTGCGTCAAAAACCTGGCATGACTGGTCCGGCCTGCTGTTTTTTTTCCCCATCAGCCTTTTCGGCCTGGCAGCCGTCCACTCCCTGCTGGCCGGGGAGCTCATCTGGAAGCCGTCACAGCGCAAGAAGCTGGTTGTTAAAATGAACAAGTCCCATTAAGCGTTTCCGCCGCCATGAATATTAAAACGCTCAAAATTCTCATCATCCCTTTTCTACTGGCCGTCATGCTCGGCGGCACTTACCTGATGCCGCGCAGGGGGGAAGTGCAGGACTCCTCCATCAGCATGGATCTCCCCACAGGCATGAATCCGTCCGGCTGGCACGGCACGCGCCGGCAGGAATCCGAGCAGGAACGGGGCATCCTGGCCCCGGATACGGAATTTTCCAAAGCGGATTACGTGCAGGAACTCCCCATCAGCCTGGATGCGACGGAAACCGTACCCGTTCTATGCCGCGTTTCCATCGTTAAATCCGGTCATGATTTAAACAACTCCATCCACCGCCCGGAACGCTGCCTCCCGGCCCAGGGCCATTTTAACCTGACGGGAACCACGGTGGATGTTCCCGTGAAAGGCCGCGGAACCATCAGGATGACCAAGCTGAAATCCCAGCAGAACATCGCTCCGGACCATCCGCAGCCAGTCATTCTGGACAACATGCATTATTACGTATTTATCGGCCACCGCCACATGACGGAAGACCACCTGATCCGCACCCTGATGGATATGAAAGACAGGGTTCTGCACGGCATGGACCAACGCTGGTGCTATTTCCAGATTTCCACCACGTACGGGGACAAGATCAGAGTGCCGGAAGAGAAAGCCAGGGAACAGACGGAACGCCTTATCAGCCAACTTCTTTCCCAACTGGTGAAGTGGGATGAACTGAACCGGTAGCACGGCTCCGGCAGTTCAGTCCGGAAGATTTCTTTCCAGCCAGGAGGCAGCAGCTTGAAAAAGGCTGCATGCTTCTTCCCCAGGCGGTTCATAAAGCATGGGCGCAGGACGCCGATGGGAATAAAGGCGGCCCTTCCGGTCACGACTGTAGCCGGAAAAAGCAAGATTGGCATCAGCCCCGGCGCAATGTCCCCAGCGTCCGCCTATTCTGGGCACCGCGTCCATGAAGCCGCCGCCGTCCCGCAGGTAAGCGTTCCCCCACCATTCCGCACAGGCCGGACGCACGCTCTTTTGCCTGCGCGCCACGGCGTCTATCGTCAGAAGGCAAAGGGGAGCAGCCTGAACCGACTGGCGCCTGGCTACTTCCACCGCGCAGGAGCCTCCGTAGCTGTGTCCTATCAACACGACAGGCAGCCCGGGATATCTCCGTCTCAGCTCTTCCAGCTCCACCGCTATTTTTCCGCACCTGTCAAAAAACACGCCGCAGCCGCCTCCGTCCCAGTGGTAATAAGCCGTTGCGTACGCCACACCCGGCAAAAAACCGGGAAATCCTTTCTCCACACGGCTCAAACAACCCGCAAACATGTCCCCGAAACCGCCGATGAACACAGCCAGATACCCGGGAACGTTTTCGCGGGAGAACCGATTCAGCGTCCTTTGAAAATGCATGACGGCCCCCATGATGGAGAAATCACGTCAATATCCAAGCCTGTAAGACGTTCTGGCTTGATAAAACCTGAAAACTGTCCAAATGTGGTGGTATGCAAGTAATCATTCACCAATGGGCCTTCAACGGAAGCTTTGACCAGCTTGCCTCCCTGCCCCGCCAGGAACTCGTCAACGACTGGTTCGGCTATGATGTGGAGCCAAGTGCGGAATTCGCCTTCGCCACGGACGGGGAATTCCTCTGGTTTCTGGCTTCCCGCAGCAAGGCAGCCACCATCCATCCGGAAGCCCGGCCCGGCCAGTTCCAGCCGGAACTATGGCGGTACGACCTGGCGGAATGGTTCATGGCCGCGGGAGACGGCACCAATTACTGGGAATTCAACCTTGCTCCCAACGGCGCATGGTGGGCCTGCGCCTTTTCCGACACCCGCCGCGCCAATGAAGATATTCCCGCTCCGCTGGCCGTGGATACCAAGTGCATTCTGACGGACGAAGAATGGTGCGCCATGGCCCGGATTCCGTTGAACGAACTGCGCGGCGTGGACATCCGCGACTGCAAGCTGGCAGCCACGTTCATCCTGGACACTCCGGACCAGATTTTCCTGACTACGGCGGACGACCTTTCCGGCAATCCGGATTTCCACCGCCCGGACTGCTTCTGCACCCCCATTCTCAAATAATCCATGTCTTTGAAAGAAGACATTTCCCGCATTCTGGGGCCTGAAAAAGTTTCCGGAGCCCCGGATGTGCTGGCGGCGCACGCCGGGGACAAATGGTACGCCTCCGTGCTGCCGGAGGCAGTCGTTTTCCCGGAAAGTACGGAGGACGTCTCCCTGTTGCTGCGCTACGCATCCTCCATGAACATCCCCGTCACGGCCCGCGGCGGCGGGGTGGGATACGTAGGAGGGTGCGTTCCCGTGCGCGGAGGCATCAGCCTTTCCCTGGAACGGATGAACCGTATCCTGGAGATATCCCCGGAAGACGGCGTTGCCGTGGTGGAACCCGGCGTTATCACAGCGGATCTCCAGCGGGAAGCCCGTGCTCTGGGATGGTTCTACCCGCCGGACCCGGCCTCCAGAAAGGAATGCAGCATCGGAGGAAATATCGCCACGAACGCAGGCGGCCCCAGATGCCTGAAATATGGAGTCACCAGAGCTTACGTGCTGGGGTTGACCGTGGTGCTTGCCAGCGGAGAGGTAGTGGAATGCGGAGGACGCACCCATAAAAACAAGACGGGGTTCGATATCGGGGACCTTTTTATCGGTTCGGAAGGAATGCTGGGCATCATCACGCGGGCCGTTTTGAGGCTCATCCCCCACCCGGAAGCATTCGGCGCGCTCAGCGCCGGCTTCCCGCAATTCCCGCTGGCAGCTGCCGCCGTGCAGCGCATCCTGAACAGCGGGCATCTTCCCTCCGCCCTGGAAATAACAGACAGTTTCACTCTCCGCGCCGCCCGGAACTATCTGGGGGACAGCGCCCTGCCTTCCGGCTGCCGCGGCCACCTGATTGTGGAAGTGGACGGCAGGCGGCCCGCCGTGCGTGAGGAACTGGATTCCCTATGCACCCTGCTGGAAGAATGCGGCGCGACCGGAATTCTGCGCGCAGACACGGAAGCGGAGGCGGAAGCCATCTGGCAACTCCGCCGGGAATTTTCCTACAGCCTGAAAGCAACCGGAATGACCAAGCTCAACGAAGACATCGTCATCCCCAGATCGCGCTTGGTGGCCCTGGTGGAATTCTGTGAGGCCCTGAACCGGGAAACAGGGCTGGACATCGCGTGTTTCGGCCATTCCGGGGACGGCAACATCCATACCAACATCATGGTGGACGATTATGCGAATCCAGAGAAGAAAGCCCTGGCGGACGCCTGTGTGGACAGGCTGTTCCACTGGGTGCTGGCACACGGAGGCGCCATTACCGGGGAACACGGCATCGGCCTGGCGAAGGCCAAATGGTTCCGGAAAGCCGTGGGGGAAGGCGCCTACCACCTGCACGAACTGGTCAAATCCGCCCTGGACCCAAAAAATTTGCTGAATCCTGGAAAAATGGGGCTTCCGTAACGTAAAATAAACTTCCATGACGCCTCCGGACGGGGCATCATGAATGCCGTACTTCATGAATAGCCCGCACAAGTCCATCCTAGCTGCCCTTTACGATTGCTTTCCGGCTGCAAACGCCGTTCTGGTGTTTCTTCTGGATCATCCTCTGGCCTGGTTCACGCCCAAATGGCGCCGGAAAGGACGTATGGCCCTGAAAGCAGTGCGCCGCTACATCAACTACAATCGCGATCTTCTGCCTCCCGAACGCCTGGCGGAGTTTGAAGAAAGCCGCGACCTGCTGAAAACGGCCCTTTACCGGGGTGACAGGCAGCAGGCGGAAACCATTACCGCCAAACTGGAATCCACGCTGGAATCCATCCCCGGAGCGGTTCCTTCCGCCTTGGCGGAAAACGTGGAAGTTCTGTTCGTGATTCTGGCCATTTTCCTGGGTTTGCGCTGTTATGTAGTCCAGCCCTTCCGCATCCCGACCGGTTCCATGCAGCCCTCCCTGAACGGAATCCGCGCCCTTCCCCAGGAAGGGGATCCTACCCTGATGCAGAAAATCGGGGACATGATCCTGTACGGCGGCTCCTATGTGCACGAAACGGCCTCCAAGGAAAAGAAAATCGTCCGTTTCGAACCTGCCACCAAGTATCTTCTGCTCACGGTGACCAACGTGATTTTCGATGACGGCTCCAAGCTGGAAATTCCGGCAGCGGAAGCGGAAACGCGCCGCTACTTCCTCAATCAGGAACCGCGCTTTGAAGCCGAACGGCACACCCCGTTCAGAAGCTACCTGCCCGGAGACACAATCGTCAATGCCCGTTTTGACGCCGGGGACCTAATCGTGGTGAATAAAATGGCCTACCACTTCCGCAAGCCGGAACGAGGGGAAGTCTTCGTCTTTGATACACGCGGCATCGAAGGCATCGCCAATAAGGGAAGCAGCACCGGCCAGGAAGGAGGAACCCACTACGTCAAACGCCTCTGCGGCATTCCGGGAGATACCCTCTCCATTCAGAACTCCCAGCTAATCGTCAATGGGAAACCAGCCACGGAATGGACTATCCAGAGGGTCGCTTCCGGCAAGCCCCCCTACCAGCCCTGCGGCTACGTGGCCCTTCCCGCCCCCCTGAGCCTGCTGGACGGCAGAGCTTACATCACGGAAGGGGGAACCGTTCATCTGTCCAACGACAGCAAACGCCCCTATCTGCGTGAATACGTGGCGCTGGGGGACAATTCCACCCGCGAAAATTCCTTTGATTCCCGGTACTGGGGCCCCGTCCGCCAGTACAACATCGTAGGCCCCGCCAGCTTCTGCCTGTGGCCCTTTACTTCCCACTGGGGCCTTATTCCATGATTTTTATCCCTTTCGCAGGCACGTTTTTTCCGTCAAGACATGACTCAAGCCCAAACCATCACCAGCAAGGCCAAGTCCAACCTGGCCTTTGCCCTCATTGATCTTCCTGAAGAAGAACGCCGCCATATGGCGGAATTTTACGCTTTCTGCCGCACGGTGGACGATATCGTGGACGAACCGGGCATGACTCCCCGCGAACGCCACGACGCATTGAACCGCTGGGTGGAGGTCATCAACGGCGGAGAAGGCCTGGAACTGACGGAACTGGAGGAGGACATCATAGCCCTCATCCAGGATTTGGAGCTGGACACCACTCCCATGCTGCACCTGATTGAAGGCTGCCGTTCGGATATCTGCCAGCAGCAGCCCCGCAGCCGCGATGAACTGCTGGACTACACCTACTGCGTAGCCTGCTGCGTGGGCCTCACCTCCGCCCGCATCATGGGGGCGGGAGAAGCCTCCTATCCGTACGCCATTGCCTTGGGGCATGCCCTTCAAATGGTGAACATCATCCGGGACGTGGCGGAAGACTGCGGCAAGTCCAACCGCATTTATTTGCCCAAGGAGGATATGGACCGCTTTGGATACACCCTGGAAGACCTGCGCTGCAGGGTGTATTCCCCCCGGCTTCAGGAGCTGCTGAAATATGAAGCGGATCTGGCGGAAACTTTCTTTGCGGAAGCGGAGAGGGAATACAACCTTCTCAGCCCGGAAGACAAAGCCGCCCTTATTCCGGCGCAGGCCATGGCGCTCATTTACCATACCATTCTGGACAAAATGAAGGCGAGCGGCTTCCGTATTTTCGACATCCGCTACCGCGTCAACACCTTCCACAAGCTCTGGCTCCTGTTCCGCACCAAACTGGATATTGACCCTCAATCCTACTACGACAAATCCAAAGCGTATTATGACAAGCTGGTAGGCTTTCTTTCCCGCCCCGGCAGAAAGGATGAAAAACAGGGGCCTCCCAGGTGAGCCATGGAAAAGCTGCGGATTTTTCTCCCGGCCCTGCAAGAATTATCCTTGTCCCGAAAACCGTGTTCCTGTAGGAGTTGCAGCATGCAAAACCCCGTGGCCTCCCTGCTTTTTATTCTCGCAATGTTGACAGGGCCATGCCCGGCAGCGGATTATCCGGAACGGACGGAGCGCACGCAATCCGCAGGAAACCATGTCTGGCATATAGACCCGGACAAGGGAAATGACGGCAATCCGGGAACGGCCCCATCCACGGCGTGGAAAAGCATGGCGCCGGCCAACCGTCTCATCATGGCGCGGGGAGATACGCTCGTCATCCATCCGGGGGAACATGCCGTCTCCCTGGCGCTGATGGGGGAAGGTTCCAAACAGGCCCCGGTCACCATCCGGTTCATGCCCGGCAGGCATATCTTCAAACACGGTGCCCTGATGACCGGAAAACCGCAGATTTCCAACACCAACGATGCGCCCAACGAGCCCAAGGCCATGGCTATCCGCCTGATGGAAGCCAAAAACATACGCCTGGAGGGAAAGCCGGGAGCCACCGACATCCTGCTGGAAGGAAAAGCCATCTTTGTCTGCATGGAACATGCGGAAAACGTTTCCCTGAACGGCCTGGGGTTTGATTACCTGCATCCGACCATGGGGGAATTTCTGGTCACGGAAGTTGAAGGGGATACCATGAAAGCAACTATTCCGGACGGAATCCTGTACACAGTGAAGGATGGGAACCTGACCTGGCACGGACCCGGATGGGAATTCCGCATGGGAGGGTATTCCAAAGTTTTTGATTCCGCCTCCGGCACTTTCCAGGGCCGTTTCGACCCCGGGAAAACAGTCATCAGAGAGTTGTCTCCCGGAAAAATCAGCGTCACGTTCAAGGAAGGCTCCCCAACCATGAAACCGGGCCAATCCTACCAGAACCGCAATACCCGGAGGGACTGCTGCGGCTTCTTTCAATACAGAAGCAAAAACATCCTCTGGAATAACTGTCATATTTACTATATGCACGGCATGGGCGTCGTTTCCCAGTTCTGCGAGAACATCATGTTCAGCCACTTGAACATAGCTCCGCGCCCCCGCTCCCTCCGCACCAGCTCCTCCTGGGCGGATAATCTGCACTTTTCCGGATGCAGGGGAAAAATCATCGTCAAGGATTGCGTGTTGGGAGCCTCCCATGACGACGCCATCAATGTTCATGGCACCCACTTGCGCATTGTAGGCAGGCCGGCCCCCAACAAAATCACCGTCCGGTTCATGCATCCCCAGACCTTCGGCTTTGACGCCTTTGCCCCAGGAGACCGGATCGATTATGTTTCCAGCAACACGCTGGTGCCTTATGCATCCAATACCGTTTCCGGCGTCAACCAACTCAATGAAAAGGAAATAGAACTTACGCTGCAACATCCCAATCCCGGAAACATCCAGCCTGATGATGTTGTGGAAAACGTCACATGGACGCCATCCGTCCATATCAGCAACACGGTATGCCGCCACATTCCCACCCGGGGCTTCCTGCTTACCACCAGGAAGCCGGTGCTGGTTGAACGGTGCCGGTTTGAGAAAACGGGCATGCCCGCCATCCTGGTGGAAGATGACGCCTCCGGCTGGTATGAATCCGGCGTGGTCAGGAATATGACCATTTCCCGCAATACCTTTATTCAATGCGGAGAAGCCGTCATCCAGATCGTGCCGCACGCCCCACGGCCGGAAGGGGAAGTTCACCGGAACATCACCATTACCGGAAACACATTTGACCTCAAGAACGGAACCGCCATCCGCACTCGCCATACCGGCAGCGTCAAGGCGGAGAAAAACACTTTCACCAAAGACGGAAAAAAGATCCCTGAAGAAAAGGCGGTGGATATCCGGTAGAAAACCTCTTTCCTACCGGTGACGGGAAACATGCACCGTTACGGAAACGCTGTCCGTCCGCGGCAGGATGAACTTGCGCAGAGTAACAACCACGTGCCGCGCGCCGAACTCCTTCAGGCAAACCTTTCCCATATCCTCCGCCAGCGTTTCCACCAGCTTGCGCGGGCGCGCCATGGCCTCCGCCCGGAGCGCACGGGCCATGGAATCATAACAGACGGTTCTGGAAAAATCATCGTTCAGTCCGGACAAGGCCTCCTCCGGATAAAAAGTGATGTCCGCTTTCAGGGTCTGCATGGAAGCGCGCTCCTCGTCCGGAACGCCGATGAAGGTATCCAGTTCAAGACCGTTGATGTTAATGGAATCCTGCGTATCGGAAGGGAGCGCGTAACGGCGCATCAGCGTGCGCAGAACAAGCAGGTCCGGAACAATCATGTCCGGTTTGGCCTTGGAAAGCTGCGCAGCGTCATTATAGCCGGTCAGGACGGCAATGGATGTGATGCCTGCGTGATGGGCCGTTTCCACATCATGCTGCATGTCCCCGATAAATGCGGTTTCATGGGCATGCAGCCCATGCTGGGCCAGCAGGGTATGAATGTGGGCATCCTTATGGCGGATGCCCGCATGAATGGCTTCAAAATATTCCATCATGCCCAGCTCCCTGCATTGGGTATCAAACTCCTTGGCGTCCACGCTGGTAAGAATAAAGCAGCGCACGCCGCGCGCGCGGCAGAACTCCAGGAATTCCCGGGCATTCGGCAGCACTTCCACCGGAGCATTGGAAACGCGGAAGGCGTACCGGAAATGGTCTTCCAGTTCATCCAGATCCGCGTGGGGGAGCACCCGGGCATAATAGTCCGGATAGGGAAGCTGGAATTCCGCGCGAAATTCATCCCTGTTCATGCAGGGTTTCCCGTATTGGGAAAAGACGTAGTTGGAGGCGTCCAACGTCAGGGCCAAGTCGTCCACCAGGGTGCCGGACCAGTCGAAAATGATATTTTTAAACATGGGAATGCGTATGAAAAAACTCAGTCCAGGGCGTACCGCATGGCGGCCAGGCCGAAAAAGGCGGCCGTCTCCACCCGGAGAACGATAGGGCCAAGCGTGACGGGAACAAACCCCGCTTCCAACGCCATGGCCGTCTCCCGGTCCGTAAAATCCCCCTCCGGCCCCACCAGCAGAGAAGCGTGACGGACGGAACGGGAACGAGCGGCCTCCAGCACTTCCCTGACCGGCCGCACTCCGGGCGCCAGAGAGGCGATAATATTCAGTCCTTCCGGAATTCCTCCGCGCAGCCATTCCGCAAAGGGAACGGGAAGCGCCACTTTCGGCAGCGTGTTCTGGCCGCACTGCTTGCAGGCCTCCAAGGCGATGCGCTGCCATTTCTGCCTTTTGGCCTCAGCCTCCCGGGCATTCAGGCGCACGATCGTGCGGTCCGTCACGAGCGGAACAATAGCAGAAACCCCCAGTTCCACAGACTTTTGGATAATGAGATCCATGTTGGCCCCCTTGGGAACAGCCTGGCACAACGTCAAATGGGCCACGGGGGGAGAAGGAGGGCATTCCTCCCCCGGAACCAGCAGCACGCCGGAGCTGCGCGGAGGTTCCGCCACCACAGCGTGGGCCGCACGGCCGCAACCGTCAAACACGATGCAGGAGTCACCCTGCTGCAGGCGCAGAACCTTGGCGGCATGGTGCGCTTCATCCCCTCGCAGCTCCCAGGCGGGAGCAGCCCATTCGGAAGGCGGGAGGAAAAAGCGGGCCATGTCTGAAAAAGGGAAACGGACCTTATTTGCCCTTCAGGTAACGCGCCGCCTTGTCGGCAAACTCCACGCAAGCCGGCTGGTTCCGATTTTCATCCAGGGCAGAGGCAAACGCGTTCAGCTTATCCACCTGCTCCTTGGTAAGCCGGGAGGGGATTTCCACCTCCACCTCCACCAGCATATCCCCCACGTCCGAACCGCGAAGGGCCTTTACCCCCTTGCCGCGCAGACGGAAGATCATGCCGTTCTGCGTTCCTTCCGGCAGCTTGATGGTGGCCGCGCCTTCCAGCGTGGGCACTTTCAGCCTGCCGCCGGAAACAGCCAGGGAAAGCGGAACCGGAACCGTGCAGCTCAGGTCGTTGCCCTCCCTCTGGAAAATATCGTGCGGTTTGACGTCAATAAACACGTGCAGATCCCCGGTAGGGCCGCCATGCACCCCGGCATCCCCTTCCCCGGCGATGCGGAGCTGGCTGCCCGTGGCAACGCCCGCAGGAATACGGATGGTGATGTGGGAATCCTCCCTGACGCGCCCTTCCCCGCGGCAGACGGGGCATGGGTCCGAGATGATTTCCCCGGTGCCGTGGCAGGTGGGGCAGGTGGACTGCTGGACGAAAAAGCCGCTCTGCTGGGTAATGATGCCGCGCCCCTGGCAGGTAGGACAGGACTTGAACGCTTCCTTTCCATCCCTGGCCCCGGTACCGTGGCAGGTCTTGCAAGTCACCAGACGCTCAATCTCAAGCTTCTTGGTGCATCCCTTCGCAGCCTCTTCCAGCGTGATGTCCAAATCATAGCGCAAATCGGAACCGGGTCTCTTGGTGGACCTTTTCTGGCCGCCGCGGCCGGCGCCTCCGAACATATCCGCAAAACCGCCCATTCCGGAAAACATCTGGGCGAAAATATCCATCGGATCCTGGAACCCTCCCCCGGCATAACCGCCGCCCGCAGCGGGACCGCCCTGTTCAAAGGCGGCATGGCCGAAGCGGTCGTAGGCAGCCCTCTTGTCCGCATCGGAAAGCACCTCATAGGCCTCTCCCAGCTCCTTGAACTTTTCTTCTGCGGACGGGTCGTCCGGGTTGCGGTCCGGATGGTACTTTAAGGCCAGCTTGCGATAGGCCTTCTTAATCTCATCGTCAGTAGCGTCCTTGGAAACGCCGAGAATTTCGTAATAATCTTTTTTAGCCATGTGGCGTGAATGTTAAAAAAACGGTCAGACTTGCGGTTCGGGGTCCGGAGTATGGGCGACAACCACGTTCGCCGGGCGCAGAAGCCTGTCTTTCAGCATATACCCCTTGCGGATAACGCGCAGAACGGTGCCTTCCGGCTGGTCGGAGGGTTCCCGCTGAAGAGCTTCCTCCGTGGCGTGGTCAAACATGCTTCCCACCACAGGCTCCACGGCGCTCACGCCATTGCCGGCGAGAAATTCGTCCAGCTGCTTCTTCACCATGCTCATGCCGATGTAAATCATGGAGGAGGCATCTGCGCTGGCGGCGGCCATGCCCATTTCAAAATTATCAATGACGGGTAGAAGTTCTTCCAGCAGGCGCTGATTGGCGAACTTGGCGCATTCCTCCTTTTCCTTCACCATGCGCTTGCGGTAGTTATCATATTCCGCAGCAGTGCGCATGGCGGTATCCCGCCATTTAAGCAATTCCTCTTCCAGGGAAGGTTCCGCCACCTTCTCCTCGGCAGGAGCATCCTGCACCTGTTCCTGCACCTCCAGCTCTTCCGCTTCCGCGTTTTTCTCTTTCTCTTCGTCGCTCATGCGGGCAATGTAAATTCTTTTACCGGATGCGTCAACGGCCTGCTAAGACATGGATGACGTTTGACGCGTAATGGACCGCGCCTGATGCAACCCTTCTACGCATAAAGAAAATGCCTGCCTTCCGCCCGGCTTTCCTAAGCTCCGGAAATATCCTCCGCAGAAAGCAGCCGGGCAAGTTTTCCCTCGCATCCGTCCGGCAGTTCCACCACTTTCAGCCGGGAGGATTCCCCGCGCAGCAGGCTGATGGAGGAACGGGGAATGTCCAGCCATGCGGACAGGAAAAGGACGACGACCTTGTTCGCCTTTCCCTCCACGGGAGGCGCGGCAATGCGCAGCTTCAGCGCGCGGCCGGCACGGGGATCTTCCTCCCATCCCACGGCCTCGCTCTTCTTCGCATTGGGAATAACTTTCAGAGCCAGTTTCATACCGTTTCCATGCCGGACTTCCCGTGCTGCCTGACCACCAGATCCCCATACCTGATTAAACCGCCGCCAAACAAATCCAAAGCGCTCCCCACCGTGGCATCCATGGTTCCGCCGCTCAAAGCATCTATTTCGTCAATATCCTGAATGCGGCTGATGCCTCCGGCATATGTCATGGGCAGGCGGCGCCAGTTTCCCAGCATTTCCACCAGTTCCCGGTCAATGCCGGTGCAGAGCCCTTCCACATCCGCCGCATGAATAAGAAACTCCGCGCAATATTCCGCCAGAACATCCAGCGTCTCCGCCGTTACCCGGAGTTCCGTCAAAGTCTGCCACCGGTTCATGGCCACGGCCCAGCCTCCCTGAACCCTGCGGCAGCTCAAATCCAGCACCAGCCGTTCCGCGCCCACTGCGGAAACAAGATCCTTCAGCCTGTCCATCCGCAGCGTTCCCTCCGCATCAAACAGGCAGGAAGTAACAATCACATGGCTGGCCCCGGAGGAAATCCATTCCTCCGCGTTTTCCGGCGTCATGCCGCCGCCCACCTGAAGGCCTCCCGGCCATGCCGCCAGGGCCTCCCGCGCCACATGGTCGTTCCCTGGGCCCAGCTTGATCACATGCCCTCCGCTCAGACCGTCCCTGCGGTACAAATCCGCATACCATGCCGCGCCGCGGTCGGAGACGAAATTGGTGCGCAATGAAACGCCATCCTGCGTCAGGGTTCCGCCCACAATCTGCTTCACGCGCCCGCCGTGTAAATCAATGCATGGTCTGAATCTCGTCACGCGGTCACTTTGCCCGGGGCGCCCCTCCAGGTCAAGACGGTATTCCCTTTACCCCTTCCCTGAATGACGGGCATGGAAAATTACACAAAACGGGACGGGGACTCCGCTCTATCGGATAACTGCCGTCAACCACCATTCAAAAAACCGATGAACAACAACCCTGCCGGAAACCATCTTCTTGCCTGCTGCGCCGGAAGCGCCATATCTGCCCTCCTGGCCTTTTCTTCCCCCGTCGCGGAAGCCGGAATTCACCTGCATGGCGAAATCCGCGTACCTGCGGCAGGGCAGGCCGTTTTCCTGTATGACCCCTCCGGATTCCCCATCTGGGGATATTCCCCATGCGGACGGCCCATTTACGCCTATACCCCTGCAGGCGCAACCATTTACGTCATCAGGGACATCTACCGCGGCTGCCATGTTCCTGCATGGAACCCCAGGCCGCATTACCACGGCCCTTTCTGGCCGGCGGGCGTCTGCCGCAGACATCATGCCGCACGCCTTACGCCATGCCCGCCCCCTTTCCGGCCCCACCGCCCCAGGCGCCCACATGAAGGGCCCCCTCCCCGTTTCCACCGCCGGTAAAACGCATCCCCATCCTCCGCAAAGCAAGAGGCCGGCCCAATCCTTCCTTTTTATTCCGGGAAAGAAAGGCCGTACCAGCCTTCCCCCAGCAGCCTGACCAGCGTAAAGGAATATTCCCCCTTGCGGTTGGGCTCTTTGCTGCGGGAAAGGAGAACCCGCGCGCGGAGCATGTCAGCCTCGTCATTGGCGTTCAACACCCGGTATGGGGAATGTTCCATCTCCTCATTGATCTTAAACAACATGAACAAACGCTTGCCCATTTCCGATTTTCTGGGGACATACACCATGGGCCGGGCAATGCTGCGCTCTTCGGAACCGTTCATCCCGGGAGCAATCAGCTTAAATGCGTAGTCATCCTTATTTTCCGACATGCGCTCCCGAACCATCCATACGCGGAATTCCGCAATATCCTCCCCTTTTCCCCGTACAAAATCCTCCCAGTTCATCGGCTGAAAGCGGGCAAACTGCTGCCAGTCCAGCTTCCAGGAACCATCCTGTTCATCCTTGAAAAAACAGAATTCCATATCGGGAGTCTTTTCAAAACCAACCAGGAGCTGGGCGCAGGGATGCCCCTCCACCTCAAACACGGCAAAGCTTTTAGGCCCCTTAGGCCTGCTGACAATCGCCTCAGGCGGAGACATGGCGTAATGCCTGACCATTAAAGGAAGCGATTGCAGGGACTTCCACACAAAAGAGGATTTTTGCACCACATCCGCGGCGCTCAGATATTTCTGTGCCTCCGCCAGGCAGTTGCGCAGCAGGTCCTGCTTTTCCATCGGAGAAATGTGATAAGGAGGCCAGAAACTATAGTCCACCCTGTCTTTCAGAGCGGCTTTCAATTCTCCGGACAACATCTCCGGCGTGGCGCAAATCCGCGCGGCCGCTCCGGAATCCAGGGATGCCTGGCGCTTCTGGAGCCAGAAGAAAAGACCGCCGAAAAACATTCCCAGCGCGATCACGAAAAAGATGACGGAAAGAATGCGGCCCAGCGCAAAGCCCGCTTTTCCGCCGCGCCTGCGCGCGGCCGGAGAAAGGAACAGCTTTTTTTCAAATAAATCACTCATTTCAAAACGGAAATATCCACAGAAAACAATCGCGGAAAGACGGTCACACACTACCGGAACGCCCAAGGCAGCGCAACGATAAAAAACAGACACATTTTTTTATCCCTGCCGGAGAAAATTGTTTCACATCCACATGCGGGTGATGTACATTAAACCGGACGAGTTTCAAGAGCTCCCATCTTACCTTTCACCCCCTCTTTTTAACGCCATGTTTGGATCATTCACTACCGTTCCCGCCCCCAAGGGCAATAAAAATCCTGAATCCACCCCCAGCTGGATGGATGTAGCCAAGAGCCAGGACATTCCCGAACCGGTTGCGGAAGCCGTGCCTTCCTACGCCCCCACCACCCGTGTCCAGCAGCTGACCCGCAATGTGCTGAACTCCGATGTGGAGGTAATCGGTTCTCTGCGTTTTTCCGATGACCTGCTGATTGACGGCACCGTGGAAGGCGACATTTCCTCCGAAGGGGTGCTTTCCGTAGGCCAGAACGCCGTCATCCGGGCGGAAATCAACACCAAATCCGTCATCATCCACGGCAAGGTCATCGGCAATGTAACAGTCACGGACCGCGTGGAACTGAAAAGCACGGCGGAACTCGTAGGTGACATCCAGGCCGCCTCCCTGGCTATTGAAGGCGGTGCAATCTTCATCGGCCATTCTACCGTAGGCGCCCCCACGGTAGGAGCTACAGGAGCTTCCGCCGCCAAGAAGGCGGCTTCCGTCCATGCCTTCGCTCCGGAGCCGGCCCCCCCTGCTCCGGCCAGCCAGAGCACGCTGGATATTGACGCGGAATAAAAAACTCTCCGCCTGCTACTTTCAAGGGCGGCAAAAGAACGGTCCGTTCTTTTGCCGCCCTCTTTGTTCCATGAACCCCATCTTCCATCCCGTCCCCCGGATCAGCGCCGCGCCCTCTGGGAAAATCAGCCACCCCTCCCCGGCGCCGCCCTGGACACTCCCGCCAACTGCGGAAAGCAACCCGGCGCCTGCCCGGGAGGTGGAATGCTTCTCCTGCCGCAAAATCACTTCCGTCCCCGCCACGGCAGTTTCCGCCAGGTGCGGCCACTGCTCCGCGTATATCAAACTGGACGACGTCATTTTACACAGCAGAACGCACCGGACCAAGGTGCAAACCTGCGGAAGCGTTACCGTACAGGCCAATGCAGCCCTGAAAGGGCTGAACATCGAATGCCGTGACATGGTCTTATACGGCAGGGCATCCGGTGATTTCCTGTGCCGCGGCGTCTGCAAAATCAAAACGGACCAGCACATCTCCGGTTCCATCTCCGCCCGCAGGATGGTGGTGGAAAAAAAGACGACGGTGCTGGTCACAGGAACCATCCGCGTGGAGAACATCTGGATACAGGGTTCTCTGGAAGGAACGCTTAGGGCGGATGAAACCGTCACCATCCACCGGCACGCCAAATTCCTGGGAGATATCACGGCGCGCCGTCTCATCATTGAGGAAGGCGGCTCACACCAGGGAGCCTTTACACGCCTTGCATAACATGAATCTTCCCATCTCCATCCGCGGCGCGCGCCAGCACAACCTCCGGAATCTGGATCTGGACCTTCCGTCCAACAAGCTCATCGCATTCTGCGGCCCTTCCGGCTCCGGAAAATCATCCCTGGCGTTCGATACGCTTTTTTCCGAATCCCGCAGGCGTTTTCTGGACTGCCTGTCGGCACGCTCCAGACAGGGCATGGATCAACCGGAAAAACCGGAAGTGGACAGCATTACCGGGCTGCCCCCGGCCCTGTGCCTGGAGCAATCCGCCAGGCAGCAGAGTTCCCGCACCCTGCTGGGGAGTATCACGGAAATTCTGGACTACCTGCGCATCCTTTACGCAGCCGCCGGCACGCCCCATGATCCGGAGACAGGAAAGAAACTGGAACGCAAAAGCCCGGACCGGATTACGGAGGAACTCGTTTCCCTGCCGGAACACACGCGCCTGGTTCTGGCCGCTCCGGCGGAAAACCTGCTGTCCCAGGACCCCGCAGCAACGCTTGGCGACTTCCAGCGGCAGGGCTTCCTACGGGTTTACTGGAACGGAGAAATGCGGGATATTGAAGAAATAAGCTCCCCCGCCCCCCCGCCTCCGGACGCGGCCCTGGTCATTGACCGCCTCATCGTCAGAGGAGAAAATACGGCCTCGCGCATTGCGGATTCCCTGCAAACAGCTCTCCGTATCAATCCGGACGAGGTGCGGGCCATCATCACCATACCGGGAGAGGAAGTTTCAACCCGGGCCTTCCACACCCGCTACCGCAATCCGGAAACAGGCTTCCTTCTGCCCCAGCTTACTCCCCGCCATTTTTCCTTCAACTCCCCGCTGGGGGCATGCCCCTCCTGCCGGGGAACCGGCCTGAATGAACAGGAAAACGGTCCGTGCCGCGCCTGCGGAGGCAAGCGTCTTTCCCCTCTGGCCCTGGCCGTCACCATGTCTGCGCCGGACCGGGCCTACAATCTGGCGGAACTGACGGCTCTTCCGCTGGAAGATATGGCTGGAGAACTGGAACGCCTGAAAACGCCCCCTTCCCTGGCGGCGGCATTAAACCCGCTCATGGAGGAAATCAACAAACGCGTGCGCTTCCTGAATGAGCTGGGGCTCTCCTACCTGTCTCTGGACCGCCAGGCAAACACCCTTTCCGGAGGCGAACTGCAAAGGGCGCGCCTGGCTTCCCAGCTGGGAGGCGGCCTTTCCGGAGTTCTTTACATCCTGGACGAACCCACGGCCGGACTGCACCCCGCCGATACGGACCGCCTGCTCCGCGCTCTCCGGACGCTACGGAACCAGGGCAACACAGTCCTGGTCGTAGAGCATGATGAGCAAATTCTAACCGCGGCGGATTACCTGGTGGACATGGGCCCCGGAGCCGGGACCAACGGAGGCCGTATTCTGGCGCAGGGCTCCCTTGCGGAAATACTGGAAAATGCCGGAAGCCCCACTGGGGAATGGCTTTCAGGCAAACGGAGCATGCCCGCCTCCGGACACAAGACAGCTCCTGCGGAGCGTCTGGTCCTGACCGGAGCGGACAAACACAACCTCAACAATGTCACTCTGAATATCCCGGTTGGTACATTGACCTGCATCTCCGGCCCTTCCGGTTCAGGGAAATCCACCCTTGTCCGGGACTGTCTCATCCCCGCGGTCAGGCAAGCCCTTTCCGGGAAAAAGGATATTCCGCGCCGCGTGCAGGGAACGGAGCACTTCAACCGCCTTGTAGTCATCGACCAGTCGCCCATCGGCAAAACGCCGCGTTCCACGCCGGCCACCGCTACCGGCCTGCTCCAGGTGCTGCGCCCCCTTTACGCACAGCTCCCCCTTTCCAAGCAGAGGGGATACACGGCGGCGCGCTTTTCCCCCAATATTCGCGGAGGCCGTTGTGAACGGTGCCAGGGAACGGGCATGATTGAAGTGGATATGAACTTCCTGGGAAATGTGGCCATGCCCTGCGACGCCTGCCACGGGCAATGCTACAACAGGGAAACGCTGGAAGTCACCTGGAAAGGGAAATCCATTGCCCAGGCGCTGGCCCTGACCGTGGACGAAGCGGCGGAATTCTTTTCCTCCCTGCCCAGAGCCGCCGCCATCCTGAAAAGCATGCAGGACGTAGGGCTGGGATACCTCAATCTCAACCGCAGGGCGGACACCCTTTCCGGCGGAGAATCCCAGCGCATAAAAATAGCTGCGGAACTGGCCAAAGCCCCGTCCTGGAAACTGGCGGAAGACGGGAAAAGGGCCCTGTTCATTCTGGACGAACCCACCAGCGGCCTTCACTTCAATGAAGTGGCCCTTCTCCTGGCAGCCCTTTTCCGTCTGAGGGATGCCGGGCACACCATCCTCTGCGTGGAACACCACAAGGACCTGCTCAATGCCGCGGACTACCTGGTGGACATGGGCCCCGGAGCCGGCAGGCACGGCGGCAATATCGTGGCCGAGGGCTCCCCCGCAGATGTAGCGTCCAATCCGGAATCGCCCACTTCTCCCTGGCTCGTCCCCCGTTAACAACGGCAGCCCCTGAAAATCACTCATCTGTCCTGTCCTCCGGACATCCCGTTCCCGGCGTCTTCGGGAAAAAATCTGCCTCCCGGAGTTTATTCGTCTCCTTCCCCTATTTATTATCTTGACGACCTCCCTGTTTTTTAACAAAAAAAGGAATTACGTATTCCTTTTTCCTATGACTCTCCGTTTCCTCTCTTCGGCTCTGGCGGCGTTGTTACTTCCCGGAACGCTTCATGCCGCGCCCGTATTCCTTGAAAACGTCTCCGAATCCGGCGGATGGTATGATTGCAATAAAAAAACCAAATGGACATGGGGGACCAAGCCCCACCCCACCAACCCGTTAAATCCTCCGGTTTCCGCACGGCCCACAGAATGGCTGTACCTTCCTTATGACCAGAATATCTGCTGGGCGGCGGCGGCATCCAACGTTCTCCAATGGTGGCAGGATACCAGAAGCGACCTGAAATCCACCACGCCCAACGGGAAATCCGCCACTTACGATGTCATGCCGCAGGTCGCCCAGCTGGCCATTTACCAAACCATCTCCACGAACTGGACAAACAGCGGAGGCTCCGTGGAACAGGCCTACAACTGGTGGGTCAACGGCGGGATGCTGGATACCACCGCCTATCCGAGCCTTTCTACGACGACAGCTCCCGGAGGATACTGGAAAGAGCTGGGACTGACAGTCCCGCAGTCCTCAAGCGGAGGAGCTGTTGACAACCCCTTATTTTCCGCATACAGCTTCTGGGAAGGAGACACCAGAAGCGGCGTTTACCAGAAACTGACAAACAGCATCAACAACAACTGGGGAACCACGCTGACCGTCGGGGAAGAAGGGAGAGGCCACGCCATCACCATGTGGGGCTACGACACGGACAAAGACGGCAATCTGATTATCTACCTGACGGATTCGGACGACTACGCTGTGGAAATGTTCCGCCAGAAAGTAGTCGTGAACGACTATACGGACGAATACGGCTCCTCCCACTGCGATATTTATCTGACCAGCCTGGATGGAGAAAACGACGTGTACAGTTATAATTACGAGGAAGCGGGACTGTCGGGCATCCGCCTGGGGGAAATACAGAGCTTCACCGCTCCGCTGGGAGATCTGAGAATCCCGGAACCCGGCGCCGGAATCCTCTTCCTCTGCGGTTCATTCCTTGCCCTGTCCCGCCGCAGGCGCGCTGGACGGTAACGCTTTCCGAACTCCGGCCCCAATAAAAACGGGTCTTGATTCTTATGGGGGAAATGTGCAGAATCGGCGAGCGCACAAGTTCAGGAGAGCAAAAATTGTCCCAGTGTTCCCCAGTGCGGTTACCTGTGAAATGAATGACGCTTCCCACAACCACGGCGAGCAGGAAAACACCGTCTCCACCTATTCCGTCGACGTAGAAACCCTTCAGCAAATAGCTCTGAAAGGAGACGCCCAGGCACTGTTCCAGCTGGCAATCAACTACGAACAGGGGCGCGGGGTGGCGGAAAACCAGCAGGAAGCTTTCTACTGCTACCAGCAGGCGGCGGAACTGGGTCACGTTACCGCCCAGCTCAATCTGGGATGGGCCTATTCCAACGGCATCGGCGCCCCTCAGGACAACGACAAGGCCTTTTACTGGTACCGGAAAGCCGCCGAACAGGGGCACCCCACCGCGCAATTTGACCTTGGGTTCTGCTATGTCAACGGCTTGGGAGTGGAAAAAGACGAACACCAGGCCATCGGGTGGTACAAAAAAGCGGCGGAACAGGGCCATGCGGTAGCCCAGCTCAACCTCGGCTGGATTTATGCCAACAGCCCCAGCCGGAAAAACTGGGAACAGGCCGTATACTGGTACAAGCAGGCCGCGGAACAGGGAGACCCCCGCGCCCAGTATAACCTGGCCTGGTGCTATGGCAACGGAAGCGGGACCCCCAAAAACCCGCGGAAAGCCGCTTACTGGTATGAAGAAGCCGCCATGCAGAACCACGCTACGGCCCAATACAATCTGGGCTGGTGCTATGAAAACGGTTTCGGCGTGGAGCCGGATCTGGACAAAGCGCTGGTGTGGTATCACAAATCAGCCCTTCAGGGCCAGATTACGGCCCAATACACGCTGGGATGGTGCTACGGCAACGGCCGGGGCATGGAAGTGGACATGGCCAAAGCCGTCCACTGGTACACCAAAGCCGCAGAACAGGGGCATACAACAGCCCAGCTCAACCTGGGGTGGTGCCATCTGAACGGAAAAGGAACGCCCGTCAACCGGGAAGAAGCCCTGAAATGGTACCTTAAGGCGGCAGAACAGGGCAACGCCACAGCCATGTTTAATGTGGGCAACTGCTACGCCCACGGCTACGGCATTGAGCAGGACGATAAACAGGCGGAAGAATGGTATCTGAAAGCCGTCCGGCACGGCAACAAAAAGGCCGCCAGCGCCCTGCGCCATCTGGCTTCCAAACAGGAAAAAGAGAAAAAACGGACTCGGAGGACTGAAAAGTCGTTTTCCTGCCTGCCTCCCCGGGAAATCCCATCTCCTTGACGTGGATCCGGTCATCAACACATGCGGGAAAACATGTCCCCGCCCGGAAATAGATACCTGACAGCCGTCAAAACCCCGGACAGTCATCGCCGCCTCTTCCTTCCGTCCGCCGGGCCTTTTCGGGACAGCCGTTCCACGGCCTCCGGAAGCCGGGACGCGCCATCGCCGCCCAGCGCGGCGTCAATATCTTCCAGCGCATGAATCAGGTCAATGACCTCCCGGCGGGGCAAGGCGCCCCCGGCCGGCACGCAGAAATGAGTGCGGCACGCTAACGGCCTGCCTTCATAAATCATGCATTTTCTCTGCCCGCTTAAAAAAGGGCAGCTCCCGTCCGGAGGCAGCTCCAGCCGGGTACGTCCGGAAGCGCGCCACGCCTTCCAGGCCACCCATGCCTCACCCAGCGTTACATGCGGCGTCTCCCCGGTCAGGCGGAACCGGCAGCAATCCGCAGCGCCGGTACAGAAACGCTGGGCGCGGGAAGCGCGGAAAGCGCCTTCATCCAGAAGGCGCCGCACCTCCATCAGCATCCCGGCGGAGGGAGCCATTCCCCCCGCCTTTCCCTGGCGGCATTTGCCACGCGCCATGACTGAACCGGTTAACAGGTCAGGCCGTCCGCCTTCGCCTGGTTCCAGTACGCATACTCGGAACGGTTGAAATCCACGTATTCCGGAGACAAATCCGTGGTATACACCGTATGGGAAAACTCGCCCCGATTCAAATTGATATCCACCTGGAACGCGGGAACCTGCACGGCCTGCCGCAAATCGTCGGACGGAGTATCCGCCTGCACGCCGCCGCGGCAGGCGGCCAAACCGGCGATGTCGATGTCTATCTTCTCTTCGTCCACCTTTGCTCCGCAGTAGCCCACAGCATGAATAATACGCCCCCAGTTGGGATCGTTCCCGTTCCAGGAACTCTTCACCAGGGAAGACTTGGCTACGGCTTCCGCCGCTTTTTTAGCTTCATCCTCCGTGCGGCCTCCCGTCACATGCACGGTGACGAACTTGGTCACCCGCTCTCCGTCCTGCACGATGTGCTTGGCCAGTTCCAGCATCACATGGGCCAAAGCCTGCTGGAATGCGTAAATATCTTCCGGAGTTTCCAGCTTCACGCCGGATGCCCCATTCGCCATCACCAGAACCGTGTCATTCGTGCTCATGTCTCCATCAATGGTGATGCAGTTAAAAGAACTCTTCACTCCGGACTGGACGCACAGCTCCAGCACATCGCGGGAAACGCCCGCATCCGTCGTGATAAAACACAACATGGTCGCCATGCAGGGATTGATCATGCCCGCCCCCTTGCAGCAGGCGCCGATGCGCACGGGTTTACCCTGCACTACAAACTCAATGGCAATGATTTTCTCCTTCGTGTCGCTGGTCATCACGGCCTGGGCCACCTCATGCCCCTTGTCACGGGAAAGCCCCCCCGCCAATTCCGGAAACTTCGGGTAAATGCGCATCATAGGCATTGGCAGGCCAATCACGCCGGTGGAACATACGGCCACTTCTGCAGGCTTCAGCCCCAGAAGCTCCGCAACGCTGCGACATTCGCCCCTGGCGTCCTCCACCCCACGGGTTCCAGTGCAGGCGTTCGCGTTCCCGCTGTTCGCTACGATGGCGCGGATATTTCCTTTCCGGAGATGCTCCCGGCTCACCTTCACGCAGGCGGCCTGCACGCGGTTGGTCGTAAACGTTCCTGCGGACACGCAGGGTTCCGTGGAATAAATCAGGGCCAGGTCCAGACGCGTGTCTGTAGGCTTCTTGATGCCGCAGCTTACGGCGCTCCCCAAAAATCCCCGGGGCGCGCAAACGCCCCCGTCAACCGGAATATAGGATGAATCATTCATCGTCTTGAAAGTGTCTTTCAACATATCAAAAAGCTACAGAACCCACAAGCCTTCCGTTTCATCAAATCCGCACATGATATTGAAGGACTGAACGGCCTGGCCCCCCGCTCCCTTCACCACATTATCCTCCGCGCTCATCAGAATCACGCGGTTCGTGCGGGGATCATAAGCCCAGCCAATGTCCACACAGTTCGTCCGCGTTACATTCTTGGTATCCGCAGGCTGGTTGCGCCCCAGAAGGCGGACGAACGGGGCCGCGGCATAAGCTTCTTCCAGCAGGCGGCCGACGCATTCAGGGTCCGCCCCCTTTTTCACTTTGGCCGTAATCGTGGAGCAGATGCCCGTATTAACGGGAATCAGATGGGGGGTAAAGGACATCACCACCGTTTCCCCCGCGGCATGGGAAAGCTCCTGTTCAATTTCGCTCAAATGGCGGTGTTTCGGCACTCCGTAGGCATGAAAACTCTCATTGCACTCGCAGAACAGCAGCGGAATGGACGCCTTGCGCCCCGCTCCGCTCACGCCGCTGCCGGAACAGACCACCACGTCCTCCGGCTCCAGCATGCCCGCCCTGAACAAGGGAATGAGAGGCAAAAGAATGCTGGTGGGATAGCAACCGGGAGAAGCCACAATGCGCGCCCGGGCAATCTCCTCCCGGCGCCACTCCGGCAAGCCGTACACGGCTTCCTGCATCAGGGCCGTATCCGGGTGGGGGTTCCCGTAATACTCTTCGTACACCTCCGGGCTGTCCAGACGGAAATCCGCGCTCAGGTCAATCACGCGCAGGCCCCTGTCCACCAGGCCGCGGGCATAGGAAGCAGCCACGCCATGAGGCAGGGCCAGAAAAGCGACCTCCGCCCCAGTAGCGGCAATCGCCTCCACATCGGAATCCGTAAACTTCAGACCGGAACCCGGAACCTGACGGAAACGGGGAAAAACCTCCCACAACGGCTGCCCGGCATACTGGCGGGAAGTAGCGCACACCAGCTTCACCCCGCGATGGTTCAGCAGGATGCGCAACAATTCCTGCCCGGTGTAGCCACTGGCCCCGACGACTGCAACTTGAACTTGCTTCATGACAAAAAAGGTATGCTATGAAAAAAGACTCTTGCCAACACTAAAGTTTTCCTATATACACCTCGCCGTCACGCGACACGACCCCGGTCGGTCCGAGTTCATCGGGTTGTAGCGCAGTCTGGTAGCGCACCTGCATGGGGTGCAGGGGGTCGCAGGTTCGAATCCTGTCAACCCGACCATTTTCCCATTCGTGAGGCCTTGCAGAATGAAGTATTCTGCAAGGCCTCAAACTTTTTTGCTCTGCGCGGTATTCCACCCGGTCCTATGGTTCTGCCATGCATCACATTCTGAATGCATGACAATTTTCCAAAACCAAACATACACCGCCCTCAAAGCAGGAAGTCTGATCCTCCCTCCCTTTGGAAAAATTAATCGGGAAAATTATCACAAGATACATTTCCTCCCTCTTGCTAATAAACAAAAAAATCCTGGGTATTTGCCGGGTTCATGCCATTCATATTCATTGCCATTTCCTCTCCGACCGGCCCGCTACTCCGCTTCCCTGCCGTGAGACAGGACAAACCGGAACCGGGAAGAAACAGTTTTTTATTGCGTTGCAGGCAGGTAAATCATATACCCCGCCGGTTCAGACTTCACCTTTTCCCCCTTGCTTTCATGCCATCCATTTCCTTTCTGAATCATCTCGGAGCCCTGCTGACGCTTTGGCTTCTCCTATGCTGCGGCGCACCAGCGGCGGAAAACGGCAGAATCCTGATGGTGACGGAAGCGACTTTCCCTCCCTACGAATTCCGGGACGGAAACACCATCCTGGGCATTGACCCGGAAATCATGCGGGAGGTAGCCCGGCGCACCGGCAGGGAGCTGGTCATTGAAGACATGAGCTTTGATTCCGTGATTACGGCTGTAGTTTCCGGGAAGGCGGACGTAGCCGCCTCCGGAATCACGGTTACGCCGGAACGCAGGAGGAAAGTGGACTTCTCCATTCCCTATGTGGAAGCCGCTCAGGTTATCATCGTTCCCAAAGGTTCTCCCATCCGGAAGCGGGAAGATATCCGCGGCAAAAGAATCGGAGTGCAGCACGGGGCCACGGGAGACATTTACGTCACACGGAACATCCAGCAGCCGGAACGCTTCCCTAACGGAGCGCTGGCTGTGGCCGCCGTGGCGGCAGGCAAGGTGGACGCCGCCGTCATTGACCAGGATCCGGCAAAAATGTACGTAGCGGGCAATGAACGGCTGGAAATTCTGCCGGAACCCCTCACTTCCGAATCCTACGCCATTGCCGTCCGCAAGGGAGATACGGTTCTCCTTCAGGATATTAACGACACCATTGCAGCATTGAAAGCCTCCGGAAAGCTGGAGGAAATACGGAACGCTTATGCGGCCATGCAGGTTAAATCCGCTGCCGGTCCCGAACAACACGCTTCCGGAGGAGGCTGGCTGGAAAATACATGGCTGGACCTGAAAGAATCCTTTTATGTCAATTTCATGCAGGAAGGCCGCTGGAAATACCTGACCAACGGCTTTCTGGTGACGGTGGAGGTCTCTTTCTTTTCCGTTCTGCTGGGCATTCTGGTGGGCTTTGTGGTGGCCGTCATCCGCGCCACGCATGACAAAACGGGCAATCTCCGTTTCCTGAATGCCCTCTGCAAACTGTACCTGACAGTCATCCGCGGCACGCCGGTGGTCGTTCAACTGCTCATGATCTATTTTGTCATCTTCGGCTCCGTGGATGTCAGCAAAGTGTTGGTGGCCGTGGTGGCCTTCGGCTTCAACTCAGGAGCCTATGTAGCGGAAATCATCAGAGGCGGCATTATGTCCATTGACAAAGGACAATTTGAAGCCGGGCGCAGTCTCGGCCTGGGATATGCCCAAACCATGATTTACATTATCCTGCCCCAGGCCTTTAAAAATGTACTTCCCTCTCTGGGAAACGAATTTATCGTACTGTTGAAGGAGACCAGCGTCTCCGGCTATATCGCCCTCCAGGACCTGACCAAGGGCGGCGACATCATCCGGAGCCAGACTTATACCGCCTTCATGCCGCTGACGGCCGTGGCCCTGATTTACCTCTCCGTGGTCATGCTGTTCAGCTGGATGCTCGGCAAACTGGAAAGAAAACTGAAAAACAATGAATGAACATCCTGGAAACACTCCCATGTTCCAAATCAGCCATTTGGTTAAGGAATTCAACTCCGTGTCGGCAGTCAACGATGTCACCACGAAAATTGACCGGGGTGAAGTGGTCTTCATCGTAGGCCCGTCCGGTTCCGGTAAAAGCACCTTCCTGCGCTGCCTGAACCTGCTGGAGGAACCGACCTCCGGAGAAATCCGTTTCAAGGGAAAGCTGATTACCTCTCCCGGAACGGACGTCAATCAATTCCGCCAGCATGTAGGCATGGTTTTCCAGCATTTCAATCTTTTCCCGCACCTGACCATTCTGGAAAATATCACCATCGCCCCGGTTAAAACGGGACGCTCCAGCAGAAAGGAGGCAGCAGACCAGGCGGAAACCCTTCTCCAGCGCATTGGGCTGTACGGCAAGAGGCACTCCTATCCCCTCCAGCTTTCCGGAGGCCAAAAGCAGCGCATCGCCATCGTGCGCGCCCTAGTCATGAATCCGGATGTCATCCTGTTTGACGAGCCGACATCAGCCCTGGACCCGGAAATGGTGGGAGAAGTGCTCTCCCTGATGAAGGAGCTGGCGCAGGGAGGACTGACGATGGTAGTGGTTACCCATGAAATAGGGTTCGCGCGGGAGGTGGCTTCCCGCGTCCTGTTCATGGATAAAGGGAAAATTGTGGAAGAAGGGCCTCCGGACCGCGTTATCGACCGCCCCGCCAATCCCAGACTGCAGGAGTTTTTTTCCAAGGTGCTCTGACACGGGCAGTTCTGGAAAAAATACAGAGGAAGAGAGGAAGAACCTCTCTCTTACCGCCTGCGCCTATAAACCAAGCAATTTAGAATAACCTTCTCTTTCCTTCCCCGGACAACGGGAAGCCTCTGTTCTCTACAACATGATCTCCACGTTATAAGACTCGTCAATCAACAGATAGTCACAGCCATAGAACCTGCATTTTTCAAGATTGTCCCTGTTTTCACGCAGCAACTCTTCCTGCGTAACGGGAGAACTCTCCATGCGCCGTTCAATCGCATTCTCATGGTTCAGGATATCATGATAATGCCTTTGAATATAATTTTCTGAAAAAATAAGGCATACATACCGTATCCGTTCCCGGCAGGCCTGCGTAAAATCCTTCTTCCAGTCAAAGGGAATATAGCAACCTTCCACCACTAAATTTTGGCCGTTTTCAATCGCGGTCTTTACTATTTCTTTGATAATGCCCCAGAGGAAGGGAGTCAGCTCTTCATCGGGGCTTTCAGGGGAGAAAGGGCATATCCCGCTGCGTATCAACCCCATCTTTAAATGGTCAATGGATAAATAGGGATAGGAATATTTTTCAAGCACCCGCTGCGCCGCGAGTGTTTTCCCTGTATGCGTGCTGCCGCCAATCAAAAGAATCATAAGACTTCCCTCCCTGGCATTTCATAAGAAAGAACCCCAATCTTTCCCATGCAGCCAATATCCGGCATCCTCTCATATTCGTTGGTGATATCCATACTTAACCAGCTGCCAACATACTCACAGGATTCTCTGCATGCAGTGCATTCCGTAAAATAATCACCTTGAACATCAATCGTAAGCAATGCCTGCATCAGCTTGCTCTCTCTTCATTTTTTCAGTTCCTTCCGGAACGGACAAGAAAAAACACAAGGTCTCCCGCCCCTCTCCGTTGCCCGCCGGAATAAAAGCTGTTACGGTTCTCGTCCGCAGAAATAAAAATAACCTTCCTACAGCAAAGCCTTTGCCGTTTCCGGCAAAGGCTTTGAACACGGCGTCCCATTACGGGCACAAAACGGGAACCGCCCTAATTGCCGTAAGAGGATTCCACGCGCCTGGCTACGTCGCGGTAGCCGTACTCGGCGTCGTAAATCTGCTGGAATGCAGCAAGGGATTCCCCCTTCTTGCCCTGCTTTTCATAAAGCAAGCCAATCATGTAAAGGATTTCCTTCTTGGTGTCATTCATTTCTATTAATTCCTTATTGGCTTCCTCCAGCTGGCGCAGGGCCATATCATGCATGTTCTTGGCGTCATAGCACTTGCCGAGCAACAGCATGGCGCGGATGCGGATATGGGGGTTGTTGCGGGCGCGCTGGAGTTCCGGAATGGCTTCCGTGTAATTGCCGCAGTCAAAGAGGGCCTGGCCCAGCTCAAAACGGGTTTGCGGGTCCGTGGGGTTGTTTTCCACACGCTGGCGGCACAAAGCCACCTGCTGCTCCGCAGCTTCCTTGCTAAACTGGGCAAGCTGTTCCTGAAGTTCCTTATTATCCGGCTCCGCGGCAGCGCGGCGGCGGATTTCCTCCACCTGGGCCTTGCGGCATCGCTCATTCATTTCCGAGGCCTTGTTTTCCAGGGAAATATCATTGTTGCTGAGGCTGAACGCGTAATTATAGAAGGAATAGGCATTGGCCCAATCTTCCATTTGTTCATAAACGCCGGCAATGTCGCGCACGACGGCCAGATCCTGCTGGTTCTGGGCGTAACGGGCGGAGAGAAGCCCCAGGCGCTCTTCCAGTTCCGCACGGGTGAGCCCTTTCTTGTCGCTCTTGTCCAGGGTGTTCGTTTCCGACGAGTTCTTCATCACGTCCCGGAAGCTTTTAGCCTCCTCCCACTTCTGCTGCTGCATCGTGGCGCGCGCCATGCAGTCCTTTTCGCTCTTTACGGCCACACTGTCCGTGGGATCCAGCTTCACAAGGTCATGGTACACTTCCGCAGCCTGGGCCGGCATATCCCGGGAAACGTAATGGGAGGCCAGCATGTGGAGCATTTTCTTGTTGCCGGGATGCCCCTGGCGAACGGTCTCCAGAGCAAAAGCGGCCAGATCTGGGAAATTTACTTCCATGGCAGCCGTGTACAGGGCCTCGTTTACCGGAATGCTGTAAGGATCATTTTCCAATTCGTCTTCCAAAGCGGAAAGCTGGGTAGCCGCGTCCTTTTTGGAAGAAGTAAGCTTGCTGGTGCTGATTTTCATGCCGCTGAACAGCCCCCCTCTCTTGGCCTCCGGATTCAATTTGATTTCACAGGCGCGCAACGCCTTGCGGCCTTCCAGAAAACCGGGAAGCTGCTTTACCAGGGCCTTGAGCAAGCTGACGGCATAGGGATAATTGTTCATGTCCACCGCCTGGCGGGCGCGCACCCAAAATTCGGCCTGCTGGGGAGTCAACTGTTCTTCTGTAATCGTTTCAATCATGGAACTATATAAGCGTAAATGGTGAACAACGGCAGCGCCCCACCAGGGCGGCCCCGCATGTAATAGTTTAATGCTATCAGCCGGGGAGGCATACTTCAACCTTGTTTTTTGTTCCCATTAGGAAAAAATATGCCGCATGAGACTGGATGCCCTTTTATCCCGCTACGGATATTGTTCCAGGAGGGAAGCGCCGGGTTGGATCAAACGCCACTCCATTACATTCAAGGGAAAACCATGCTCCTCCCCCACGGACAAGGTGCAGGCGGAAGGCATCCTACTGGACGGAGAACCTGTGGAATTCCCGGACGGCCTGTACGCCGCCCTTTACAAACCTGAAGGGTACACCTGCAGCCATGACGACGGGGAGGGGGATTTGATTTACGACCTGCTGCCCTTCCAGTGGCGGAACAGGAACCCTGCGGTTTCTTCCGTAGGACGGCTGGACAAGGAAACTTCCGGCCTGCTTCTCCTCACGGACGACGGAAAATTCATCCACCGCATGACCTCCCCCCGCCATCACGTCGCCAAAGTTTACGAAGCCGTCACGGAGGAGGACATTCCGACAGAAGCCGTAGAGTTGTTCGCCTCCGGAACCCTCACGCTGAACGGGGAAACCCGCCCCTGCGCCCCCGCCCTGCTGGAAATCCGGGAACCGCGACGCGCCCTGCTGACTCTTACGGAAGGAAAATACCACCAGGTTCGCCGCATGCTGGCTGCCGTAGGCGCTCCCGTCTTATCTCTGTGCCGTGTTTCCATCGGCTCCCTGCATCTGGACAGCCTGAACCTGAAACCGGGGGAATGGGCTCCTATCCGTCCGGATGCGCTGTAAACCACCCATCCGCCATGTGGATTCCCATTTCCGAAGCACCAATTGCCTGTTTTCCGCACTTTGAGGTGGCGGCGGAATCCGGGGACTGGATTGTGGTGGACAAGGGAGCGCCCCTCATCGTCCACCCGTCCAACGGGAAAAAGGAACCCTGCCTCCTGGAAGGCGTGGAAGCCCTGCTAAGCTATGAAATAGCCAACGGAGCCGCCCTTTCCCTGGTCAACAGACTGGACAGGGAAACCAGCGGTCTGACGCTGGTCGCCAAAAACAAAAGGGCGGCCAGGGAGCTGGGAAGAGCCATGCAGCGGCGCCTGATACACAAGGAATATCTGGCAATCGTGCAGGAATGGCCTGAATGGACGGAAACAGCATGCACCGCCCCCATTTTAAGACAGGGGGAAGTCGCGGAAAGCCGCATATGGGTCAAACAGGCCGTGCACCCAGCCGGAAAAGCATGCACTACCGTTTTCCGAAAAGAACGGACATGGAATACACGCCGGGGCCCCCTGGCGCTGGTCCGGTGCATTCCGGAAACAGGACGCATGCACCAGATACGCGTACATCTGACGCACTTGGGACATCCCATCCTGGGTGACAAAATTTACGGTCCGTCCGAACATTGCTATCTGGAATACATCCAGCACGGATGGAGTCGGGAACTGGAGGAGCAGCTGGTTCTGCCGCGCCATGCGCTGCATGCCTGCCGGCTGGAATTTCCGTTTGATGAAGAAACCTTCACCGCGGAAGCTCCCCTGCCGGAAGACATGCGGCGACTGCTTGAAACCGGGGATTAGTAAAAAAACTTCGTCATATGACCGGAATGACTTCATCCCGGTCAAAACGTACTTTCGCCAGACGGGCGTACTTATCCTCCTCTTCATTCCGGTAACCCAGAGCTAGGGCGCAAAGCGTGTAATAAGGGGAATTTTCCAGATAAAGAATGCGGTCATAGGCGGCCGGATCCATCCCTTCCAGCGCGCAGGTGTCCACGCGGAGATCCGCGGCGCAGCTCATCATGAACCCGAGGGCGATGTACACCTGCCGTTCCAGCCAGGCTTTCAGCACTTCCGGAGACTTGGAATCCACCAGTTCAAAAATGCGGGCGCGGTACTGGTCCAGGGAGTCCATGGCAACACCGCGCACTTCCACAATACGTTCCAGATAGCGCTGCACGTCTTCCGGCTTGAAATCCCTGCGGGCACAGAAAACCACCAGATGGGAAGCGTCCGTAACCTGGGGCTGTCCCCATGAAACTTCCCGAAGCCGGGAACGCACGGCGGGATCCCGGACATCAAGGAACTTCCACATCTGAAGCCCCAGGGAGGAAGGGCTCAAATGCAGGGATTCCAAAAGGGCTTCCCAGTCCTCCGCCGGAATGCGGCGGTCCGGATTGAATACCTTGGTGGCGTAACGCCATTCCAGCGTCTCGATCAATTCCTGTGCGTTCATATTCATGTATGATTATTCGTGCAGGAAGCCGGACGGTTTTCCGCCGCAGCTTGCTCCATGCCCTGGCATTTTCCCCGTTTCCCTGCCGGAATGCAAGCCAAGGTTCCGGCACAAACGCGGCAGCGGCTCCTTACCTCTTCTTCCTTTCTTCCTGTCCGGCACGCCGGAAACAGGCCGCTCTCCATCCTTCCAACCGTAGCCTTTCCGCCTCTTGCTGACCAGCTACATATCTTTCCATCTCCGGAACAACACCCCACACCGGGCAGAACCCATTCTCAAAACGCGAATCCTCTGAAAAAGGAAAAAGCTTCCGGGAAAAACCCCGCAAAAAACCGTGTCCTTTCCGGATATCAAAGGAATTTGACCGGCATATAATCCCCGGTCTGCTGGATGGTAAAGCTGATGCCCAGCCCGAATTCGTTTTTGTTCCCGTTCTTGCGAACGAAAGCGCCCACGCCCAAATACCAGGATCCCATATTGTGGTACACATTGTATTCCTGGATGTCCAGCTTGCCGTCCAACAGAGAAAAACGCCACTTGCCGCTGAAAGCCCAGGCTTCCGAAAAGCGCTGTAAAATACGCAAATCCAGCTGGCTGCTGTCCTCCAGAAGGGAATGCTGGTTCAAATAACGGTGCCCCACGACGAGTTCCGTGGAACGCCATGGCATGAAACGCAGGGAGTTGTTGTATTCACGGCAGCCGGAAATCTTGTCCTTACCCAAAACGGGAGCCTGCATTTCCGACCGGTATTCCATCCAGGGAACGGGATTCCAGCGCATGAACGAAAAAAGGTTGGAAAAATCCCGACGGTTGACGGGATCATGCAGATAGGCATCCATGAACACATCCCAGGAAAACCAGCGGTGGGAATTAGCATCCCGGCTGGTCATCAGCATGTTGCGCAATCCATACCGGAAGACAAGCCCCGTGGACAGGGAATCAATCTCCGTGTATCTGCCTATGCTCAAGGATGGGGGATTGGTCGTGGGGGTATCGCCGTCAATCTGGGGATAAAGCTCGCTCAGGCGGTTGGTTTTGACATACGCCAGCGTAAAATGGGGCTGAACAATATGGTTCATGCCGTTCAGCCCAAAGGAATCACTATATACGGAAGAATAACGGCGGGAGAATTTGAAATCGGCATCCGTTCCGGCGTAAAAAATTCCCTGGTTGAGCGGTTTGTAGTCCTCCACGCCGTAATATCCCGTATAGCCTCCGCCCACTTTGGGGGTCAGGTTCAGGAATCCCATGATTTTCTTGGAAACGGAAACCTCATGGAAGGAGTGGAACCTGCTGTAGCTGTCCGTCATCAGCATTCGGGCCCAGTAATCATAGGAAGAAGTTCCGGGGTCCATCCCGTCCAGCATGTTCCGGATTTCCGTCCGCATGAACGGAGGAACGTACTGCTTGAGGAAAGCGAAGCTGGTGCGGCTTTCATACATGACGGGGGAACGGAATACGGGAGACTTGATGCGCTCATAACTGAACTCCGTCCGCTGGTCCGCTATGTAAAAATTATTGGGGACAAAACGCTGCAACAGTGAAAAATCATTCGTATCGTCCGTACGGGAAAGAAGCACCGTGTTGTCCGGAGAAGAATTGCGCTGATAAATTTCCGGATAAAAATCGCGGAGCATGTACTCGTCGCTCAACATGTTGATGTTGGCCTTCAACCGCCAGTCCGTGCGGAGATTCACCCTGTGGCTCCACATCTGCTGGAGCGCGAACCTCCACCGGTCCGGGTCCAGATGCTCACGGTACTCATCATCACCGGCGTTGATTTTCACCCCCTTGTCATGGGTTTTGTAAAAGGACAGCCCCGTCATGTCCGGACAATCCTTTTCCAGCAGCACGTCGCGGATGTCCAATCCGTAGGCGAAACCGCGCCGGGTGCGGTAATCTGCATGCAGGGTTCCCAGGTAATCCGCGGAAGGCATGCCGTTGTCCGACCATTTTTTCCCCATCAGGAACCCGTATTCATTCAGGAGGTAAGGCCCCCAGATGGAGCGCATGCCGGGGATGGGAAGATAGCCAACTTCCGGATTAAGGGAATGGCTGAGGTAGGGGAAATAAAAGAAGGGAACGCCACCGTAATAAAGGGTCAGGTTCTTGAAAGAAAACCTGTCTTCCGGATACACTCGTATCCTGTCGGCGGAAATCCAGGTGAGAGGCTCGCTGATGTCTTCCGCCGTGACGGAGGCATTGCAGGCTTCCAGGTAAGTGTTGCCGGCGGCATCCTTCCGGGATTCAAACTTTCCGCTGCGCAGAATCAATCCCTCCATCTTCGCACGGATGGCATCCGTAAGAAGCACTTCGTTCTCCCAGTCAAACTCCGCGCTGTCGGCGCGTACCAGGCTGTTGGTCCTTGTCCTGCCGTCACTCTGGTAAATGGCCAGGTTCCCTTTCAGAAACACCTTGCCCTGGTCCATATCCGCCTGGGCATAATCCGCAAATACCTCCACCCCGGTATCCGTCACCATGTGGACATGCGGTCCTTCAAAAATAACCTTCCTGGATTCCTCCACCCTGATGGCGCCTTCATTGGTAATGGAAATATTGGAGGGAATCTGCGGCATGAGAGTGCCGGAAAACAGATTGCCCGCCATTTTCCCTCCGGCATTTTCCTGCCCGGTTTCAGAGGAAGGGACGGGCGGCTGCTCCGCAGCCGTTTCTGCAAACAGGGAAGCCCCGGCAACCAGCGCCGCCGCACCCCATAGCTTTGCAATCGTCCCAATCATGGCTAGCCCACAGAACACTATGAGAAAGGGCAAAAGACAAGCCTAATGTCACATTTCTCCGCCAGTGGGGGCAGAAAATTTACCGGGTCAGCATGCCGTTGGCTATAATGCCCCAATCGGCGGCATTGCCGTCTCCGGCGTCATCCACGCGGATTTCCAGCTTCCTGCCGCCCTCTACCGCCGTCTTCACGGGAATGGAGTCCCCGTCCTTGAGCACAAGGGATTCCATAAGCTTCCTGCCGTCCAAATACACGCTGAATTTGACGCTGCCGCGGGAGCCGAAGGGCAGCCCCACATCAGCGCGGAACTCTTTCCAGCGCCCATCCAGGTCATAGGCAAAAACAGCCGGGGCATGAGCCAGAATGAAACGTTCCGGCCTTCCGATTGTCCGGAAGAAAGGCACGGGCCCCAAATCCGACGGGAACAGGACATCCCACAACGGAACGGCCCACCCCACCTGGGCTACGGAAGGCTTGCAGTCATTCAGGCTGATACTGGCGGTTGCCGCAGGAATCTGCGCCGGAACAACTTCCAGCGCGGGCTCCTGGCGCCCCAGAGCGCGCTTCCAGACAGGGAGCCATTCTTTCACTTCAGAACGGGAACCATGCCTGCGTTCCACTTCCGCCAGCGCCTTCCGGGCTTCTTCCGTGCGGCCCCGTATCCACAGATTCTGAACATCCCCGAAATAAACGATCTGGGCCAGAGAAGGGGCCTTGGCTCCCCGGGCATCCATCCACACGGGCAGAGTAATCATGCTGCGCGTGCTGTCGCAATTCAATACGGCCACCCGCATTTCTATAAAACCACCCTTATATCCCGGCCTGCAGATGGTGAGATCAAACTCTCCCTTTTCATCCAGAGAAGCGCCCACGGCATTGGAATCATAATCCGAACCTCCGGGCGGATCCAAATGGGCAACAATGCCATACGCGGGGCGCGTCAGATGAACCCTCCCTTTCAGCCGCAATCCGTCTTTAACGGGAATGGCCTCCAGCCGTTCAAAAGACCCCGGGACATACTTGCCGAGCATACGCCCGAAGGAGGCGTCTGCGGGAAGTTCCGTCTCCACCCCGTTGAACAGGGGAACACTGGCCAGTTTCAAAGCATCCGTCGGCGCCAAATAGGCGCCCTTCCCTTCATGGCGCAGCTCGTCGCCGTAGGTGGAATTGCCATGGCCCATCAGGGAAGCTCCGGCGTCGGGGTAATTCCATCCGTCGCCCGTGTGGGGAAGGCCGAAGGAATGCCCCAATTCATGGGCCGTACCGCCTATGTAAATGGTGGCGTTCTTTCCCCTGGTCACCTTGAAACGGCCGCCCTGCATCATTTCCGTATCCAGAAAGCTGGCGGGATCCAGCCCTTCCTGGTCACAGGTCCACCCCGTGCCCTGGTGGCTGAAGCCGCCGCCGTAATAAGGACCCACGCCGTCCGGAAGCTGGCAAACGACCAGCACATGTTCCTTCTCAATATCAATCCCCTTGGAAGCCAGCACCTTCCTGGCGGCTTCCCGGGAGACGGGGCCGGAGCTCTGCACGCTCATCTCGCTCATGGGTTTATCCACATAGGCATCATGAATAACCAGCTTGCCCCGTTCATCCAAATCCAGCTGGAATGTGAGCGGAGGGAAACCGTTGGCCTGCATCTGGTCCGCATAATATGCCTGAATATTCTTCAGAATATGATCATACCGTTCCCGGTATCCTTCAAGGGCAGGCCTGTCCTTGAACGTTACGTAAACCACATGCAATTTTCTGGAAGACTTCGGTTTGCCCCGATGATAGGCGCTCAGCGTTTTCCAGGCGGCACGGGCATTGGCGGCATCCCTGGGATTAACCGTCCAGCTGACGGGCAGACGGGTAAACTCCGCTCCCTCCCTGTCCGAGGAGGCAGGAACAGATGCCCTGGAAGCTGACTCCTCATCCATCCCCATGGCAGGAACACTCCATATCCCGGACCCCAGGATCAGCAACAAGGCAAAAAAACGTTTCGACATAACATTCATGAACTAATATCAGGATATACGGGTAAACCGAAGGTGTTTTATCACCATATCATTCACCAGACGATTCATATTTTCGGAAAAGGAATCATACACCACTTCCACACGGCAGGGACCGGGCGTCATCACCGTTTCCACTGCCGTTGAATAAATAAAATACTCCCAGTTTCCGGAACGGGACGTATGGGGGAAAGCCAGCGTGCCTGCGCGCCTGCCGTTCAGGTACAGACTGCGCAGGGCGCAGGTATTCCCGTCTGAAACATCATAAGTGCCGTTAGCGAAAAAGGCGTCCACCCGGTACACTCCGGGCTTATCTATATTGACATTGTAACAAAGAGCGTCCGGGGATTCCGTGACGCGGGAAAACCAGACTTCATCCCCGCTCAAGCCGCAGGGGCGCGTCTCCATGCGGGAATCCGCAGAAGGATAATCATTGGGTTCATTAAGATAAGACTCCCTCCCATCCAGAGCGACTGCCATCACCTGGAAAGACACGTCCCCCCGGCCGGGTGCGGGGATATAATGGCAGTACTCCGTTTGAGATACAGGGATGCCATTCCGGTAAACACGGTAATAATCGGCTCCTTCCACAGACTCCCATGCAATACCATGGCGCGCCGCCTTCCACGCAGGAGACTCCAGGCTGCTGCCCATGCGGGTTAAATTCACCGCCCCTTCATCCTCTTCTCCGCCGTCCAGCTCCAATTTCACAAAAACGCGCCCCTTCATGCCCGGCAAAAGGACGGGAGGGGCCTCCTGCCCGTTGACCAGGCACCGCGCTATCCGGTGCCCGCAGCCCTGCAGAAACACATCTACCGTCATGCCGCGGTATTCCAGCCCGGACAACTCATGAACGCCTTCAAAAGACTTTGGAACGCAAGGACGGAATTCCAGAGAATCCGGAGACAGACGGATGCCGAACAATCCCTTGTAAAAACAGCCCAGCATGCCGGCAATACTCCAGAGCTGGCTATCCGAACTGAGCAGCAGCCCCTCATCCAGCCCCGTTTCCAGAAGGACATTTTCCTTGTTCGTGCCGCACAACAGGGCGGCACGGACCATGCAGGCGACCGCCAGCGCCAGGGCAGATTCATTCTCCACCGCCGCCGCGGCCTGCGCATAATAGCCCTCCAGGAAAGGCCACATGGCGCGGTTATGGTAGGCGGGCACGCTATCAGGCATCTGGGGATGGATGCAGGGAATGCCATAAACGCCATGAGGAAGGGAGGCAACCATCCCGGCGGCATGGGAACCGCCAGCCTGCCCCAGAAGGACGCAAAGCAGATTGCCCAGGGAATCCACCTTCTCCGACAGTACGGGATACCCGCGTCCGTACAGGTACTGCCCGTACAGGACATGTTCCGGAATCCTGAAAAAACGCTCAATAACCGCGGCCAGGGAAACGCTCTTCTCCTCCCACTCCCGGGCCTTCTCCTCCAGCCCCAGCTCCCGGAACATCCGCGCCAGAATCTTGCGGGCCTCCGCATGCAGGAGCATGGTGGACAGGCTGCAAGAATCCCCAATATCGGCAGAAGTCATCCACGCAGGGTAGCTCTGATCCCTCCAGTCCAGCACGGACGATTCCCCCTTCATCAAGCCGCCCGTGGCCGCAAGCACCTGTTCATCCCTCATGCATGTCTTTTCCATCACTCGGCAGGAAAGGGACAGCCAGTCGGCATCCCCCGTCAGGCAGTAAACTTCCCACGCAGCCATCCCCCACACCACACGGTCGGAAGAAATGGGCCAGGAACCGCCCGTGCCGGTATCCTGCTCCACCTCCCCGTTCCGGACCCGTGCATTTAGACTGTTCATACAGGCACGGACATTCCACAACCCCAATCCCAGATGGGTGGAATAGGAAATATCCCGGGTCCACACAGTAGGCCAGTTGGCTCCCGTCCGGAACGTTCCTTCTTCATTAAGCAGGGCTCCAGCCTCATGCAACGCCAGGCCGTAAGCCTGATTAAGCACTTCAAAATTTCCCCGGTAATGCGGGGCGTTCCCGGCTTCCGAAACAATGCTCCACTCGGAATAGCGGCCGTTTTTCATGGTTTTCACCTGACCGTCCGGCTGTACCTCCGCCCAATGCGCGGCATCCTGGCGCAAGGAATTTCCGGTCAGCGTAAAAGCCTCTCCTCTGTATAATATGCGGTCCTGATCCATAAACTAGCGGATGCTGCATCCATCGTTTTTTTTAACACGGAAGAAAACTTCTGTCCCGCAGAAAATGAGGTTTATGGAATCTTCAGGACATAAAAAACCGGGCTTCCCGAAAACGGGAAACCCGGCGCAAGAGCAAATCAACATTAATGCTTCAACAAAGAGGAAACAGCGTCACGTTCTTCCTTCAGTTCATTAACGGTAGCGTCAATTTTTTCACGGGAGAACGCATCAACCGGCAGCCCCTGCACGATTTCCCAGCCGCCATCCTTGGTGGTGCGGACCGGGAAGGAGCAGATAAGACCTTTTTCAATGCCGTAGGAACCGTCGGAGCAAACGGCCACGGAATACCAGTCGCCTTCCGGAGTCTGGGTAGCCAGGCTGCGGACGGTATCCACGGCTGCGGAAGCGGCGGAAGCGGCGGAAGAAGCGCCGCGTGCCTTGATAATGGCGGCACCGCGCTGCTGCACGGTGGTAATGAAATCGCCCTTAAGCCATTCCGTATCCTTGATGACTTCCGTCACAGGCTTTCCGCCAATCCTGGCGTTGGTGAAATCAGGGTACTGGGTGGAGGAATGATTGCCCCAGATGGCCATGTTGGTCACTTCCGTCACATGGACGCCGGCCTTTTCCGCAAGCTGGCTCTTGGCACGGTTTTCATCCAGGCGAGTCATGGCAAAAAAGCGGTCGGAGGGAACGCCGCTCGCATTGTGCATGGCAATAAGGGCATTCGTATTGCAGGGGTTGCCGACCACCAGCACACGCACATCCTTGGCGGCGCTGCGGGCAATGGCCTGCCCCTGGCCGATGAACACCTTGCCGTTGATATCCAGTAGGTCCTTGCGTTCCATACCGGCCTTGCGGGGAACGGAGCCTACCAGCAGGCACCAGTTGGCGCCGGCGAACGCTTCATCAGGATCGCTGGTCGGGACAATTTCATTAACCAACGGGAACGCGGCGTCACGCAACTCCATCACCACCCCTTCCAGAGCATTCATGGCCGGGGGAATTTCCAGCAGGCGCAGGTTGATCGGCTGATCCGGCCCCAGCATGCTGCCGGAGGCAATACGGAACAGAAGGGAATAGGCAATTTGGCCGGCGGCTCCTGTAACGGTAACGGTGATAGGTGTTTTCATAACGTTCAAATTAAAATAAACAGATATTTTCCTGTCTGGTCACGGTTATACCACAAGGAAAGGAGGCGCTCAATCAGGAACTTTTTATTTTGACAGAAAAAATTCCCTATCCCATAATGCTCAGGGGTTGACTGCTCTTACTTTTCCATACAGTTAAGTTTTTACCAATATTTACGCTAACACTATGAATTTAACAATTATCGGCAGTGGTTACGTGGGGCTGACCACAGGCACCTGTTTTGCCGAAATGGGCCATCACGTCATTTGCGTGGATAATAATACGGAAAAAATACGTACTCTTCAATCCGGGGCCATCCCCATTTACGAGCCCAAGCTGGAAGAGCTCGTGAAAAAAAACGTAGCCGTGGGGCGGCTGGAATTTTCCCCTTCCATCGCCGCTTCCATTGCGGAAAGCGAAGTCATCTTCATCGCCGTGCCCACGCCGCCCAATACGGATGGTTCCGTGGACCTGACCTACATTGAAAAAGTGGCCAGGGAAATCGCCCAGGCGCTCCAACCAGAAATGGGATACAAGGTCATTGTGGACAAATCCACCGTACCCGTCAAAACCGGGGAAAAAGTCAGCCAGACCATCAAGCACTATGCGGGGCCGAATGTTCAGTTCGACATTGTCTCCAATCCAGAATTCCTGAGGGAAGGATGCGCCGTGGACGACCTGCTGCACCCTGACCGCATTGTCATTGGAGCCAACTCGGAACAGGCCATGAACGTCATCAAGCGCGTTTACCAGCCCATTCATGCCCCCATTCTGGAAACGGACGTCAACTCCGCGGAACTCATCAAGCACGCAGCCAACTCCTTCCTGGCTCTGAAAATTTCCTACATTAACGCTGTCGCCAAGGTCTGTGAAAAAACGGGCGCAGACGTGGAACTGGTGGCGGAAGGCATCGGCATGGACAAACGCATCTCACGCCACTTTCTCAACGCGGGGCTGGGCTACGGCGGGTCCTGCTTCCCGAAAGACGTCAAAGCCTTCATCAACATCAGCCGCACGCTGGGCATTCCCTTCACCCTGTTGGAGGAAGTGGAACACATCAATGATACCCAGCATATCCACTTCCTGGACAGAATTCGGGACCGCCTGTGGGTCCTCAAGGACAAAAAGATAGCCGTTTGGGGCCTTGCCTTCAAACAGAACACGGACGACGTCCGGGAATCCATCGCCCTGAAACTATGTGAAAAACTCTGCGGGGAAGGAGCCATTGTCACCGCTACGGACCCCAAAGCCATGCACACGGCGGCCCCCATTCTGAACCCTATGGGGGTCAAACTGGTGGAAGACATGTACGAATGCGCCCGGGATGCGGAAGTTCTGGTCATCGCCACGGAATGGAGCGAATATGCGAATGCGGATCTGCAGAAACTCGCCGGAGTCATGCACAACCGCATCATCTTTGACGGAAGAAACATCCTCTCCCCGGCAAACCTCCGGGCCGTAGGATTTGAATACCACTCCGTGGGCAGACCCTCCGTTGAAGAAGCCTGACTGCCTCCGGGAACCGTCCCGGCTTCAAACGTCCCCATATGTAAAAGGCCTCCGGCACATTCAACGCACCGGAGGCCTTTGTCATGTATTCGCTAATCCTGTTGGCCGGTCAAAACTCAAATAGCAGCCCCGCACGCAAATAAAAACCGGGGTCATAATGGTACTTTTCCAAATCATGGCTTCCGTTGCTTGTCTTGATAGTGCCGGAATTCCCGAAGGAAAAACCGACATCCGCCACCAGCCTGGGGCGCACGCTGCCCCAGTGACCCAACCCCACATCGGCGCCTATGCCGGCGACGCCGGAAATCCATGCAAACTGGCGGACGCGGCGGTCATGGTGAATCGTCCATGTGCCGGACGCCACGGAAACGAAGGGTCCCCACTTCAACCCATCGCTCACCTTGTTGATATAGGAAAGGCGGGCCCCTTCCAGCTGAAGCGTCCAATTGCGGGAAGCTTCCCATTTAAACTGGATAAGGGGCAGGAAAGGATAATCCCCAAGCTGCGGATAACAGCCGATGCCGATTCCATAGCTGAACCGGTCGTTCAAGGGGCCTGCCAGAAGAACATGGCCTCCCAAGAAAATATTATGGCTCGTCCATGTATCGAAATCCGTGGAAATCTGGGGCGTCACACCGAAAACCAGGCGCGTCTTCCCCGTGATGGCATAGGAGGCGTTCACATTCAGCCAAATCGTGTACAGCCGGTCCACATCCATCTCATCCGCTCCTTTTCCATTAAACCAGCTCAGACGCAAGGCCGCCGTAGAAGAAAAATTCCAGGAACCGCTGGACATCCTGCACAAATTCAAATCCGTCATCCAATTCTGGATATCCACGCTTCCGCGCCCGTTTCTGGAATCCATGGGGCCAAGCAATTCAAAATAGGACTGCGTGGGGAAAACAGGCCTGGAGGCGGATTCCCCCGCCGGAGCCGGAGCGCTGTCGTAGCCGCCGGAATAAGCCTCTGCATAAAAACCGGTATCGTATCCGTCAGAAGAATCGGAATCCGGATAAGGCTGGGTATTCGCCTGAGCGGTCAAAACAATGCCGGACGCAAAAAAGAGACTCGATAAGAATCGAAGGAGCATGACCGGAAAGTATACATACGCGCGCACGCGGTCAATCAAAAGATATACAAATGACTAATTAACCGCCTCCATTCCCAAACAGAACCGCAACCATAATCATCACGAGGACAAGAAGCAAGTACCACCGGGCAATCTTGCTGCCCCGGAAACACGCTCCCGCACAAACAAGAGAGGCAGCAAAACAAACCGCCGCGGCCAAAAGCATCACCTGCGCCAGCAAGGGAAAATCCAGCGCCCCCGCACCCGCCGCCAGAAGTGTTCCCGTCACATACCCGCCAAACGACCACCCCAACCCCGCCAGCCAGGAAACGGAAAATGTCTTTTGTCGGCCGGGCCTCATCAAGCCACTCTGCAATCCTTCTTCCTAATCTCAAGCAAAAAATCCAGCCTTCTCGGCAATATCTGCAAAGAGGGGGCTTCCCCAGACACTCGGCTCCCCTCAAAAAAAACAACATCTTCGCAAAACGGACTGCAAAACACTCAATCCCGGTTGGAAAACTCTTCTTCCGGCAAAGTTGAATAAAAACGGGATAAATTACTTAATCCGGCATTCATCAATACTCGCGGGCTCCATGAAAAGAAAATATCTTGCCCCTTCCATAGACTTTCATTATATTACGGCAAAACCGGAAAAACAGGAAACGAACGTACTCCCTTCCCTGCCCCATTGGATCAAGCATCGCACGTCACAAACCACCAGCTGAAAAAAACTTGTCATGAAAATAAATTTTTTATGGACCGCATGTTTAGTTGCCATAACCGGCTGTGATTCCCCCCAAAATCATCATTCTCGAATTGAGAGCGGCGAAACAAAAACAGAAAAACAGTTGGAGAATTTAAATTTTTACGGCACTTATGAAGGAATTCTTCCTGCTGCCGATTGTGAAGGAATCAGGACGGCGTTAACATTAAACAACGATAACACTTATGTGTTGAGAAGCGAATACATAGGAGAAAAAGACGCTATTTTCGAATCAAAAGGCTCTTATCATTTCATCAATGGCCGCCTGATGGAACTGGCCCAATCCTCTTCCAATGAAAAATCTTATTATAAAATACTTGATGGAAGCAAAGTAATGCTGTCAGACAAAGAAGGCACAGTCAATCAGGGCGTCCTGGCCGAATATTATATACTAAAAAAGAAATAAAACTATTTCTATCATCTATCATTTTCTCCATTCCGCCGCACCTCCCACCCCGCGGCGGTTTTCTTTACACCGTTTTTCAGCCCGGCACATTAACAAATCTTATTCATCCGCCCCGCCGTCAGAAAAAATCCGGGCCGCCGGGACCAGGCTTTCGTCAGCACACGGGTGTTACAAGAACTTTGCATCGCCTTTCTGTCCGCGTTGTTTCGGACACAAAAGATTTCCGGCTTTTTTAACTGGCTGCAGGTTCGGCCGCCCCGCCGCAACAGGGGTGTTTTTCATCTTTCCAGGCATACCCCGCTTCCACTCCATCTATTTTACGGACAACCACCAGGGAACAGCTCAAAAAACAAAACCCGTAAATCATTTGATCCACAGGCTTTAAAATGGTCGGGAAGACAGGATTTTGATGATTTATAATTAAAGAGTTAAGGTGTGTATGCTTTGTAATATGTATAGCAATTATGGAGATTGAGGGGGAGAAAGAAAAATGTGTCATATAAACAATGGGGTGCAATGAGAAACAACGAAAAAGTCTTTTCTCGTGCAATGTGACACGGTGAAAATTTATCTTTTTATGATTTTCCGATCAATTTTCAGAAAGGGGAATCAGGATGGTGAGGGTGTATTCTTCCTGGCTCATGGTGTACTGGAGAGGACGAAGAATTTCTTGTAGCTCTTGAAGCATCCTGTCATGGGAAGCCCGGTCCGATGGGGTGCGGGCCGGGAGCAAGTCCGCATGAATCACTAGTCGGCAAATGTCCCCGTTCTCTTCCGGGTAAAAACACCAGTCCGCATATTCCACGACTCCAAGGCCGCTCCAGGTCGTGCGGTTTTCGTAGTGCTTGAGGAGGGATGTTGCCTTTTTGACTTTCTCCACCAGGGCCGCCCATCCCGGATGGCGGCGTTCCTGTTCTTCCCGGACGTAAGGAACGAAGGCTTCCATCAGCCGTTCCGCTTCCAGGGAATTGGCATCGGAGTTGGACATGGAGAAGGAGGGCATGGGCGGGATGTTAGCACTCCGGTTTCCGGAAAGTAAGTCTTTTGTCGGTCCGTTTCGGGGAAAAAAAGCATCAAAAAATCCCTTTCCGGAAGATGCCGGAAAGGGATTGAAGAAGCGGAGGCTGCTGTGTTTTCCGCCTGCTTTATTGCGAAAAACCGACAAGGCGGTTGTACTCTTGGTTGGCTTCCTTGAAGAGGGGGTCGTTGGGGTCCTGAATTGCTCGGAAGTAGCGGTGCGCCGGATCGGTCAGCATTCGTTGTGCCTCCTTCTGCGGGTCTTCCGGCTGCGCTTCCTTCCCGGAAACGAAGGAGTCTTCCCCTACTGATTTCATCAAGGCGTAGAGAAGGCGGTAGCCCTTGGGCGACTGAAGGGGCGCCAGGTCCTCCGTGGTGAGGCCGGACTTTTGTTTGAGCTTGCCCGCAAATTCCTTCACCGATTTCATGTTGGAGTTGAAATTTTTGCCCCAGTCTTCCCGGAGTTCTTTCGTGGTGGCAGCAATGTTGGCCTGTTCCGCCTCCTGCATGGATTTGATGACGCCGGAAACGAATTTCCCCGCCGCCTTGCCTTCCAGACCGGAAGCCTTGGCGTGTTCCTTGAGGGTAGCCTTGAAGTCGTCCGTTACGTCCAGATCATCTGGTAATTCGAGTTCATAGGGCTTTTCCGGCTCCTTGCTGTCCTCCGTATCGCCTGGTTCAGTTTCGTCCCCGGGTTGCTCTTTTCCGTCCGGAGGTGGAGCATCCAGGGAGAAGTCAACCTCGCCGGATTCCGGAGTGGCCTCCCCCGGATTGTCCGGATTGGGCGGAGCCTGTTCTTCTCCGGGAGCGGGCGGCTGGGCCGGAGGCGTGTCTTCCGGCTGCTGGGTGGCGGGAGGTCCGCCCCCTTCCGGCGTTTCTTCGGCGGCGGCGCGGCAGATGCGTAGGAATGGATTGAATAATGTAGTGTTCATGTTTGTTGTTGTTATTTTTGTTGGTTGGAAGTGGTGGTCAGGCAGCCAAAGGCTGGTATTGGAACAAGGTATCGGTTTCCAGGGACATCAAGCCGGGACGGGCACGTTCCACAAGAATTCCTTTCCCATCCTGCTGCAAGGCGGTCAGAAAGGGGCGTTCTTCCCTGCGGTAGGCAACCAGGCAGGAAGGGGCGTTGGCCTCTTTCCCCTCCACCGTCCAGAAACGAAGCCTGCCGTGGAAGAAGAAGACGTATTCCGCACGGTTCCAGACGGAGCGGGCGAATCCGCGCGTCTCCGTCCGGGCAAAGACGAGTGCCATGCCGCCCCCGTCATGGGCGGCGAGCCTGTCCATCCAGCGGAAGGTTTCCCTGCCGTAGGGAGGATTCAGCCAGATGCGGCCCTTCCAGGGCCGGGAAAGGCCGTCATCCAGAACGGTGTAGTGGCGGGAGGCGGTGGGCCAGGGCCTGTTGACAGGCGCGCAGGGATCAAGGTCGAAGGAACCGAGCCTGGAGAGAAGCCAGGGAGGGGTCAGCCATTCGTCTTTGTTGATGGTGTTGGTGTTGAAGTTCAGCATAGGATTGGAGTTGGGGTTAGGGTTGGATGAGATGTGTTTCCAATTCAAGACGGATAGATTCCTTTCTTTGAAAGGCGGCAGAGGAGAAGGAAGGATCGGCCTCAATGCCGATAAAAGGTCTGTTTTCAAGCATGGCGGCGATCAGGAAGGAACCGGAGCCGCAGCAGTTGTCGAGAACAACGGTGTTGGGATTGGAGTATTGGCGGATGAGGTAACGTCCCAGCTCTATAGGTTTCTGGGTAGGATGAATGGGGGATTTATCCCAGACGGAGGCAGGAACCTGGATGACATCAACTGGATGACGCCTTCCGTCATTATGGTGGATGAGGGGAATTCCCCTCGTGACTTCATGTCTGCCATAGTTGAACGAAGGAAAAATCCCGATGTGTCTGTCTGTGTAAGGAGCATGTCCGAAGGTGTATTGGGGATAATAGGGGGCGCCTGTCCCCATACGGAAAACGAGAATGTCTTCATGCTGTTTAAGCGGCATCCTGTTGGCGTTGAGAAAACTACGGGGCCTGCTCTTAACCCAGACAAGCTTGTGGGAGAATTGTTTGCGATTGGAAGCCATGAGATCGGCAATGAAGAGTCCCTGGGCAAAAAGAATAACGTAGCCGGAAGGGCATACGATACGGCGGTATTCATCCCAGAGAACATCCAGAGCAAGAGGCTTATCCCATGAATTGTGCGTGATGCCATACGGCAGGTCGCACAGGACAAGGCCGATGCTTTTTTCCGGAATGTCCTTCATAAGTTCCAGACAATCGCCTGTATAAATGGTGTTCTGTTTCATGGCGGGAAGAATGTCAGGAGGAGGTATGTTATGACTGGAGTGCCCGCAAGGCGTCTTCTTCTTCCTGGCGGAGTTCACAGTCGGCGGTTACTTCCAGGATTCGGCGGCCCAGCCAGCACATGACGGGGACGGCCATGGAGTTGCCCACCGCCTTGTAGCGGTGGGAGTCGGCATAGGGCTTGCCGGGGGATTTTTCTATGGCGGTCCAGCCGTCCGGGAAACCTTGCAGGCGTTCGCACTCCACGGGGATGAGCCTGCGGACGGCTCCTGTCCAGGAGACGGCGGGAGGCGATGAGGTGGCAAGGGTGTAGGAGAGGTTTTCCGAAATTCCCAAGCCATTCTGGGAAAGGCGGCGACCGTCCGCCATTTCCCCCTGGATGGCATAGCAGACGCCGGGCGTGTGACCCTGTGCCGTAAGGGTGCAGGACGGATCTCCGTCATCCCCCAGGCCGTGCCCCGCATTGGGGGCGGAATCCCTGCGGCAGAGGGAACGCATGTCGATAGGCATGCACCAGCAGGACTGGACGGTGTTGGACGATTGAGAAAGGAAGGTTTCCGGGGCTTCGGACTGGAGAACGAGCGGGGTGTTGCCCCCTCCCGTTCCCCACTGGGCCGTACAGGCCGGACTTACCTCACGGGGACCGGTAACGCGGGAATCCTGCGGATGGTTTTCATAAAGGCCAAAGCAAATCGTGGAAAGGACGCTTTTGTCCCCCGTTTGGACGTAGCCGGGGAGAGACTGGATGACAAGGTTCTGGCATTCGTCTCCGGACGGTCCTCCGGTGCCCTTGGCCCATTTGGATGTAACGGTCGGGGAGATGCCGGGGACGAGGTTGGCTCCGCGCTGGGCGAAGAGTTCCTGGTCGCTCATGCCGATGCCGGTGGCGATGGCTCCGAGGGTGGGATGGGGGCCGCCGTCCCAATGCGAGCCTTCAGGGCGCGTTCGAGAGCCGGAGGAAGCTTTTTGCCGCGCTTTGCGGCGCGCCTCAAGATGCCTTGGCAGGCGGTCTCCGAGAGGAAGTAGCGCGTCGGCAGCGGCCCAGTTTCCAGCACCTCTTGAAGCAAGGACAAAGACACGTCTGCGGCGTTGGGGTACTCCGTGCCATTGGGCGTCCATGATCCTCCATGCCACGGTTCGCCTGGGTCCGGCCACCACGCCGCAAGGCTGGTGTTTCCGTCCTGCTGCCGGTTGGACGGGGGAACCAAAGCCACATAGTTTTCCCAACAGGCATCCGAACGCATTATCCACTGAACTAAGGATGCCGGGTACGTTTTCCCAGAGTACCCAGGCTGGATCGAAGTGATCGGCCATTTGGCAGAAAGTGAGGCATAAGTTGCCGCGTTCGTCGGAGAGGCCGCCGCGTTTGCCCGCGACGGAGAAGGACTGGCAGGGCGTTCCTCCGGCCAGAATGTCGATTGCTGGGATGTTCCAGGTTGCATATTGAGTCATGTCGCCCATGTTGGGTACGTCCGGATAGTGCCGGGCCAGCACAGCGGAAGGGAAAGGTTCAATTTCAGAAAAAGCGACCGGCTGGAAGCCGAAGGGCTCCCAGGCGACACTGGCGGCTTCAATGCCGGAGCAGACGGAGAGGTAGGAGAGCTTTTTCCCGGTTCGGGGAAAAGGGGGACCGCTCCCCCATCGTGGCGGTTGTTCAGGCGTCTTCATCGTTTTGTTTCGCGGCTTGGAGGCCCAGGGCGATTTCACGCCGCAGCCAAAGGACGACTTCCCTCTGTCCGTCCCGGATGGCGGCGAGGATGGGATCGGGCTTGAGCGTTTGGCCGGTCATGGGATCGCGGGTCTGGTAGCATGGAAGCTCCGTTTGGAACTCCTCCTCCATGTAGGCGAGGGTTTCCGGCGTAATCTGGCGGGCCAGGTGGGAACGGCGGCGTTCTACATAGCGTTTGTAGGCCAGCTCCTGTTCGGTTGTTATGTATTGTTCTATGGGTTGCATAAGAAAATGGAATGGCGTGCGTGCCGGTGCGTCAGGCGGGAGTCAGGTCTTTCTGGGCTCCGGCAAGATTCCGTGCGCCCTCTGCGGCAGCCAGCTTGCGCTGCATCTCGGCGTCTCGCTCCTTCTGCTTGTCGAGCTCGGAAAGTTCCCGGGCGGTGCGGCGGCAACTGGTGGGAGCCCCGGTGCGTTCGTAGAGGAATTGGGCGAATTTGCGCGGATTGACGTATTCGATCATCGAGGTGTCCTTGGTTGCCTGGGTATAAGCCATGGCAACCTGCATGAAGTATTCGAGTCCCTGCTGCTGGGCGTTGGCGATGGCTTGGGAGATGCGTCCGAGGTACTGGACGTTGGGGATTTCAATTTCATAGTTTTCACTCCCTCCCATGTCCGGCACGATGAGTTCCGCGGGCACGTCGTCCTTGGGGAATTTGCCCTGCCTGAACAGGATGGAGAAGATGCGGTGCATGAGAACATTGCAATCGCTGATAAAGAGGGTCAGGGAGGGGGAGAAGGAGAGGACGCGCTCTTCTTGGCGGGCGTTGATTTCGGTTGCCGTCATCTGCCGATCCACGTTGGCTAGAGGCATCAGCATGTCCACAAAGAAGGCCTCCCGGATTTTTTCCTCCTTGTCGGCAATGCGGTCTTTGCCGACATCGTAACGGCCCGAAGTAGCCCATTCGCGGGGGAGTTTTTCACGGGCCGCCTGCGCCTTGACGGTGGTGACGCCCCCTGCCCGCAAGTCTACTTCCCCGACCTGTTCGGCCAGTTGAATAATCCGCGGGAAAGCGGCCACTTCCGCCAGTACGTCCATGACGCGTTCCAGCTTGAGGGTAGCGGTGATTTCCTCCATGACATCCAGGCCGGGAGCGTAGCCGTAGGGGCCGTCGCCATAGCGCAAAAAACGAGTAACAAGAAAAGGAAATTCGTTGTAGCCCTCCTCCCGGATGACTTGTTTTTCCACTCCCCAGGCGAGGTAGACGGAGGCCCATTTCATGCGCTTGGCATTCACGAGATCATGCCCGAAGTCGCAGTTCTGCCGGGGGAAGACCAGGTGGAGGAATTCATGCCGCATGGTGAAGCGCTTCCGGGGGTCGTCAAAGTCCTTGCGGACGCTTTCCGGGAGTTTTTTGTAGCCGAACTTTTCCGCCGCCTGGTGGGGCGTCAGCTTGAACTGGCGCACGAGCGTGTTGACCTGGCCGTTTTCCCCCTCCGCGATGGCATACGTGCCGGAGGGGATATGCCGGAAGTTCAACCGGCCATCCGGCAAAGTATCACAGAAGAGGCACCCGGTTCCCGTCAGGCAGCGGTCTAAAAATGTTTCATGGATTTCCGTGTAGAAGTTGGAGCGTCCCAGCTCCGCAAACATGATTTCCGTGGATTCCGCAAACCATTCGTCCACGCGTGAGGATTTCTCCTTGCCGCGAAGCCCGCTCTGAAGGGAGAACCAGCGCTGGTTGGACGGAGTAATGTACATGATGTGCGCACCCGTCAGGATGCGCAGGGATTTGATAGCGACAGTAGAATGCAGCCGCTTGGCGGTGGGGGACGGTCGTTCCTCACGGTCCGCCCCGGCCTGTGTGCGGGGCATGATGTGCTTGCGCAGCCAGTCCCAGTCTCCGCTGTACCCCCTCATGTCTCCAAGGAGGGCTTCTGCGGTGTCGATGTAGCGGGCGGCAAGGCGTGTGTTGGGACGGACCATGAGGATGCAGGGTATGCTTGGTGGTATATCAGCCCAGCGTCTTGCGCCCTCCCATCAGGGAGGACGCGGCGGAGGGATTGACGGTGCGGTTCAGCGAGAAGCGGCGTTTAGCCGCCACGTTGACGGCCTGCTCGCTTTGTTCCCGGGTGTCCTGCGTTTGCTGGGCGGCTATATCCGCAGCCTGGACGGTGGGTTGTTTTTCCATGGCCGAGGCCATGGCTGCCGCCGCCTGCTTTTGTTCCTTAGCCGCCTTTTTTTGTTGGTAGAAAGACGAACCGATGGAGGCGAGAGTGCCAGCGATGAGAGCTCCGGTAGCCATGGCGGGTGTCGGTGGGAATATGGTTAGCGGAGAAGACCGGCAGCGAAGCTCGCGGCGGCGTCCAGGCGGTTGATCCAGCCTTTGCCGAAGGCGCCCCATTGCTTGCAGGAACGGTAGTGCTGTTCACGGAACCGGTGGAGGAGCATCAGCATGACGGCTTCCCCATTGGCGGTGAGAGCCGCCTGGAACGCGGAGCGCGTGGCGGGGCCCGCGATGCCGTCTTCCTTTAATGAGCCGTTGCGGGCGTTGACGGCCCGCTGGACGGCAAGCGAGGCAGATTTGATCCCCGCATTGAAGAAGAAGTCGCGCAGGAAGAATTCCACGGCGGGGCAGTCCTGCGCCCCGAGCCAGGTGCGGACGGCCTGCGTGTTGTCCAGTACGTACTGGAGGGAGGCTTCCCAGGCTTCTTCCTTTTTCCCGGCGTCAAGCAAGGACTTGAGATGGCGGAATACGGCGGGTTCGATGCCGTCGCAGATGCCGCAGATCTCCCAGTCGCCGCCCTTGTCGGCGGCGGGGAGGCGGGTGACGCGCAGCGAGTCCGGCCCGGTGGCGCGGTTGTCCTCCAGATAGAGGATCTGGGCGGCGATTTTTTGTTCTGTCGAGGTCATGGTTATTTGGCTGCTTGTTTGAGTGAGGAGATTTCCGCCTTGAGTTCTGTGAGCACGCGGACGGTTTCCACCTGGGCGCGGGTTTGCTCGGTCATGTACTGGCGCATGTCGTGGTAGAGGACGCCCATGCTCACGAGCATCACGGCAATAAGAACAGCGAACACGCCGTCCTTGGTCGCAAAGACGACTTTGAGGGTGTTGACGAGGCGGATAATCCAATCGTAGGGCTGGCACATATCGCGGCGGTTATTTGGGTTCGGAGGTTATTATTTCTGCTGGCGGATGACGGCAGTTTCTTCCTCCCGGGGGGAAGCCTTTTCCGGCGCGGGCCTGAAGATGACGTGGCCGTCCTTGACGATCAGGCAGGTTCCGTCTTTGCAAATGGCGGCTCCTTCTTGGGAAATATCCACCGTGTGACCGCAGGAAGTAAGCCCGAGGGAGGCCAGCCAGCTCAAGGCGGCCAGGACGGCGGCGCTGACAAGGCCCCAGAGGATTTTTTTCCCTGTAGAGGAGGATTCTTTTATTTTCCTTTTGGCGTAAGCCAGAAGGTCGCCCAAGGCGTGCTGCCCGAGCGTGGGCAGGATATTGCCCGCAACCTTGCGCCATGCCTGTTTTTCTTCTTCAGGCAAGGCGTCCCAGTCCGGCGGAATGCCGGGATTGAGTTCGTTGTGGTGCTGGCTGTAAATCGCGTGGGCGATTTCTTCCGTGTGGTGGTTGCATGTATTGGTTGCATTATTCATGGTTTTGTTTTTGGTTTGGGTTAATCAGGAGAAGGGGAAAGGGAGAGGTCAGGCCGTTTGCGTCTGGTCCGGGTTGAGGAGGGCCAGAAGGGCATCCTTGTTTGCGAGGAGCTGCTTGAGGGACGCGTGTTCTTCTGAATAGAGGTGGAGGTCCATGTTGTATTTATGGTCGGCGAAATTCTGTGAGCTGATCGTGTCGTCCCATTTGTTGCGGTCTCCCCGGTTGACGTGAATGTAGTTATCCTCAAAATGGGATTGCAGCATGCCCAGAGAGGCCTGGAGCAATCCCCCCGTGATGCCGGTGCGGCCCTTCATGGGAGTCACCAGAGTGTGATCCTCGTTGATGTCCAGCATGGTGGAAGGGGCCACCAGCACGTACTGGCCGGGAACGGTGATGGAGAGCAGCGGGATGAGGGAACCGTCCCCCGCTACGGCGGAAACCGTGCAGGGCCGGGAAGCGGTAATGGCGTAGGAGTGGCCGGTAAGCGTCGCAATTTTCATGGTCAAAGACAGGTGGAGATGGGATCAGGAACCGGAGAATTTGCCGGAGACGAGGCGCTCAACCAGCTTCCGCACATCCGCCATGGCGGTTTTGCCCTGGTGTATGCCGTTACAGACGTTGATGACTTGGAAGCCTGTATAGAGAGGGGCGATGTCCAGGCCGCGCGACCAGTTGTAGATGATGAGTTGGCCGTGGGGGCCGTTGTCGCCGGGAGTGTCCGGACTGTTGAGCCAGATGGGGATGGGCAGGAAGCTTCCGTCCCCGGAAAGGGATTGGGCAAGCCTGCGGGCGCGGTAGCCGAGGTAGATGTCTTCCTGAGACCGGTCCCCGACGGGGCAACGAGTGAAGAGGTCGATGAGGGCGTCTATGAGGACGGCCTTGAGCCCATAGCACATGCCGTAAATGCACCCCCGGTCATCCGCGCCGGTGACGAGGGCGGAGCTGTCCTTCACGAATTGTTCCAGCCAGGTGGTGCCGAGGAGCAATGTGTCGCAGTCCAGCTTGACGGCAATATCCTTTTTGCGGCGCATGGAGCGTTTGAATTCGGAAAGAATCCCCATGATGCAGTCCTGGCCGTTGAGGTTGCCTCTGCGTTTAAAGGTGGAGGTGCGGTAGGTTGCACCCATGGCCTTGAGTTCCGAGACGGCTGCTTCCGGACACGGATTGCTGGCATCGTCAACGACAACGATGGAAATATCCCTGCCAAGGACATAAGGGGAATGGGCAAGGGTTTCCAGGGTGGCACGGCACGTCCAGGTCAGCAGGTCGGCGTGGCCGCGGTAAGTGAAATAATGCAGGTAAATCATGGCGCGTCAGTGGCTGGGTGAAGAAGATTATGGGAGAAGCCTTCCGGCATTTCCGAGGGTATTTCCGAGGGTATTTCCGAGGGTATTTCCGAGGGTATTTCCGAGGGTATTTCCGTAGGTACTTCCGTAGGTACTTCCGTAGGTATTTCCGTAGGTATTTCGGTGGGGCCTTCCGTAGGAGGATCGGTAGGACCTTCCGTAGGCGGTTCCGTGGGAGGGTCGTCCGGAAGAAGGGTAGTGGCGTTGTGTACTTCCTCCGGTTTCTGGATTGAGGTGTAGCGCAGGGAGCCGTTTATCCATCCGGCCTTGCCCTCAACCAGGCCGGAGCCCATCCATGCCGCCTCACCCGGGATGTGCTCATACAAGAAGCTCATCTGAAGGACGCAGGCGAAGATGCCCTCTTGCGGGGAGCCCTGGTAGCCAAGCCAGGATGTCCCCGTTAGGGAGAGGTAAGGGATGGACTCGTTGTGCCACGCCATGCCCATCACGTTTTTGACGCGGCCTGTTTGGACGGCCTGCGAGTCAAGCAAGCCGAGAGTCGTGGCAGCCCTGGAAGCAAAAAGAACGAGTTCCACTTTGTACCATCCGGGAGGCAGGCTCTCCGACCTGTGCCAGTCCGTAAGCAGAAAAAGACTGTTCTGGTGAACGCTGGGCCCGGCAGAAGATGTGCTTCCGGAGGGTTGAAGATCCGTCCAGGCGGGACCGCTGGCGGTAAGGTGGAGAACCTGTCCGATTTGGCCGGTGGCCGGACGCGCGAGAGCAGCCGCGCTTGTGTAGCTCTCAATCTGGCGCTTGCTGGGCGCGGCGGCGGCAGGGATGGAAGACCACGGGATAGAGGAGTTGCCGTAAGTCAGCCAGTTTCCGTAGTTGATGCAGACAGGGGCGTCAAAGGTGGTGGCGTTGGAAACGGTGCCCCCATTCCATGTTCCGGTGCCGAGGGAGGAAAGCCTCCCCTCGACATAGGAAACAACCTGCTGGCCGGAGACGAGACCCGGCTCTGAAGCGGTGATGCCGGAGGCGAGTTGCAGCAGGGGGATGTCTCCCAGTTTGAGTTCACGGATCATGGAAGGGGGGAAAGGGAGTATCGTTAGTCGGTAATGGCGTAGAGGGTGTGAATGTCCTTTGCCGCCAGGGCGTTATAGGCGCTCTGAGTGATGGAGGTGATTTTGGCGTAGATGCCCTCGGCATGGGTGGCAGCCTCCGAAACGGCTTCCTCCTTCGCCGTGGCGATGGAGTCCGTCACGTCGGAAGATTTGGCGTAGGGTTCAAGCTGGCCCTTCACCCACGACTCGGTGGCGTAGCCGTCCAGGGAAACTCCTGTGTCCCCTACCTTGATCCACTCTCCGTTCAGGTAGACGTATTGCTCCCGGAGATGGGAGTCTCCCGCACCGGCAGGGGGAACCAGATAGATGACATCCGGTACGCCTTCGGCGGGAAGTGTTTCCACCGGCGTAATGCGGATATGGGATTTTGCCGCGATTTGTTGCGTTACCCAGTCCTGCGTGGCATAAGAGGCAAGGGTGGTTGTGAGAGTGCTTGACTGGACGTATGAAGCCAGCGCCGAAGCGTCGAGCTTGGCGTTCCAGGAAGAACGTTCCCCGTCAGTCACATGGATGGAACCGTTGTCCGCGTGAGCCGTGAGGCTGCTTGCCAGGGCAAAGGCCGTCAGGTCCACGAGGAGGGTGGAGCCCAAATAGAGTTTTGTTGTTGTTGAAGCCATGGTGTTATATGGTTTTGGTTAGCGGTTACGGGTAGTTGGAAGGGGATGAGGCCGCCCGGAGGACATAAAGTGTCTGGGGGCGTTTGCGGGTGGAGCCGAATACGGACTCATCAAGAACGGCCACCTGCGCGTAATCCGCCAGGTTGGCTTCCCTGGATAGGGTGATGGTTCCCGATGGAAGGTAATTCCAGGCGACGCTGCCGGAATCATCCAGACAGCCGATACCTTCTGTGGCGGGGATGGCGCACACGCGGGCAAGAAGCTTGCCGTCCGTCCCGTCCACGGAAAACTCCCGGCTCTCCTTCCCCTCCTCCCGGTGGGTGGTGGCAACGAGGCGGTCTCCGGCACGGAGCGGCACTCCTTCTTCAAATTCCCAGGTGTTGAGGGCGTCGTTTTGCTGGATGACGGAGTTAAGGGAAACGGCCAGCCACACCGGGACCGCCCCCGGAACGGCGCGCCAGAGCTTCATCCACACTGGATTCTTGTGGAATTCGTAGCCCGTGCGGCCTTCAATGGCTATGGAGCGGAGAATGCCCGCTTCTTCCACGGCGAACGCGAAGCCGCAGGAGTTGAGGTTGTCCCTGGGGCCGTCCGGAGCCAGGGAAAGTTCGATGGATTCCTGGCCGATGGCGCCCCCGGAGGGAACCTTGCGGGAAAACATCCCCACGGGGGCGGACTTAAAAGACCGGGTGACAAGGGCGGAATCGTCGTCGATGTACAGGGCTGTGGTAGGAGCCACAACGAGATACTGGCCGGGGTCCTCAATGGTAATCAAAAGAAGGGGAGAGGATTTGGGCATGACGGCACAGACCGTACAGGGGGAGGTGACCGTAACGGCATAGGTTTCTCCGGGGATGGTGGCTATTTGCATGGCAGAGGTCATCAAAAGTGAGGAGTTAATCGTAGAGGGAGAGGGGAATAAGTTTCAGGCTTCCGGGACGATCTGGATGATGCGGGCAGTGAGGGAACAGGAAGCGGCAGGATAGATAAAGTACCCGCCCCAGCCTCCGCGCGGCTGGTGGGGGTAGACCTCCAGCCGGGCCTGCGTGTCCCCGGCGACGGAGCCGACCCAGCCGTAGTTCCAGTCATAGCTGCCCCGGCAGTGGCCGTTTTGCTGCTGATGGCGGTCCAGAAGGACTTGCCCGGAGGGGAGGCTCACGATCACGATGCGCACTCCCGTGGAAACGCGCTTCTGGCCCTTGCCGAAGTACCCCCGGACTTCCGTGCCGGAAGGGCATGCCGGATAGACGCGGCTGACCGGCTGGTCGAACTCCTGCGTGCCGCCAATCGAAAAACTTTTCAGCGAAGGCAGTTTGATCTGGAGGGATGCGCTGTCCCCCAGACGGACGTTCTGGAGCAGAGGGCCTTCGTTGTATGCGAATTCGAACAGTCCCGCTCCTCGGTAGGAGGCAAGCGGGTAGCTCCCCCATGTGCTGCCGACCATGTAGGTGCGGTCCGCCGTCATTTTAATGTAGCGGGAAGTAGAAGCGTAGACGGAGACGGCCTCGATGGCCTGCTCCCAGAAGGAGCCGTCCGGCGTGCCCGACCATGCTGAGATGTCCAGCCTGATCTGGCTGATGCGTGCCGCGTTGTCCGGATAGATTTTCACGTCGCCCCGGTAGATGGCCTTTACCTTGTTCTCGCCCAGGCGGGCGTCATAGACCTGCCTGGCGGTGATGGAGTGATAGGAAATTTTCATGCGGGATCAGTAAATGATGTAAAGGGTTTTGGAACTCCGGGAGGGGAGGGCTTCGTATTGTTCCTGGGTGACAGGGAGGAGGTCGTCTATGCCCATGCGGGGCTGATAGCCGCCCAGCAGTTCCTTGACGCGGATTTCCGAAACAAAGCCCTTGCCCTGCAAATCGGACTGGGAGACGAAGTTCTTCCCTCTGATCCAGGCGGCGGTGGCGGCGGAACTGGCCGGGCGGGGGCTGGCTTCGTGGAAGGTTTCCGTATCCAGTTGAATGTCGAGCGTGCCATCCTTGGCAATGGAGAGCGTCGTTCCTACCTTGATGCCTCCCAGCGTGCCGGGCGCGGCGGGAAGCAGGGAGAGGACTCCTTTACCGGACATGGTGAAGGAGGGGCCGGGCTTGACGGAGCCGCCCTTGTCCGGGGTGGCGTAGGAGTCATGGAAAACGATGTCTCCGTACCGATGGACGGCCAGGCGGCAGCGGGTGTCCGTCAACCCCTCGATGGTTGAGGTGTATTCTTCCGATTCCAGGCCCGTGCCATAATCCAGCGACAGATAGCGGCCCGTGGCAAAGTCCAGTCCGTTTTCAGCATTGGCTCCAGAGGTATAACGTAGAAATCCCCTGCGGTGGAGGTTGATGGTCAGGGTGCCGTAGAGGGCGGCGGAATTGAGGCGCGTGTCATCCGAAGCAATGGGAAGGGAGACGATGTAGGGCCGTTCATGCGGGATGACGGGAAACTGGGTGCCCGTGGCGACGACTCCGTAAGAGCGGTTTCCCGCGATGGGGACCATGGCGAGATTGTTCTTGTTCGTCTGGACCTGGGCTCCGCGTTCGACTGATTTGGAGTTGTTGATCTTGATGGTTCCCGCCTGGTTGATTGTGGCCTCCGGCACGATGAGCTGGCCGCTGGCATTGACTCCCACCAGGCCGGGGGAGATCAGGGAAGGCTTGGAGGAGGAGAGCTTGACTGTTCCGGGAACGTCCGTCCGGGCTTCACGCACCAGAAGCTGCCCGGCCTCATTGACGCCGACAATGCCGCCGTTCGTCAGGATGGTGCCCGTACTGAGACGGACCGTGCCGTGGGCGCGGACGGTAGCCTGCTGGAGGGTGGATTCTCTGATGGGCGTCCAGGCGGAGTCCCCGTCCGGGAAGTCCACCCAGGCGTACACGTCGTAATTGCCGTCTGGGCTGGGGATGTAGTAGAAGACGCCGCGTTCTCCTTCCTCCGGCAGTTCCTCCGCGGAAGAAATATAAATGCGGCGGATGAAGTCGGCGTCCATGCCGTCCGTCCCTTCCGCCTGGACCTGCGTGTCCTCCTCCCCGATCCACCAGTGACCGTTGGCGCCGATATGCGGGGTGAGGCCATCCCGGCCCTCTGCCCGGATGCCGGTGTCCTGGCCGGAAATCCACCAGTGGCCGTTTTCCCCGATGACGGGGGTGTCTCCCTTTTCCCCTTGCAGGATGCCGCTTTCAAGGATGTCCTGCGCTTTTTGGGCGGCCTGGTGGGCGCTTTCCACTTCAGCGTGGATGCCTTCCATGAGGCCGTCCACCTGGCCGAGCCGGTCCATGGCTTCCTGGGTGGTTTCCATGAGGCCGTCCAGTTTCCGGTCCGCTTCCTTCAGGTTGTCGGCGGTTTCCTTCGTCTTCTCCCAGGCATTCCAGGCGGAAGCGGCGGCAGTCTGGGCCAGCGAGGAGGAGAGCCATTCAAGCTTGAGGGCGCGGGCCGTGTCTCCGGGGAGGCGGACGGAGAGCGTCCGGTCCGCCGTGGGACGTGCATCCAGAACAGTTTTGGCATCCAGCGAACCGATCACGCCGATACAGCCCGATAGCATGCGCTCCCGCAGCCCCTCGTCCGATACGCAAAAAACTTCATACGGCCAGCGGCCTTCCGGGAGGCCCGAACAGCCGACGACAAGGAGGTGGGACTCTTCACCCTTGGCGATGTCCAGCTCCAGTTCGCGCCCGTTTTCCCCCACGAAGATGCGCCCGGAGAAGGTAACGCCGTCCAGCGGTATCGGTTCCCCGGTCCAGGCATCAAAAAACTTCCATGTCATCGAATACGGGATGTTTTCGATAACGGCGAAGTTCTCCGTGGTTCCCAAAAAGTTGAGCATGGCCGCATGCTAAAACCATCCGGAAAAAACGGGGAGGGCTTGTGGAATGAAGGGGAAGTATCAGGTTATGAGCAGGGGGCGCAAAAGAAGAAGGGGTTGCCTCTTTTTCGTGAGACAGCCCCTGGTGAATCAAAAAGAAAGGAGAAGGAAGAAAACCAGGTTACTTGCCGGATTCCGGTTTAAAGCGGGCTGCTTGCGATTCGGCGGTGATTTTTGCCGGCTCGATATGCAGGAGCTTTTTCATGGCTCGGCCAGGGTCACTCTCCGTCATCGGAAAATAGTCAACATGATCACCCAGGTCGTAAGCCCCCAGCAGAACCTGTGAGGAATATACGGTGGATGCAGGGGTGAAGTCTTCCGGATCTTTCCCCAGTTCTTTGACGTTCTTTGAAGGGGCCAGTACATACATGAACGAACTGCCGGACAACAATTTGGTTTCCGGTTTACCGCCCGCAGGCAGTTTACTATAGAGATTGAGCCATTTGACCAGGGCTTCCACCGGAATATCTCCCCTCAATGACTGGACGACACGGGCATAATGCACCGTTCCCTGGTCAGTTTTTACGGTTTTATAGGGAATAACCGCCAGAACAACGTCGTTCTGACGTAATTTCCGGGCCGTTCCGCGAAGGAAGTTATCATGGTCATTGTCAATCTCCTCTTGCGTGGCTACACAGTGAGAAGAAGAAGAGGAGGAGGAAGGCTCTTGAGCATGCAGTGCCACGGCTAGCAGACCGGATAGAAAACAACAAAGGAGAGATATTTTTACCATAGAAATAATAGATAATCCATTTGTCCATCATGTTCAAAAAAACGGAACCCCTCCATGATGTCTGCTCCCACACCGCCGACGCCCTGCGCACCTTCAGCGAAGCACACGAAGAATGCCCCCAGGAGAAAGGGAAATGGGAATCATTGCTCCCTCCGAACCGGAATATCAAGCATGGCTCGTAAATTATTATAAAAACTCTTATTTGCAATGGAAAACCTAATACAGTCGAGGAGTTCCGGAATGTCATTTTTTACCTTGGCGATGTCCTCTCCTTCCCCATCACTTCCTTTTATGGGGTTAATGATATAAACAAGCTCGCCGTCCGGTGACTTCCAGCGGTCGATGATTTCCTGGGCAACGGAACCGGGGGATTCGATATAATTTACCCATTTCACTTTGGTTCCCACAGGAAAATCCTGATGTTCCGACCTGACAATGACGGCATACGTAGTCAGAATACCCTTGCCGGTTAGGGAAGCGGGCGGCTCCCATTCCGCCTTGTACGAGCAGGCCATGACCACCGTATTCCCGGAACCCAGATAGGATGAAAGGACTTCCATATGCCCCTGCTGGCAAGCTTTGATTTGCTCGCTGTCCATGAGCGGAGCATCCGGACTGTCCGCCATGGCGCCCCATGTGCCCGCTGCAATCAGGAATACCAGGATGAAGAAAATGTTTCGTTCAAAAACCCCATGCTTGTTCATGTTCCCTTTTATATCCTATTCTTCCAAAAAAACAAGGCGGATATAATCATATCCGCCTTGTGAATCATAAGAATGCTAAGGAAGAGTTTTAATCATCCAAAGTCGAACGATAGAGCAACCAAATCGGCTGACCTCCATAATTGCCGATCTTCTCCATATTATTTCCCGGAGCCATGCCGACGTGACCGGTTTGTCCAAAGATAACAATATCTCCCTCCTGGGGAGTACAGTACCCCGTCTTCGCGTCCTTGTCCGCATAGTCAGATTCCCCATAGGTGTTATGCAGGAACAAGCTCATGGCGGCGGCGCTGAAAACGACGTGCTTTTGGAGTGTAGAAGGATCTTCCTGTCCCGTCATTCCCGGATTGAGGGCTGAGAGATTGCCGGGGGGAGTGACCAGGGTAATATTGTTGGCAGCCGTTTTACCACTGGAATCTTTCACGCCAGATAGGGAAATACCCTTGCAGCAGAAAGCAATACTCAGACGAAGAGCACAACTGTCCTGGTAAATTCCAACACCGGCCAGATGCTGTTCATTGAACCACCCGCCAATATGATTCCACACTTGATCTTGGCTCATAGTAGCAAAGTCCACGACATTGTAGTAACCAAGCAGCTTCTGGGCATCCGCAGCCTTCATCAGATTTTTGGGTGCGTCAATTTCCCAGAGTTCCAGGTCTTTTCCGTCCATTTGAGGAACAAATTCCTCCGCATTGGGATAAGGAGCAATAGCCTCCGGGACTTCCAGGTTTTCATGATGCAGTTTCGCATAGTGAAAGCCCTTTTTAAGTTCCTTGCTTCCAGTTGCTTTCTTGGAAGAATTGCTTCCAGTCAGTTCCACTACCTTTTCACTGTTGATCTCCAGATAGCCGTTGTCGTCAATCTGAATCGTGAAATTGTAGGTTCCATCTTCCGGAATGCGGATATAGCCTTCCCAGTCGTGTGCCCCGGTTTCCTCCGTCTTATGCCAGTCAATTTTGGGAGCGTCTTTTTTCTTGACCTTGTAACGGCGGTTGTTTTCTGCGTCCAACGGGTGGAACGGTTTGGTTGATATAGCCATAATGTTATTTAATGTATATATGTTTTGGTGACGGGACGGCGGCTGGTTCTTCCCGGTCTCCGCACGGAGGGGGCCGCTGCCCTCCCATCGGCAGCAAGGTAACAGGAAGAACTCCGCCCATGGAGTGCTCATGGAATGAGGGGGGAGGAAGAACCGGGGCATCAAAAAACCCGGCAGGTGCAAGCTCTGCCGGGCATGGGAAAACAACGGGAAACTAACTACTCTTTAGAAAATCTTTTGCCGGTAGGTTTCCATGATCCTCTCCGCCAAGGCCTCATGCGTCCCGTTCCAGACGGAGGGTTTCTTTTCCCGCACCCTCCTTAAAATTTCCACATATGTTTCCGCCTGCCTTCGGGAACGCGTACCGTTCATGTTATTGAGCATGTCGCACAGTTTGATCGTCAGGGCGTCCGGTGGAAGGGCCGCAAGTTTTTTGCTCATGTAGCGGGCCTTGCCCAGCCTCTCCTTTTCCTCCTCGTCATTGGTCAGCAAATACACGAGAGTCGCCACATACGGGCCAAACTCGGCGGAAAGTTCCCCATAACTCACGCCGCAATCCTCCATCGTATCGTGCAGCCATGCGGCGGCCAGCAAGCGTTCGTCATCCGTGTACTCTGATAAAAGGCCAACGACCGCCTCCGGATGGTTCGCGTAGGGGTCGTTGGTGTACTTTCTCGTTTGTCCCTCGTGCTTGTGCCGGGCAAAATCCTCCGCCCGTTCCACCAGGCGGATGCGGTTTTCCCGTTTCAGGGCTTCCATGAGTAAAAGACTCGTCTTGCTGGGATTCACTTTTCCGGAGATCCATGTAAAAATATTCGTCCGGCTTACACCAAGGAGGGGCACCAGGAACGTGACCGTCTGCGTCTTGGGAAAGGGATCGCCAAAGGGCTTGTGCCGGGCCCATGCCAGAAATTCTTCAGGAGTCATGTCAGTCATCCAATCTCTGGACAATATAGGCTGTTTTTATCTTTTTGCGAATGGTTTTTTTCCGGTCTTCCCGCAGGAGGCATTCCCTGCCGGGTTCCTCCTGCGGGAGCACGCCCTCCCTCAAAGCTACGGAATCGGTTTCATTTCAGCGACATCATCATCTCTACCATGCGGCGCAGACGCCTCACCTCCTCCTCCCGGGCTTCCATCAAAACCAGGGCGGCGGTCTTCCACCCTTCCCAACACTTCCGCGACAGGGAATCCGCATGGTAAACCACCGCAGGCACGCCCCACATGCTGAGATTGACGTAAGCGATCTTGCATGCGACCAAATCAATCTCTTCACAGGTGACGCGCAGCCCCATGCGGAGCTCTCCCAGCAATTCCGCCACAGCCAGCACCATCCGCGCCGCCCCGCAGGCGGGTTCGTACAGGGAAACCGTTTCCCCCCGCCTGATACGGGCCTTGACAAGTTCAATGTCCATTCCCATCCCGGCAGTCATCTTGCAGATGGCATCGGGCGTATAAACTGCGGAAAGAGCTCTTTTCCCCGCCGTTCCGGCAACATCCTGGTACACCCTGCCCAGCAAATCCCGGTACGGCTCCCGTTCCATCTCCTCCCCCAGCAGGAGCATGGCGCGCTGGAAGACTCCAATCTTCCGGTCACGGTCTTTCTGGAACATCGCGCGCCCCTTGTACTCCACCTTCCCAGCACTCAGAGTACAGAACATAACGTCCACAAACTCCTCGAACACCTGGGAGCAGGACTTCCCGTCCCAGTCCGCTGAGTTCAACTCCCGCCAGAAAGCCTCTCCTTTCCGTTCGCCAGGGGAGGGGAGGTTCTTTTTCCTGCTGCTCATGCGCCCTCCTTTCCATGGACGGAAGCCCCCGTGCTCTCCTCAGAAGCAATCAAACCCATCAGCAACTTCTCCGTCTTCCGGATATAACGCCTGCTTCTGGCAAGCCCTTCCGGGGAAAAGCCCACACGCCCCCGTACGTCCGGAAGCAGCAGCGGCTCCATTTCCGCTTCGGAAAGCCCCATGGCTCTCAATTCCTCTTCCCGCTTTCTCCAGTCGCCCTTCGCCCTGTTCAGCGCGGCGTTGACGTCGAGCATATAATGGTGCATCCGCTTGAGTACGGCAAGCTTGTACTCCAGCTCCCTCCTCTCTTCCCCTCCGTAAGGCTCCAGCCACGCATAAGGCCTGTTATGGTACTTGTTGAAAACCTCGTCGTGCTTTCGCTCCATGTAATCCAGAATCTCCCTGCGTTTTGCTTCCGCAATCCGCAGCTTGCGGCTTTCCTTCTCGTGATCCGGTGAGTCGGAAATCACAAAATTCCCGCACCTGGCATTCGCATGGATGTAATCAAGATGCCTCTTTTTCAATCCCTGCCGGAAAACCTCCAGCTCGTACTGAATCCGGGAGGCGTTCTTCCCTACCATCCATTTCTTGATGGAGGCCAGGAAGAATTCCAGATCCTCCACATACGCCCTCCTCAGCCCTTCCCCGAACCGTTCGGGGTTGGAACTGTTGCGGACGAACGCGGAACGCGCCTCCTCCTGGCTGATGTCGTCAAGGTACGGAGAATCCGGAGTCTTCCGCTCACCATCCCCGCACGGTTTTTCCAAAACAATATCCTGCATGGTTCATCCTCCGTTAATTGTTCACGTCCACATGGAAAATGTGGAAGCTGGCTCCCTGGATAAACATGAAATCCAGTCCTCCCTCTTCACCTTCCCGGCATCCCTCATAGGCTGCCCCTTCCCCGAAGACTTCCGCCTTCTCCCGCATCCTCCGGTCAAGCTGTTCCTTCATTTCCTGAAAGGAGCCTTCCAACACCAGTTCTTCCCAGCCGAAAAGAACCGTCGCCCCGGCACGCGTCTTCCTTTCCGGCTCGCAGCTCTCCAGCCGTACCGTGGCTACGCAATAGAGATCCCACAGCTTCAACTCCCAGCGCATCGGTGCAGTCCGGGGAAGTTCATTCTTGAAGGCGGCATGGTCCGGCAAAATGGCAGCGATCCTCTTCTCCTCAAGGTCGAACTGGATAAAACATCCTTCGTAACCGGCAATCGGGCGTATGATTTCCGCCAGGCCTATGAGCAAAGCTTCAATCTCCCTTTTGGTTTCCAGAGTCGTGAGCGGATAGGAGACGTACAGGGCATTGGTTTCCCCCACCGTTTCCGGGGAGGGAAAGCCCGTGAAATTCCTCCGTTGCCAAATGCGCCGTTTGCGCATGCGCTCCACATCGGCAACTCCCGATATTTTGACTCTCTCATCTAGTCTGGCGACAATCGCACCATGAGGTGTTTGATAATTCATATACTTCTTATACTTAGTTTTTTTAATCAATCCGCACAAGGCGTCCAATCTTGTGTGAACAATTCCTTTGTAGTAAAGATGCTTTACCAATTCAAGAAAAATAAAAATGCTCTCTCCACAATATGACACATTGCCTTTCTTCCAGTTGGGAATTTATCAGTTAAAGTACCGCCGCTTGTTATACTTAGTAATAAGCGTCCAGGAGCGCCGCGGGCGGGTTCCGGCCCGCCTGCGGTGTCTCTTGACGAAGCGGCCTTCCTTCCGAAAAATCAGGACTTCTTGAAAAAGGAGTCCATGATATCCCCTTTCTTTTCGGAGCGTTTGCGCAACCACTGCTCCATATCCTCCACGACAAAACGAGGGTGGCATCCCTTGCCGGGACGGTGAACTCTCCCCGTATAAATGACGGGGCAGCCCTCGCGCATCCAGTGGCTGATCATCCTGACCCCGACGCCGAACACATCGGCAATCTCCCTTCTCGTCTTAAAGCGTTGTTCGTTCATTGGTTTCAATAATAGTTTACTTTGCTTGCAGGAAACGTCCGGCACGCTTTTGCACACCTTTCATTCCCTTGTCGGCCTTTATACAACCCTCTTTTCGCCCATGGGCCAACCCCTCACGGAATGCAGGGGGAAACCCCATCCCGCATCCAATGAACAAAACAACCACATCCTTTCTCCGTCAAAACGGGGAATAAACACATCCTTCCGGTGCAGACATCCATTGAAAAGTCTCCCTGCATCGCATATTTTGGCAACACGCTTGCCAATGGCGAGATTTAAAGAACGAGTCTATCCTCCTTGCCAAAGCAGAAAACCGGTTTGTAACATCCCACAAAAATCACATCTGAGGAGCATGACAACCATAAAATTCTTTTAACTCCTCCAAAGACTTAATCGGAAAGGGTCGGAAATTTCCATAAGTCTCATGTCGTTCAACTTCAATAACATACACCTTCACGTTCCCCGCCACCCCCCTGGATTATTTTGAAAATTTCCTCGGCATCAGAAGGTCTCATCCGCGGCCCAAGGAATACAGCGTTTACGTCCTTCATCTCAAAGGCCACATCCATCACGGGAAAACCAGCTTCATTATTCCCAGCCTTCACATCCAACCTAAGCCTTTTTACATCCTCCTCTGCATCCAGCACGACCCTCCATTCCCGTTCATGCCTCCAAGAAGCATGCTTAACATAATACAAATCAAGAAGGTTGTCTTGAAAGCATTCTTCCTTTTGCACATTATTCACATACCATACCCTCCTCTTGGCGATGGCCTCTTTCTTCCCCTCGCCGGGAGCAAACCTTTTTAGGACGGCATCGACATTAAACGCCAGCATGATACCTTTTGCATCGTTTGCATAATATGCCCATTGCGGCAGCATGCTCCCTGCTCCCCCTTCGGAAAAACAGCAAATACGGGCTCTGTTCAAATATTTCTTATGTTCCTCAACAACGCGGTCCAGTTCCTTCTGTTCATCTTTAACGTCAGGGTTTCTTTGCCATACGCACTGGCCTTCCATCAAATCATTGTAGGCATCCGGATGGGAAAATCTGATTCTTCTGGAATTCAGGGTAGCCTTGGCGGATTCAACGGAAAAACATTTAAGGAGGCAGCTTGGCACCCCCCGTTTTTCCCTCATTCTCTTTTCCCAAACATCCACAGCCTTTTTCATCAGCATCACACCTGTACTATTTCCTATAATGGACTCCTCGTATGAATTATACATTGATACCCTTTCCACCACCTCCCTCATCAAAGGCAGAAGTTCGTAAAAAACCACTTCTTCGGGCCATACCTTCCAGTTTTCCCCTTCACACTGCGAATCATCAAGCTCCCAGTCAGAAAACTCATCAACCTGGTTAATTCTCACTTGGGGGAATTCATCTTCCGCCAGACCTTCGAGCAAAGCTATTGCCAGCCCGTCACGCTTATAAACAATAAAAGCCATCTAGAGAGAATAATAACCGCCGCAGGCAAGCTTGACAAGTCGAAGCCCCCTTGTCCGCCCGTTCCTGCATGCCCCGTCAAACAACAGAGCCGCTTCACGTCCGCCCTGCACATCCAATTTCTTCCCGGCTGGCCTTATGCTCCACTCTCCTTCTTCCATCTCACCAGCTCACTGCTCTTCAGCTCCTTGAGCAAACTGCTGAAACTCCATTCCGTCGTCACCTTCACCTCTTCCGGAGTGTACGCCCCGTCCATTTTGTTAAGTTCCTGCACGGCTCGGAGCTTGTCGGGCATCCGGCATTTTACGCCGAACTCGCTCGTCGTCATCTCCTGGCACAGGTCGGATTCCCCGTCCACCGCATTGGGAGCCGTCGTCACCACCCGGCTCAACCATTCCATCCGGGCGCGCTTGGTCAGCACGGCGTCGCTCTGCGCCTGCTGGCGCAATTCTTCCAGGTACTCCTGCACCTTAACATTTTTTAACAGCCTGCTTGCCTGCACGTCGCAGGAGGCATCCTTCAACTTCTTGTTGGGAAAAGCCTTGCGGTAGGCTTCCCGCTGGCTCATGCCGCTGAAGCAATACCTGGCGAACGCACGCTGTTTTTCCGTTAATCCTCGCTGGGCCATGCCATTATCAAAGGAACTTGTAAAGTTGGGAAGAATCGTTCTCCTTCACGATGCGGAACCGGTTGATCTCCCCCCAGCCCAGGTGATGCACCAGCTTCTTCACCGTGCCCACCCCTTCCGGCGTAATGTAGAAATGTCGCCGGGTGGAAGGATAATCCGGCCTTGGCGGCTCTTCCCGTACAAAGGTCACGTCCCCCACCTCCGCCAGGTAATTGAGGATGCGCCCGGTGTTGGGCACGCTCAATCCGGTCATTCGGACGATAGGGCCGGAGGTAATCGCCGGGTTTTTGGCAATCGCCGTCAACACCGCCACCTGCGATGCCATCATCCGTTGCTGGGTGAAACAACAGGCCAACTGATGGATCATGCCCACCGGGTCCAGTTCTTCCATGTCTTCAGTCTGGTTCATTGTGTGTAGTCTCCTTGTCTTATTTTTTCCAGTTCTTTGTCTGTCAATGGTTTTACACCCTGCGCCAGGCGCAGGGCGGTTAATTCCTCGATAAGTTCTTCCGGTCCGCTGCGGAACCTTTCCGCCCGTTGCCTGACGGAGCGTTCCTCCTCCTTCCACCGTCGTTCCGCGGCCTGTTTCCGGGCAAATTCCTTCTCGGCGGGCGTTTTACGTCCCGTACGGCGGAACCACGCCATCGCCTTCTGCACGACCTCCTGAAAAATCGTGAAAAACAACTCACGGTCAGGTGGATAGTCAAACTTGCTGCTCCGCTCGGGTTCGTGGCTCAAATACTCCTTCAGGGCGGTCTTTTCCGTATCGCTCACGGGCCTTCTCAACCCACCAAACGCCCTCAAGGCGGCCTGCCGCTCTCTGGCGTTGAGGCCTCCCACGTCCCAGCCGGGCCGCAGGCTCTGAACCCACCGGACAAATGCGTCAAAATCCGGGGGATCTTTTCTTGCCTCCCATTCCTGAACATCCGGGGGCGGGGGGGCAATCCCTCCCGGAGCCTCCTTCTCCCTAAACGGTGGAATTCTCCCCCCACCTCCTTTATTCCTATTAAATTCTATTTCTCCCTCTGTTTGCGCTTTTCGTTGCGCTTTTAGCGCAACATTTTTCGCACAGCCGTTCCCGTTTTCCGTCACATCCGTTGCGTCCTGCGCCCCATTCCTGTTGCCGTTCTGTTGCTCTTTGTCCGCACGGGATTTTGCCATCCTCCTGGCGGACTCCGCCCTGGCCTTGGCCGTCTCTCCGTTATGGCGGGCAAAATTGAGGAATTGTAAAGCGCCATCCTCTCCCCCGAGCCATCCAACTGACATTAAAGCCTTTGCAAATCCCTTGCAGAAAGTGAGCCGGTCGATGTACGCGCAAGTAATCCCCACGCAATCGCCGCTTACAGTCTGCTGGTCCGCCCATGCCCACAGCCGGATCAACTTGCCCACCACCGTGTCCGGGTCCTTCATTTTGAGCAGGTGCGCCATCGTAACAACCTCCTGTTTATCGGGAAGAATCACCTCAATTTTGATCCACGGCACTGGCATGCTTTTTCCTCGCTTTCCATTCAGATTTCCTTCTCTTTTTCCTCACAATTCCGTGCCGGTTTTTCATGAAAAACCGTTCCGTCCCCTTCCTCGTACCAGAACACCAGTTCCAGCTCCTTCCATCGTTTCATATCCTTGACACGCTCCACTCCTCTCAAGCGCAACACCACGTCATTGATGCCCATGGCGCTGGCCGCCCCGTCCAGGTAGGCCTTGCATCGTGCCACGGCATTGTCATCGTCCGGTGGCTCGCCGTATTTGTAAAACCAGCGGATCAGGTAGCGGTTCGGGCGGAACTTGCGTCCTCCCAGGCATTGCAGGGTCAGGGCCCAGGCCAGGGTCCGGGCCGTCCGCTTCGCCTTCTGTTTTTTCCGGGCGGCCACCTGGAGTCCTTTGGCCGTCTTAGGAACGGAAGCGTTAGCGGAAAGGACTTTCGGCCCATGGGGCAGAACTACGGTCAAATACTCGTTATTCATCGTCGTCCTGCTCCGCGTGAGAGTTCATGTATTCATCCAGGGACTTCTTTGAAATTCGGATAAACGGCCTCCTGCGCGTCGTCTCGGAACCGTTTTGAAAAGGCAGTCTGCTTACCTTGATCGGCTTTCCTTCATCTTTGGCATTCTTCCGGATGCGCTCCAGGGTCTTGCGGGAAATCCCATACACTTCCTCTACATCCTTGGTTGAATACCACTCCCTGCGTTCTGTCGGCTGTAACCTTCTGCTCATCGTTTCATGCTGGTTGTCTTTTCTGGCGGGATGCGGGAATTCACGCATCCCTCGCCCCTCTTCAGAAATGATGTTTCTGGCGTATTTCAAACACGCTCCCTGAAAGATCTTCCGGATCAGGAAACGCGACATGATTCGGATGAAACGTCCGCTGAAAAAAGCGCAATCCTTGTATTTGTCAGGTGGAACAGGTGCCTGTTGCATACTTCTCGCATTATTTTTCCTTGAAGAAGAAACGGTCAATAAAAAATCCAAATTAACCATATAGACTCAAAAAAACATTGAGAAATCATTTAGAAATTACTAAATTTCTTTTCCCGTGGATTCTCCAATAACACCCAACGATCTGAAAAACCTGCTCTCCTCTCTCGCCCTTTCCAGAGGGGAACTGGCCGATCTCCTCGGCGTTTCCAAAAGCACGGTGGACGGCTGGTGCTCCAACAAGTCAATCGGGAAAAAGCGCCAGCAGCAACTCCGCGTGCTCATTCTGGAACACCGCCTCGCGGCGGCCTCCGAACCATCAGATCCATCCCTGGAATTCTTTAACGGCTTCAAGCTCGGCCCCTCCTCCTTCACGCCCCGGCAGTGGGAAACCATCCGCCTGGCGGCCAGCATCCGCGACATGACGCCGGGTTCCTTTTTGAAATGGGCCGTGTACTCAGTTTGCAATGACATATGCAGCAACCTGGAAGAAGCGGAAAAATAATGTTTTCCCCATCCCCCTTCATTCCGTAAGCACCTCCCACACTCTCCTCTTCCTGCTACCGTGTCCCCCTGATGGACAAGGTAACACTCTTTGAACAATCCCTGCATATCCTCGGGGACCGGGAATACAAGCGGGAGAGCCCCACGGGCCGCGAATGCGACCTCTGGTTCCCCATCGTCCTGGCGGAAGCCCTCAACTTCGGTTCCTGGTCTTTCGCCACCCTGCGCCGCATCCTCCCTCCCGTCTCCCCCGGCGTCTACCGCCTGCCGGAGGACTGCCTGCGCCCCCTGAAAATCAACCACTCCTCCTTTGAGCTGATCGGGCGGGACATCCTCCTCCACACGACCTACCAGCCGGAGCCGGACAACGGGCTGGAACTCACCTACATCACCAACGCCCTCGGCAAGGCTGAAATTCTGCCGGACTCCCAGCCCCTCTTCCTGCGCGGTTTGTCTCTTCTGCTGGCTGCCCGCATGGCCCCCAAAATCACCGGACAGCCCCAGCTCTCCTTCACGCTGGAGGAGGCGGCCAACTCCGCCCTGGCGGAAGCTCTCCACAAGGACGCCCTCGCCCAGCACTCCAATGACCAGCACCCCCTGGAGCGCATCCTCGGCCTCTCCATCGTCGGATAACCCTTTTCCTTCCTTTTCCCATGGGACAAATTATCGGCAACGCCCTTTCCTCCGGCAACTACAGGACTATGGCTTCCGTGGCCCGCTCCCAGGGCCGCGCCCAGCAAGCCGCCTACAATCTCAAGGCCAACAACCTGGAGGAGGAAGCCCGGGCGGACTCCCGCCTGGCTGCCCTCAACATGTCCCGCATGAGGGAAAACCAGGCTTCCAACCAGGCATCGGCCCGTGTCCGGCAAGCCTCCTCCGGCTTCGCGGCGGAAGGTTCCTCCATGCAGAACGAACTCGCCCTGGCGGATGTCTTTGAAAAATCCATTGCGGACATGGCCCTCTCCAACGCTCTCTCCGATTCCGGTAAACGCACCGCAGCCATGGCCTCCCGCCAGCAGGGACGCCTCTCCATGATGCAGGCGGACGCCCAGGCCGGGCAATACAACCGTCTGGCGAAATCCGCCCGGAACGCCGCATGGATTCAGGGGGCTTCCACCCTCCTTTCCGCCGCCGCCGGAGGCATCGCGGCCACTCCGGAAGAAACGGCAGCCCCCACCGCCACGGCGGGAACAAGCGGGAAGGCGACGGCTGGAGGCGGAGCTTCGGCAGGGGCGGCCACGGCTGGCACCACGCTCCCCTCCTGGCTCACAGGCGCCCTCTCCTCGGGCCAGTCCGCCTATGACCTTTCCGGGAACTTCCTCCAATGGTCTCCGGGCACCATCTCCTCCAGCAGGGCATCTTCCACCAACGCGGGCAGCGCCCTGAACGATCTTCTCGTGGCCCTCCTCGGCCAGTCCGCCTCTCCTTCCAGCACCACACCTCCCCGCCGCCAATGACCGACAACCGCACCACCCTGGCCTACGAGTACCTGGAGCAAATCGCCCCCGGTTCCTACGCCTCCCTCATCCGCTACACCCTGGAACACGACGGGATCATCCACGCCGCTCCGGACTGCTTCTGCCTGGCCGTTCCGGATGAGGAATCCCCCCGTACCGTCCACATCATCTTCCAGTGTTCCCGCCTCTCCGCCCTCTGGCGCCTGGCCCGCATGTACCGCCCTCAGTTCACCCACGTCCGCTTCCGCCGAGACTTCAAAAACAACTACGGGGAACACTGCTTTCCCATCGACCGCTTCCTTGCCAAATCCTCCCTCGCCCGGAGGCTTTCCTGACAGCCCCTTTCACTTTTCCCCCTCTCCCCCGCATGGACTCTCCCCTCTACCAGGGCGCGCGCGCCAGCCTTTCCCAGCCCCAACCCGTTTCCGTGCCCACCCTTGCCGGGGAGGCGTCCCGGCAGGCCATTCAGCGCGGAGCACAAGCTCTGGACGCAGCCATCGGCAAATTCGAGGCCATCCAGGACTTCGGGGAAGACCAGCGCATTGAGGGACTGATCCATCAGACAACCTCTGACTTCGATGAAGAATTCACCCGCCGCGCCTCCCTGGCGCCGGGAACGGAAGAAGCCCTGTACGATGAAAACGGCCGCCTCCACCGCGGCCACCTGGACGCCCTGGTAAAAGACTACTCCAACCAGTTGGCCGACATCCGTCCCGGCTACATCAGCCCGGACTCCCGCCTCCGGACGGAAGCCCTCCTGCAACACACCCGCCAGCAGCTCGGCATCCGCGCCTTCGGCAAGGCGGCGGAACATGAAATCCAGACCTCCCGCCAGGCCTACCAGAACAACCTCCTGACCGCCCTGGACCGCAAGGACTACGCCTCGGCCCGAGACATCACGCGCCGCGCCCGCCAGAACCAGGTCATCTCCCAGAACCAGTACGAATATGAGGATTGGAAATACAACCAGCTTGACCGCATCGAGCAGTTCAAGTCCAACCTCCAGGAAAACCCTCTCGCCACCGCCGCCCAGTACGAGGACGGCCTCTACGACGACATCGCCCCGGACACCCGCCGCAAGCTGGAACGGGAACTGCAAACCGCCCTGCGCCAGCAAGTGCGCCAAATCCCCTTCACCGAAGAGGAAAGGAAACTTCTGGAAAAAGGCGTCTCCGTCCGTCCCAAATTCGACCGCCAGCCCGGAGACACCGAGCAAATGGTCGCCTGGCGCCAGGCAAAAAACCTCGGGATGCTCCACAAGTACAAGCCGGAAATCGACGCCGCCTGGCAGGAGGATGTCTACAACGCCCCCGTCCTTAAAACCGCCGCGCAGTATAACGCATGGAAGAACAACCTCATCCATACATGGTGCGATGAAAAGACGGGCTTTGACGTCAATCTGGAGCTCCTGTCCCTGGCCGCGGAAGAGAGGATTGCCAGCATGCTCTCCCTTTCCTCCGCTCAGGACAACCTCAATGCCTCCGAATTCTTTCAGGCTGTCGATCCCAAAGACATCGCCCCCGTCTACTACCAGCGTTGGCGGGACAAGGCTGAGACCTGGTACTGGACGGACAAGGGACGCCAGGAAAAAGAAGGCTCCGCCGCCCAGGAATACCTTGCCAGGGCCGGACAAATCCGCCATGACGCCTACACGGCCTACCTTTTCTGGCGCCAGAGCCACCCGAAGAGTACCTACTATGAGCAATACCGCCAGGCATGCGCCCTGATCGCTTCCAGCGCCTCCCGCCTGGACGATGAAAACGCCGTCTCCCGGGACGATCTCATGTTCAAGTATATGGAGCACACCTACGGAGACGGAACGCGGGAAAAAGCTAACAAGGCGCTCCAACTCCAGGCGGAACGCAACAAAACCCACCGCGAAAAACGCGCTCAGTCCATCTCTACCGCCCAGCAGACAAAAACAGAGACAGTCTCTCCCACTCTCCCCGCCGTCATGGCAACGGACATACGCCCTATCCCGGAAGAGCAGCCGGGAGCCTACCTCTCCAAGGACGATTATGAAAAAGTCATCGAATACTACGGAGACAAGCCGGAACTCATTGGCGTCCTTCCCGGCACCGGCTCCCGTCGCTCCTGCTGCCGCGTACCTGTCCTGGGCTGGCACGAAGGGGAAGGGGTTCTTCTCACGCGCGGCGCGCGCCACGGCCAGCTTGGCGTCGTAGGGCGCGTTGACGGGCTTGAGGTGCGCTTCCGCCGCCCGGAAGAGAGCAAGATACTTACTGCCGAAGAACGCGGAAAGTACGTGGAAGGAAAGAAGAGGAAAAAAGAGGCTCCCTCCCTGCCGCCGCCGTTCAACGCTTCCTGCCCTTCACCGGACGACGGCCTCCTCCCCCTGGAAGGGGGAGAAGAGCCGGAAACCGCCACTCCCGCCAGTGAAGCAGGTCTTCTGCCTCCTCTCTAATGTTCGCCACCTTTCATTCATGTCCCTGAACCTCACAGAAGCCTGGAAAGACGTTCCGCCACCCTCTCCCTCCGGAACACAAGACTCCGCGGAGGCCGCCTCCGGGCCGCCCCCTGCACCGGACTCCCGCGCCTCGTTCCTCCTCTCTCCCGGAGCGGAAGCCCAGCAAACGGCCCCCCTCCTCGGAGCCTTCGGGAACGTCCAGGACGCGACGGACGCAAAAGACCGGGAAAACTCCCTCTTCTCCGCGTTTCCCCGTCAGTCGGCCACGCCTCTTTCCCCCGCGCATCCCCGTTCCCTGTTCGATTCCCTCCTGACGCGTCCTCTCCTTCCCGCGTCCGCTCCGTCCGCTTCGGCCTACAAGCCCGACCCGCAGCGGATTGAAGAACTCCACGCCCTCATCCTCCACAACAAACAGGACCCGGAGCTTGCCGCCCTGCTGGAGCGCAATCCCGCGTTCCGCGCCCAGGCCGCTCTGGATGACGGCTCCATGCCCGCACGCGCCCTGCTCGGCCAGCAGATCCTCCGGGAAATAGCGGGGGAGAAATATGCCGGGGAACCCGGGTTCTACTTCCTGGCCCTGAAAGAAAAACTTCCGGAGGCAGCCACCCGGCAGGAGGCCTATGCCGCCGTGTACGACCATTATGCCAAAGTGCTGGAAAACCAGTATCAGGAGAACAGGAAGAGGCGCGCCGCCTACCAGAACAACAGGGCGCAAGTTGAGGAAGCCGTGGCGCATGTGGTGAGTGGACTCTGGTCTCCTTCCGACCTGACCGCCCGCCTGACGCCGGAACAGCTCGGCGTCTACCAAAAGGAATTTGACACCACCGCTATCGAAAAAGCCCACGCCGCCTTCTCCTTCTTGAAACAGGCCTTCTCAGACACTCCGGACGCGGGCCTGCGCCGCATGGTCTCGGAACGCACCGCCATGAAGATCACCTCCGCCCTCTCGGATGACGACGGTTCCGGGAAGCTCATGATCAACGAGACGGCCTTCCAGCTTTTTGAGGGTTCCCTTAAAAACCTCATGGGACAAGTCAAGGAAGAAACGGGAGACAAGTACCAATTCCTCCACAATCTCAAGATTGCGCTATTCAATCCCGCGATCAAGAGGGACGCCACCCTGGGAACCGCCCTCCAGCTCTCCGGCCAGCAGGACCTCCTCGTCCCTTTTGCCAGGGAACACAATAAGCAGGTGTTCGGCCTCATGGCCCAAACCGTCCGGGACTACGAAACCTACGTCAAAAACGACAAAGAAAACGCCCGCGTGCTGGGCCTCCTCTCCACCGGGCAGGACCTGGGCAACCAGGCCAGCGACCGGGCCTCTTTCGCCGCCCGCACGGTCAACTGCCTGGGCAGCGTCACCGGGCAGACTCTCCCCTTCTTTATTCCGTATGCGGGCTGGGGAGTCGCCTTGGCCGAGGCTTTTGATGATAAGCGCAACCGCGCCTACTACGCAGGGCTGGCCCCCGGCACGGCAGAATGGTCCGCCTTCATAGACGCCGCCGCCTCCACCGCCGTGGAAAAAATCTCCTACGGGGGAATAGGGCGCCTCTCCGGCGCGGGTTGGCTCATGGGCAAGCTCCCCTTCATGAACAAAACCCGGCAGGCCCTCACGGATTCGCTCTGGAAGCACGTCCTTTTTGAGACCGGGGCCGGGATCGCGGAGGAAACCGTCGCGGAGCCCACCGCCGAGGCCATTATCCAGTGGGTTGTCCGCAACAACCTGGCCCCCCTCGTCAATCTCAATGTCGGCGGGAACTACGACTGGAACAACTACTGGCAGGAACTCCAGGGCATGCTCTCGCCCGACCAGTTTGCCGCAACCGCCCTCTTCGTCGGCGGCCTGGCCGGAATGCAGGCCCCCTCCCTCCACCGCTCCCTCATCACCTACTCCAAAAACGAGGAAATGCTCATGACCCAGGGCATCCCGAAGGAGGAAGCCCGGCGCATCGCCGCCATTGAAAACGACAAGGAGCGCATCGCCGCCGCCCGGCAGGCGCGGGGCAAAGCCTGGGAAAACCATGACCAGGCTCTCAAAAATGCCAAGGCGGGCATGGCCGCCTTCCGCCATCTGGGAGAAGTCCAGGCCACCATCGAATCCGAGGCCTATAAATACTTCCAGCAATCCATGCACCTCCCCCTCGTGGAAGAAAAGCTGGACAAGCCCGGCACCTATGCCGTTACCGTTTACGACCGCGATTCCGGTAAGAAAAAATTCACCCAGGACATGACAGGCGACCAGCTCGTCGCACTCTTCGGCCAGTACTTCAGCCGGGCGGAACAGATGGAAGTCCGGCGCACCCAATCCGAATTCGCCGCCAACGCCTTTCTTCGGGCGGCGGAAGCCACCGGTGAGATCCAGGCCCAGGACATGCTCCAGTGGGGACAGGATAACAACAAAGACGGGCGGAAGCCGGAAGCAGAAAACGCCTCCACTCCCCGGCAGCCACGAACGGAAGCCCCCGTCCAGGACACTCCCTCACCCGCACAGCAGGAAAAACCGGCCCCCGCCACTACGGACACGCAGGAGACTGCCGCCGCAGACTCCGCCCCGGCGCAAAAAACGGAAACAGAAACGGCAGCCTCCCTGACCACACTTGGCGGATTTGTACGCGCCATCGGGGCCATGTCCCAGACGGCGTTTACCCACCTCACCCGCATCGCCACTCAGGAATACAGGCGCCGCACGGACTCGGGCATGTCGGAGCAGGAGGCCGCCGCCACCCCGTTTGCGGCCCTGTCCCCCTACGTCCCGCTCAGTTCCATCATGGCCCTCGACCAGGAATTCGGACAGCGGCTCCGCATTGGGGCCAAAACCACGGGAGAGGAAAATTTTAAATATACGCGCCTCTTCAAAATGCGTACCGCTCCCGGCACCACCCCGGCGGACACCCTGTTTCTTCTGGCTCGCGGCAACATCGGCAGCCGTGAGCTGCTGGAAGACCTCTTTGAGTGGAAGCTCGGCAAGATCACGCTCAAAGACCCGGTCCGCCTTCAGGCCATCGCCTCCCTGCTGCGCGACACCCAGGCCTCCATGCGGCAGCTCGGCTTCAAGGGGCAGTTCGTGGAGCCAAAGGGGGAACTCTCGGACATGCAGATCGTCGAGGCCATGTCCAAGCTCGCCCTCTCGGACATGCTTTCCAATGCGGACTCCCTGCCGCTGCCACAGTGGCAGAAAGACCTCCTCCAGTACCACGTCAACACCCTGGGGGACGCCGCCTACCTTCTGCACATCGGCCAGGCCTACAACGCCGGGCGCAAGGCCGGGACCATCACGCAGGACATGGCCGACATCCTGCGCGACCTCGGCCATGAGGTCCATACCGTCTTTGACTCGGCCAAAATCGAACAGGCGGACATCCAGGCTGTCATGGACGCCCGCGCCATTATTGATGGACGCGACCCGTCCGGCACGCCCACCGCCTCACAAATCCGGGAACGGCAGCAAAAAGACGCAGAGGAGGAAAAGGCGCACATTACCACCGGGGACAAAGGCAAGGAGCGTTCCGTTCCCAAGGAGGTCTACCGGCATCCCGAAACAATCTCCCTGCCGGAGGCCCCCTCCTCCATGCAGGGCGTCTTCGCCAACGGCGCTTCCTGGAATCCCGACGCCGGAACCTGGCTTGGCATGGTCCCCGTGGACAAGCTGCACCTCTCCCCGGAAGTCCCACAGGTCAAAGTCAACTCCGGCAAAAAAGGCGTGGTCAATCCCCTGGTCGGAGACTACCGGGCGGACGCTCCCCCCATCTACGTCTGGAAGCGGAAAAACGGCAGGCTGGAAGTCGTCTCCGGGCGCCACCGCCTCGACCTCGCCCAGCGCACCGGCACAAAAAACATCCCCGCCTACGTGTACGAAGAAGACGCCGCCCATGACGCCAAGTGGGCGCGCCTCCTGGACTACGAGCAAAACATGCAGGATGATCAAGCCGATGAGCTGACGGCGGCCATTTACGTCAGGGAAACCAACCTCACGGACGCCGAACTCACCCGCCGCGGCCTCACCCGCTCCGGCACCAAATCCCGCCGCGGACTCCTCATCGGGCGGGAAGCCCGGGAAGACCTCTGGACGCGCTTCAAGTCCGGCGCCATCCGGGCGCAGGACGCGGAAGCCATTTGCCTGCTGACGCAGCACATCCAGGACAAGGCTCGCATCGACGCCATGCAGACGGCGGCGGCCAACGACCTCGCCAGGGGGAAATCCCTGGAATTCGTCGCTGCAAAAATCCAGCTCATGGCCCATGCCTCGGCGGACGGCCAGATGGTTCAGGGCCTCATCTCCTTCGGGGAATCCTTTGAGGCGGACATGGAAAAGGCGGCGGAATACGTCTCCCTCTGCATCACGACCATCAACGAGCACATCAACGCCATCAAAGGCGTGCGCACCATCTCCAAAAAAGGCAATGTCCTCGCCACGGAAGGCATCACCGCAGGCCTCTCCGCCGACCCTGCCGAACGTCTGAAAGAGCTGGAACTCCTCAAGGCCATGTATGAAAAAATCGGCCTGTACGAAAACCTCCGTGTCCGCGCCCTCACCTGGGACGGCCACACCCCGCCCGACCCCATAGGGGACCACCGCCTGGACATGCAGGCGGAGCGCGCCCGCGCGGAAGAGGAAGCCGCCGCCCTGGAGAATGAGGAAAACCGCAAAGCCTCGGAAGCCCTCACCCCCGAACTCACCTTCTCTCTAACCCCCTCCCGTGACCTGGAAACAACCTTCCCCTCCCTCTGGGGCCAGGCGGCCAGGGAACTCAACGCCAGGGGGCAAGTCAGCTTTTCCCTGAACGGTTCCCATGTCGCCATCCACACCCTGTCGGAAGAAAAAATGCGCCATGTCCTGGAACTCGGCGGCATGCCCAACCCCGCCATCCAGATTGCGGACCTCGACTCCGGCCCCACCTATTATGCGGAAATCGCCTGCATCCTGCACCCGGACCGCATCGACCCTGCCAAAACCCCCGGCGCACGCATCTGGCGCGGCGATGCCTGGACGCGCCAGATGCCGGAAAAAATCTCCGAAGACGGCGACCCATGGGAAGGGTACGAACACGGTCCGGAAGAAATCCCCTGGTTTTATGACGAACACGGAGACCTCCGGGAATGGAACCGGGAAAACCTGGACGCCTACATGAAAGCCAAGCACCTGGAGTCCTTCCTGCCTCATAACATGACCCCGGACGAAGTGCTCGACAACTACGGCACGGACGGCGCAGCCCTTCCCATCATCATGGCCTCCCAGGCCTACGCCGCCGAATTCCCCAGCCTGAAGGAAGCCCTGCGCACGGACAACCTCTCCCTCCAGCTTGACCGCCATGAAGCGGAAACCGCCACCCGGCAACTGGAAGACCAGTTCAAAACCCTGCTCGGCTCCTGCTACTTCGAGCCCCGCTCCCTCCAACATTTTCTGATAGGATATTGGTGGCGGGATATTTCTCATGAAAACGTCCGGAATGCCCTGATCGGCGAAGGCCTCCTCGATGACCCGGACACGGTTTACGACGAGGAGGAAAACCCGGAAGAATACAATGACCTGCAATCCTCCAACGACGACATCGCCGAAGAAGTCCGGGCCTTTCTCGACGCCTGCCGCACCTCCGCCAAAATCTACTACGAGGCCGCCCCCGGAGGCTGGCTCTTCCCCTCGGACTTCTCCGGCTTCATCCTTCCTTCCAGTTTGGGACCATCCCTCCGCTCGGAGCTGGAAAAATATAACGTCCCCATCCACACCTATGACCTGACGGAGCAAGAAGCCCTCACCTTGAGCAACCCGTGGACACTTGCCAAAGCCTCCTGGCTCCGGGAAGAGGTGGACGAGCGCCGCAACGAAGCCATCCGCAGCTTCCTGGAGGTCCATGACATCTCCTTCTCCCTCTCCGGTGCGGAAGAACGGGACGATCCCTCTGCCTTCCTGCCGCACTCCTCTCCCTCGCCGGACTTTCCCCTCGCCCTGAGCCCCGTGCGTCTCTCCTCCTCCTTCCACGCCGTTGAACAGGCTTCCCCCGTCACGCTCGCCATTCCGGCCTCCGCACGGGAAGACAAAACCCAGGGCTTCTCCAAGCTTGCCCGCCAGGCCTTCACGGCCCTGCGGGAGAAAACGCGCCAGCGCACCCTTTTTGCCAATGGCAGGGAAAAAACCGCGGAACAGCTCAAGCCCCCTCTCCTCATGCCGGATGGCCGCCGCATCTACCTGAGCAACCGGGGCTGGAAGCACATCATGGCAACCTCTCCCGAGACCCGTACCCTGGCGGCCATCGGCGCTCTGGAACCGCTCCTGGCCTCGGCCCGCTACATGTACTCCGTCCCGGAGTTCGACAACGCCTCGCCGGATCAGACAAAATCCTGGCACTACTACCTCGCCAAAATCAGGGACAGCCTCCACGGTCCCGGCTACGTCCTCTTCACATTCCGGGAAGATACGCGCGGCTGCTACCTGGAAGGAGTGGAAACAGCGGCGGCGGCAGCTCTCGACAAAACAGGGAGCGCATCCTCCCAGGTGGACTTCGGTGCAACCCGTCGGGCAACTGGGCGATCGCTCCCTGTCCGTACGCTACTCTCCCTCAAGCAATTTGTCAACTTCATTGACAAGGGCGGCGCGGAAGCCTTCCGCGCTCCCAACGGCCAGCCCTCCCGCCTCGCGCCGGACCAGTGGCATCTTGTCCGCACGGCGCCTTTCATGCGCTACTTCGGAGACTGGCTTCGTGATCCGTCCGCTTCCTCCGTCGTGCTGGATGACAACGGGGAGCCACGCGTCTGCTACCGGGGCCTCAAGCAGTCGTACAACCCCGGCGTGCGCCGAAACTACACCTGGATTTCTTCCAGCCGGGAACTGAGCGAGCAGTACGCCGCGGGCGGCACCGTGCTGGACCTCTTCGTTGCCACCCGCCGTCCGTTCCATTTTCCCGACAGCCTCACCCGCCAGAGTCCGGAATATTTCCGGGAAAACATCCGGCGGCAACTGGAGCAGGACAGGGCACTTGGCTTTTTTTCGGATGAACAACTTCAGGAGGCCTCCCGGAAGCTGGAAACCCTCCTCCAAGGTACGGAAGAAACCGAGGCTTTTAAGATTTGGGAGCGTCACCGGGAACTCAAGGACATTCTCTCCAGCCTCGGGTACGACTCCGTGATGACGGAGGAGAGCGGCGTCATGACCTACGGCCTCTTCCGCCCGGGACAAGCCAAGTCCGCCGTCGGCAACTGCGGCTCCTACGACATCACGCTGTCGGACATCACCTTCGCCCTCACTCCGCGGGAACAGCGCACCGCCGCCCAGGCCCTGGTGGAAGACACCTTCCTGCGAGCCCCGGACGGCACGCCCACCGCCTTGACGGAACGCCAGTGGCTGCAAGTCAACTCCGCCGCCTTCAAAAAATGGTTCGGCCAATCCAAGGTTGTCAACGCCCACGGAGAACCAGTCATCGTCTACCACGGCACAGCCCGCAAGGACAGGGTGGGCACCGTCTTTCGCCCGGAGCGCGCCACCTCCGGCCCCATGGCCTTCTTTACGGATTCTCCGGAAATCGCCTCCAACTATTCAAGGAATAAGACCGATACCAGCATCGACTATGAGGAGGAGGACTACCATGACTACCACCGGCAGTTCCGCGTCACCCTTCCTTCCGGGAGAGACATCCCCCTGGAACGGTACTGGAACTACCTCTCCCCGGAGGAGCGCCAGCGCATCGCCCGCACCGCGGGCCACATCCGCACCGACTGGGAGGGGGACGACTCCATCATCCTGGACCCGTCCGCCGACGAGGCCAACGGCGGCTTCCGTTTCCATCTTCAGGAGGCCCGCGGCAATGCGTTGCGCGCCCTCGTCTACCACTGGCTGGATAGTGCCACCCTCTTCGGACAGGAAGCCCGTTTCCTGGACGTACTGTCAAAACTGGATCTTCCCATCGCTCCCTGGTACCGGGACCCGGACTACACGGAACCGGGCGTCTACGCCTGTTACCTGCACATGGAACACCCCTTCCGTACGAACGGCATCACAGGAAAAATCCTCACCTCGCTTAAAGCCGCCTCCCGGAAAGCCGGGAACCCTGCGCAAAAGGGAGGCCTCCTCTCCTGGAGCAAGAACGACCTCGCCCCGGAGACATGGATCGACATCCTGGAAGAAGATGTCAAAAACGGCACGACCTACGCCTGGACCACCATCCCGGACTGGGTAACCGCCTGCCTCAAGCGCCTCGGCTATGACGGAATCATCGACCAGGGCGGCAAATTCCACTCGGACATCCACACCGTCTACATCCCCTTCAGTCCCTACCAGCTTAAATCCGCCACGGACAATAACGGCTCCTTCGACTCCGGCAACCCGGACATCACCTTCGCCCTTTCTCCGGAGGAACGATTGATCACGGAACAAGCAAAAGCGGACGGCACCTGGCTCCAGGCCCCCAACGGACAACCCTCCCTCCTGGGACCCAAACTCTGGGCCACCGTCCGCACCCGTGCCTTCCGGGACTGGTTCGGAGACTGGCTCCACGCCCCGGAGCAATCCTCCCGCGTCGTGGACGACAACGGGGAACCGCTCGTCATCTACCACGGGAGCAACTTCAAATTCACGGAGTTTGACCTCTCCCTGGCCGGAAACAACTACGACCGGCAAGACCTGGACCACGGATTCATCTTCACCACCACGGATGACGATTATGCCGACCATGCCGCCAAAATCGCACGCGAATTCGAAAACGAAAGAAGGTTTGCCCGCGGAGAAAAACTGCTTGAGGAAAAATCCCAGCGGCAATACGCCCTCTTCGCCAACCTGCGCAATCCCCTCGTCTATGACCTGGACGCCCATCCGGTGGAACTCTTCCAAGGATTCCCCCAAACGGAACCCGACGCATGGGACAGCCCCCGTTTTGCGCTTCAGGCGCAGAAAGAATTCCGGGAGGGAGACGCAGCCGGGCGGGACTACGACGGCATCATCCTGAAGGGGAGGGAAAGCTCATGGATTCTGGCGGCACAATCCAGCCAGCTTAAATCCGCCACACATAACCGCGGCACCTTTGACTCTCTTGATCCGGACATCACCTTCTCCCTGTGGGACGATGCGGAAGACTCCTATACCGTCATGGAGCGTTCCGCCTCCCCCCTGACGGCGGAGGAGCAATCCATTCTCGCCCGCGCCAGGGACGCGGGGAACGACCTCCTGGCCCCCAACGGCCAGCCCACCCGCCTGACGGAGAAGCAATGGGCGCAGGCCAGGACCAAAGCCTTCCTCGCCTGGTTCGGGGACTGGCTCCACGATCCGGCCAACGCCTCCAAAACCCTGGATGAAAACGGGGAACCCATCGTCCTGTACCATGGCGGTTCCTTCGACATCCGCCTCTCTCCCTCCGTCTTTGACGGCGTTCCCCATGTAGACGGCATCTTCTTTTCCGATTCCACCGAGCTGGCGAAAAGCTATCAAGCTTACCAGGGAGGCGGCATCACCACCGCCTGGCTCAACCTCAAAAATCCCTTCCTCGCCCAGGATGAGGCCAGCGCCCGCCTCCCATGGGTAGACAGGTACATTGACTACTGGCAGGAAGAGGAAGGCTGGACGGACCGCTACTCCGGAGAATCCATGGACAGGGAATCCGTCCGCGACATGATCCGGGAAGGCAGCCTCTACGAATACGACATGGGGCAACGCTGGAGCGACTTCCTCGGCTGGGTCCGTGAGCACCATGACGGCTACCTCGGCCATGACCCCACGGACATGGGGGCCCTCATTGCCGTCGCTTTCAAGTCAACCCAGGTCAAATCCTCGGAGTACAACTCCGGCGCGTTCAGCGCGTCCGAGCCGGACATCACCTTCTCCCTGTCCAACCTCGCCGCCATCCACAGCCTGGATGAAGAAAAATTTCTGGCGGTGGACAAACTGGGCGGCCTGCCGCTGCCTTCCATCGCCGTCACCCGTCTGGACCGGCCCTACACCTGGGGCGGGGAAGGGAACATCTACCTCGTCGGCTCCCCAGCCCTGGCGGACCCGGCCCGCGGTGTGGAAATCCATGACCGCGACGCGTGGAGCGGGTACTTCCCGGAACTCCGCTGGAGCAGGCAGGAGGAAAAGGAACGGGAGGACTTCTACAATCAGGCGCAGGAAGCCGCCCTCCGCTACTACGGAAGCACGGACATTTCCACCCTCCGCTTCCTGAAAAACGCCCTGGACGGAGACCACCGCGGCGAGCTGGAAAACAAGCTGCGCCATAACGACTTCTCGCTGGCCGTTTTCGCCGCAGAGCGCGGCTACTCCCCGCGGCCCGTCACGGCAAAAATTCCTGGCCGCCTCAACACCGGAGACAAGATCTTCTATGCGGAAATCCGCAAAATGCTCCCGTGGAAAGATGCCAACACCCTCTCTCCCGACCGGCAGGATGACTTCTGTAAGGCCATGGAAAGGGCTATCGAGCGCTACCGCAGCCAATTCTCCCAGGATTCCCGGGACGCTCAATTGACCGTCCCGCAGACCCTGACCCGAAAAAGCAACCTGCGGGCGATGGAAAAGGAACTGAGGGAAGCCCGGGGAGACGGTTTCCAGTCCATTTCCTACCTGGCCCTCCAGGATGCCCGCCAAGCCGGGAAGAAGGCCCTGGACAGCCACGCCAACTACAAACGCTTTGAAAAGTACGCGGCCCAGCACAAGAAAGCCTTCAACGCCTGGGTAGAGGACAAGCTGGCTCGCTGGCTCAATCCCGTTCCCCGCATCAGGGAGACGGGACTTCCGGCCACGCTCGAAAACATCACCCGGCACATGCTGGAGAGCAAGGGCATGGGAGCGGAACGAGGCCTCGTCTTTTCCACGGGACTTCTCCGTGCCAGGCAAGCCAGGCGTTTCAACAGCCTGGAAGAAATCAAGGCCAGCCGGAACAATCTTGTCACCACAGAAGAGGAAAAGGCCTCCCAGCAGAAAGCCCAGGACCTGATCCATCAATTCCAAATGGCCCTCAGCCGGATTGACGGGAGTTTTTCCGCTTTCGACAATGCCGTCAAAGCCCTCTCCCTGGTCAGGGGCGCCCCCACGCCCCAAAAAGTTCTTGCCGCTCTTTGCCGCCTCTACCGGGGGACATCCTTCCAGGGCCGCATCGCCAGAGACAGTCACCTCCCCGGACTGGGTTCGGCAGCCCTCTCCGCCCTTCATGCAGAACTGCGGGACTACTATGAAGCCGTCCCCCGGCGCTCCGTCCAGCTCCGGGAATTCTCCCACGCCGTTCTTCCCGCCGCCCTGCGGAAGAACAAGCAGGTCAGGGACGTTCTCAAGCGTCACCAAATCCGTCCTCTTTACCATGACGGAACCAGGGAAGGGCGTTTTCAGGCTCTTGCGTCCCTCATCGGCTCTTCCGCGTCCTTCTCCCTCGCTCCGGGGCCTTCCTGGCTCCGTTTGCCGAATTCGGACTACATGGCTTCCCTGTCGGAGGAGGAGCGGGCCATCACGGAAATGGCCCTTGCCTCCGGTACCTGGCTCAAGGCTCCCAATGGAGAACCCTCCCGCCTCACGTCCCGCCAGTGGGCGCAGGTGCGCACGGCTGCCTTCCGTGACTGGTTCGGGGACTGGCAACACGACCCCGCCCATGCCTCCCGCGTCGTGGATGAAAACGGGGAGCCACGCGTCGTCTACCACGGCACGCATCGCGCAGGCTTTACTGTTTTTGACAGCCGGAAAGGGAATCCATCCTCCGGAATCCTGGCAGGAAGTTCCTTCTTTACCGCAGATCCGGAAGTCGCCGCCTCGTACTACGGAACCCGGGAAAAGGCGGACCTTCGTTCTCCTCTTGCAAACACGGGAGCGCCCGGCATCTACTCCTGTTTCCTTAATTTTCGCTCCCCGCTAGAAGAAGATTTCGGGGGATTATGGTGGTATGAAAAAGGAGAGCCCTGGTTCGATTTGTACGATAAGCAGTCCGGCAGTTACATCTCCCCGCCGGACGGCGGGGAATACTGGACATCGGAGCAGGCGGCCATCGACTACATATCCTCCCACGGCCTCACCGACTACATGCTCATCAGGATATTCAGCAGCCGCACGATCCACACCGTTGTTGAAGAGGCGAAGCTCCTGCACAGGGATGGCGCTGTCATCCATAACGTCATCGACCCTGGAGACGACACCGGCAACAAGGTAACGGACACTTATGTCGCCCTCCATCCCTCCCAGATCAAATCCGCCACGGACAACATCGGCACGTTCGCCCCCTCCTCCCCGGACATCACCTTCTCCGTCATCGGCCCCCATGCCGCCACTTGGGAACAGTACAAAAAAAACACCTTCCGGGGCCGTGACGACGGCAAGCCCCGGGCGGAGATCGACGCCTCCCGGGCCGCCCTGAAAGACCGTGCCGCCCCATACCTGCCCACCCTGCGCCGGGAGCTCTCCGCCCTGCGCCATACCCTTTCTGCGGAAACGAAAAAGCGGATTGCCCGCTACCTCTCCCTCCACCGTCAATTCTACAGAAATAAACGGACGCTTCGTCCGGAAAACAACATCTCCAAATGGCGGGAATACCTCACCCTGGACCACGACCGGGAAAGCTGGGGGCGCCTCCTGTCCGCTGCCGTCCTGCGTACCGGCTTGTACAGTACCAGTCACCTTGCCGCCTCCGGCCTGACGGAGCAGGTCTCCTCGCTGGAACTCCTTCTGCGGGAAGACGACGGGCTGCTCCAATCCCTCGCAACCCTGGCAGCGGCCAATACCGCCCTGCCTCTGGACGCGTGGCTGGACTATCCGGAGTTGTTTGCGGCCTACCCGGCACTGCGCTCCATGCCTGTCATCCTCCAACACCTCAGCGGCTACCTCGGCATGTACTCCCCGGCGGAACGGGCCATTTACATCCACCGCAACCTGGACGCTCCACAGCAACTCCGCTCCATCCTCCTCCACGAGATCCAGCACGCCATCCAGCATATCGAAGGCTTTGCCTGGGGCGGCACGAGAGAATCCGCCAAACTCTTCTATGAATCCATGCGGGAAGCGGCTTATGAAGCCTACGATCAGGCCAGCCGGTTCATGTCCTGGCTCAATGCAAGGGACGGAATGATCTCCACTCTGGAATACATGCTCTCCCTGGCGCGCAATCCGCGCCGCGTCCTGCGGACTTCCTACCGCTATTCCTATGACGGTATCTCCCACAGGCTGACGGGGGAGGAACGCATCCTGGACATGGCCCGCTACGCCCTCAAGGACCTCTCCGGCCTGTTGGAACAATTCTATGACAGAAGCTGGAGCACGGACTCGCAATTTGAGCTCCCATGGCCCGGCAACTATGCGCTCAATACCCCTGCCGGTATCAAGGAATGCCTGGCGGCGGCCAAGGCCACTCCCAGCCGCCGCCTCGCCTACCGCCGCACTCCCAAGCCGGACATGGCCGCCCTGCACCGGGACTTTCTCAAATACGAACGCCTTTCATCCCTTTCCCCCTATGAACTCTACCGCCGCCTCGCCGGTGAAATAGAGGCCTGCGCCGTGGAACGCCGCAGCGGACTCTCCGCCGGGGAACGTGCCGAATCGCCTTTCAATGACGCTTTGGAATACCCGGGGGAGGCCCTGGTCTCCTTCTCCCCCCTGTCCGGACCTGCCGGAACCACTTTCTCTCTAACCTCGCTGGAGGAAATCGTTTCCGGCCTTGCCGCCCCGTCCATGCAGGCCACCCGCGCTTCCGAACTCGTAAAAGACTTCGGCAAGGCGGCGGAAAACTGGCGGCGGGTCATGTCCGGCAAGGAGGAAAAACCCTCCGCCCGCGTCGGGGCGGAGCTCTTCGGCATGATCAACTCCCTTCTTTCCTCGGCCCGCTACGTCCTGCCCAAAGGATACCGTTCCAATGTGGACTTGCAGATGCAATGGGCTTCCGTCTACGCGGCCATGGCGGAATCCGGGGAAATCCCCCCCAAGGGCACCCTCCGTTCGGGGGACTCCTTCTATAAAAAATTTGAGACAAGCATGATCAATGCCACCACTTCCGCCGCCACGCCGGAGGAAGTCCGGCAGATCCTGGCCTCCATCGGCAGCCAGCGCCTGGATCACGTCATGTCCAAGGTTCTGGACCGCGTGCGCACCCAGCTCGTCTATTTCGCCAAGGACGAGCTGTACCAAAAGACGATGCGGCGGGTGGAAGCCGTCTACCCCAAAAAGGAACCCGGCAAAAAATCTCCACGGGGCCGTCTGGAGGCGGCAGCCTACCGCACCCTCGCCCGCTACCGTCAGATGCTGGACGCTCAATCCCAGGCCAAGGCGGAGGCCATGACCACGCTGGAAGCCTTGTACAACCAGGAGGAAGACGAAGAAAAGCGGCAGGAGCACGAAAGGGATATTCTCGCTTGGAAGACATACGGGGATTACGCCGGGATGAGCCTCCCCCAAGCCCGGGAAGCCATGGAAAAACTCCTCGAATTCATCCTCTCCGGACGCAACTCGTGGGAAAGAAAACTGACCCGGGAAGCGGGCCGCATCAAATACGCCGCCCGTCAAATCCAGAAGAATCTGCCTGCCGTGAATTCGGGTTCCAGCCGGGCCGGAGCAAAAATCAGCCACCGTACCAAACTGCGCAAGCTGCTCTCCTCCCTCCCGTACAGCTTCATGAGCTACGCCCAGCTCATGCTGGCTCTGGAACCAGTCCTCGGCCAGCGCTTCTCCCGTGCCCGCATCAAGGAAATCACGGAAGCCAACGCCTCCCTGCTCAACGCCTCCAACGACCGCTCCGCGTGGCTGTCCGACACCATCCGCCGCATTGCCGGAGTAAAGTCTGAAAGCGCGGCGGAACAATGGCTCGTCCAATTCAACACGCCACAAGCAACGGGTATCCCCATCGCCCCGGTCCTCACCGTGAAGGTCTCCCTCTCCATTGAGGACGCGCAGGAATGGCTCTCCCTCTCCAGTCAAGAGCGGGAGGCTCGCAGACAGGCCATCCGGGAGGAAGACCGGCGCACGGAAACCCTCACGGAAAACGTCCCGGGGGAAGAAGACATCCCTCTCCTCCGCCAGGCCCTGGACGAATACGAGTCCCGCACCCCGGAGCAGCGGCAATGCCAGCACAACGTCACCTCGAAGCGGGAAGTCCCCAACACGGAAGCCGCCAGCCAGCTTATCTGCTCGCGCGACTGCGCCCTCTACGCCATCCTGCTCCACGAGCAGCCGGACTACGCCGACGTGTACGACAGCGAGGGCAACCTCATCCGCAAGGGATTCCTGCGCCGGGAGGGACTGGACGACAAAGGTATTGGAGACCTCTATGATTACGTCGGCCCGGACGGCCTGGAATACGGGTACGCCCTGCGCCGGAAACTCAATGAAACCGGCCTCACCCTCGCCCAGGTCTATGAAGAGCGCATGGGCGTTCCCTTCACGCTCAAGCCCGACTACTTCCGCGCCACTTTCGACCGGAACTCCACCAGGGAGAAGGACGCCCTCACCGAGCCCAAAACGGGCTCCATCGGCGGGGGCAAGTACGGCCTCCTCATTGACCGCGTTGTGCATTCCGAGAACCTGGACTTCTCCAAATCCGGCACCCTCGTCTTCCTGGCCGCCGCCGCGGAACAGGATAACTACATCTACACCTCCCACATTACGACCGCCTGGCGCGCCCTGCTGAAAAACAAACCGCTGGAGCAAAAGCTCAAGCAGCACCTGGGGGAAGACATGATGGGCAAGCTCTCCTCCTGGATGGACCTCATTGACGGCGCCAGCCTGGAAAACAACCGCGCCTTCCTGAACCTTTCCCGCATGCAGGGCATGCTTCAAAAAGCCTTTGCCATTTCCGTGCTGGCGGGCAACGGCTACGTCTTGCTCAAGCAGGCCACCGCCATCCTCCATGGTTTCTTCGCGGGCTGGGTGCCCTCCGCCATCCTCGAAAAAGCGGACGGAACCCGCGAACTCGCCCACAAGCACATCTCGTTTTCCTCCTTCCTCTTCCACCTCGCCGCCTCCAAGCTCGGCCTGGGGGACATCGCCATGAAGGAGGTTGCCGCCACGCCGTACTTCACCGCCCGCATGCGGGGGGAGGGAGCCATGCTCGCCCAGATCGGCAACCAGATGCCCGGCCAGCGTTACTCCCGGATGGAAAAACTTCCGGAGAAATCCATGGACCTGATCGAAGCCGTGGATGTCAAAGCCAACCTGCTTGCCATGCACGCCCTCGCCAACGCCTACTACGCCCGCTCAAGGAGCCTCAACCGGGAAAACGGCTCCCCCTTTACGGACGAAGAACTGCGCCAGGCCGCCCTGGAACAGGTCGGCATGTCATTGGAACTCGGCGCCCAGCCCCTGACCAAGACGCAAAAAAGCATGAGCCAGGCCGCGGGCGGAATTTTATCCAAGCTCGCCTTTGTGATGAAGTCCGAGCAGTTGAACAAAATTGGCCTCATGGCGGCGGAGTGGAAAACCGGCTCCGTGCGCAACCGCGTCTGCGCTGCACAGTCCTGGCTGGCCCTGGGCGTCACCTCGTCCCTGCTCGCCTGGTTCATCGCGTGGATCAAAGGCATGGAAGACGATGACGACGACAAGGCAAAGAAGTGGAAAAAGTACGGCGCCACCGCCCTCCTGGGCGACCTCACCACCATCCCCCTGGCCGGGGAGGGAGTCAACTACCTCGCCAGCCTCTTCACCGGGGAACATGTCTTTGCGGACTCCTACGCCCGCACCCTGATTGACGTTCAGGGCATCGCCCGCACCATTACCCGGGAATACGAACACGTTGCGGACAAAAAAGAAATGGACTGGGACACCCACTTCAACAACCTGACGGCCCTGGTCCGCGCCGCGGGCGTCGGCGGGGCCTTCTCCCGTTCCTCCTCCGCCATCGTCTCAAGCTACGGCGCACTTTCCCTCTCCGCCGCCACCGGCGCCAACATCTCCCGCACCGCCAAAGACCTCCTCACCCGCCTCTTCGGCACGCCGGAGGAAGACCGCAAAAAGAAGCATAAACGTAAGAAAAAGACTTCTTCTGAAAAATAATTTCCTCCTTGAACGATATTCGGTAGTTCATCAATATCACATTAAAAATCAAAAAAGTTTCTTTTTAATAATAAGTTTCCCGAATTTGAAACTTGACCTTAAAAGGAAACTTCACTAATTTTCTAACATCATGATGACGGAATGGACAATCCTGAATAATCTGCGGGAGAGAAACACCCTGATGGAAGGAATCCTCCGTTGGAAAGGGCTACTCGACGAAGAGCTGATGACCTTTCACACGCAGGGGGGAGACTTCCTCGCTATCCCTGAAATAAAAAAAGCGCTGCCTCCCATCATCCTAGATCGATTTGTCATCGAAGAGCGCGAACGAAAAAAACAGGGCAAGCCCCCGCGCCTGTTGCTTATTCCTTTTTTGTCTGAGGCAATTCTAAAACGTCTTGATGAGGAGGAACAGATCATGGCGGTGGACTTGTCCGGCAATGGTCTGATTAAGCAGCTCCCCATTTACCTTCGTTCTTCGGGCAGACCCAATGCCTATCCCGACACCCGCAGAACATCGCGTCCCTACGACAAAATTGCCGCTCAGGCGGCCATGATTTTGCTGGAACAAAAAATGTGGCCTGGACAGAAACCCGTCTTGGACCGTATCGCACTGCGGGGAGGTTCGATGGCCAAAGGGCAGTTGTCCAAACTGATTCCCTGTTACGAGGAGGACGGCATCCTGAGCAGGCCGGGAAGGTTTGAACTGATTGTTTACAATCCCTGTAAATTGCTGGACAGACTTCGGGAACAGTGGCGTCCCCCCGTCACGGAAAAAGGGCAGGATTATATCGTTGCTCCGGGGCTGGACAAGCGCAGAATTCTTCAAAAAGCCACGGAATGCGGAATTAAGTGGTGCGTTGCCCCACAATCTTCCCTGGGACGTTATGCGACCCTTGGCGAGAGCGGCCCTCTTTATCTATGGACGGAGGATCCCTCCTTTTTCCTGAAAGAAGGACAATTGGAAAAAACGGCCTCGCCCGCTTTTTCCCAGTTGAATTTGACCATGGTAAAATCCCCTCTCGCGTATTTCCAAACGGAAAGGGACAAAAACGGACTGGTCTGGTCCGGCCCGGTCATGACCTGGATTGAGGCGGCACGGGGCGACGCTCGCCAGCAGGAGACAGCCCATGCCCTGGCCCAAGCCCTTACCAGTTTCCACTATTCCACCTTGACTGCATTCTCCCGCTTATGAAAACCTCTTCCTTCGGCATGAATCAATCCCTTCAAGAAATTTGGCCCCAGTTGCAACAGCTCGATCCGAATGTTCAGATAATCGGGGGATATGGCCTCTATCTGAAACAGACCTGGCTGCGAGACTCTTTGGGAGCCGTCACTCATTTCATTCCAATGACTCAGTGGACGGGCGAAAGCATACCACGCACGACGAAAGATATGGATGTGGGAGTCAGTCCCTCATTGATTGCAAATCCCGGCAAGCAGGGAGAACTGGCTGAGGTCTTGCAAAACGCAGGTTTCCAGTATGTCGAATGGAAGAAACAGTGGGGTCTGTTCAAACAAGGAGAAGAAGGTGAGATTATTGAATTAGAATTCCACGCTCCGCTCCCTGATAACGAATACAGCAAAAACCTGCGAACCGATAGCCACCGGATCAAACCGCGTCCCTCCCTCCACTATGGCATCCATGGGCGCACAAACCCGGAACTGATCGGACTGGCTCACCCCTTTTTCTTCGATCTGGACGGATTGCGTCTGGCCATTCCCAACATCCTGACGGCGGCAACCATGAAACTTATGGCTTTTCAAGCCAGGTGGGAATCCTCACAGAATGTTGCAGGCAAATCCTCTGATCTTGACGAGGCGCAAAAGCATGCCAGAGACATCTTTCGTATCGTGGCAATGGAAACGGAAGAAGAAAGGCGTAACCTCCAGAAACTTCGCCAACACTTGGAGCAACAGGAGCTCTACCACAAATGCCAAATCATAGTGGACGATTACTTTTCCGCCCCGGGACGGCAAGGCTTCGATTTCACTTCCCGTTACTGGCACAGAGAGTCACAAATGGCTATTGCACAGGAATTGAGACTCTGGTTTGCCCTTTGAGAAATAGATAAGCAAATGTTTCCTTTCAGAACAAAGTTTCTCAAAAGAGAAACTTATTCCAAAAAAGAAACTTTGTTGTACATCAACAATTAACACTGTGATTTGTATTGACCTTTTGAAGCTCGCATGAAGGAAAAGAAAGTCTTCGGCTGCCATTTGAAGGAATACAATGTAGAGCTCAAAGGACGTAAATTATTGCAGAAGGAAACATTCAAGCGAGCAGACAATTATACGGAAGAACTCCTTCTGGATAAACGGCAAAAACATATTCGTCGTTTTCTAACGGCGGTCTTGGGAAAAAGGCCCCTACAAGAAAAAATTTTTACGCCTATGGTCAGGCTAGGCTCCTCTTCGTGCAAAGAGCGTTGGAGATCTTGTGTAAACATGAAGTGAAACTTTTTGCAGCAGCCATACCTAGAGGCATTCAAAAGCCCAAAGGATATGCCTCGGAAGGCTATCTGCGAAAAAACTTGGTATTCCTGTTTGAGCGCTACGCTAAATTCCTTGAAAGACAACACACAAATGGATTGCTCCTTCTGGACAGTGAGGAAGAAGTATTCGACAGCAAATTTACAAAACAGGTTCACAACTATTTCCTCCGGACGGATAAAGCCGACATATTGTCCCGGAACCTCTTTTTGTGGATTCCGTAAACAGTTACTTTATCGAGCTGGCGGACCTGTGCATCTACCTGCTGAACTGGGGGTACAGGAAAAACTGTTTCGAGAATATCCAGAATGACGAACGGAAAGAAGAACTCGTAACCCGCTTTACCCCCCTTTTAGACGGAATGGTTTACTACTCCGATCCTCCCAACAAACGAAAAAGAATCTGTGGCCTGGTGCTGACAGATTCTCCATATGAGAGTAAAAAAGAGGTAATGCAATCGGAGCCACCAGGGGCCGCTCCTCAGCCGAACCTCTGCAAGGATTCAACCATACGCGGAGATAATTATCAAATTTTCTTTTGTCATCCTTTATTCGTGTCCATCCCTCCCTCTAGGAAAGACTGGCAATGGACGCCGAAGAACCGGCCAGACGGAGACGTTCGAGGACATTCTCCTCGGGGCCCATCAGTAGTTTTCCTACCCGCCCTCCATCTCAAACGTTCATCAATCCCTGCTGGGTAGCAGTCATCCTCCCGTTGAGGAGAAGGGAAGCCTGGCCGGCAAAGGAGAGATGGGGGTGGAGTATCGCATAGGTAGAAACAAAAAGACCTCCCCGTGTGCGCATCACTATCGAGTCAACGGACTAATAGGCTAGGCGGGGGAGGTTTGTTGCCCACAAGGTTTCATATGCCTTGCCTATTGCCAATCATTTTGTGCCATTTCCGTACGTCATAAGGATCATTCCTGCTATGTTTCGATTCTGAGATTGCGCTCTTCTTCTCCAAGGAATATTTTATAGGAATGTCGGATCAAAGCAACTTCCCCAATAATACGCATATTGAAAGCTTTTTGGATTACTATACTGCATTGACTGCACCTCACTATGCTGTCTTGCTCACAGGAAAATGGGGAATCGGCAAGACGTTTTTCATCACCAGATATATGGAGAAAATTTTTCCTAAGCAAGAAGATGAATCAGAAAAAATTCCGAAAATAATTAAAATCAGTTTAAATGGAGTCCAAACGAAGGATGAAATTGATGATATGATTATTAAGGAATTTCATCCTTTCATGAATAAGAAATCCGCCAGATTGACTGGAAAAATATTTTCTTCTCTTTTAAAGTCGCAAGGTATCGATCTTGATAATTTGAAAACAGATGATTTTTTTAACATCTATCATCCTGAATCAATCTATATATTTGATGATTTGGAGAGATGCTGCATGCCGATAGAAGCATCACTTGGGTACATTAATTCCTTTGTGGAAAACAACAACTGCAAGGTGATCATTATTGGGAATGAGGAGGAAATTGCCCCCTATGCTGACAATCAAAAGAAAGCATCCTATAAATCCATTAAAGAAAAGGTCATTGGTAAAACTCTGCGGATGATGCCGGAAACGGAGAATGCTCTCAATTATTTTCTGGATCAACTTCAGAAGGGAGAAGGAAGGAAATTCCTGAAGTCTCAACGGGACTTGATCATTCAGATGTACCAGACATCCAAATTGGATAATCTACGTATCTTGCAGCAATCGCTTAATGATTTTGAAAGGCTGTACGCCTACCTTGAAGATAAGCATAAAAAACATGAGATGTTCATGAAAGACCTTGTCATGCTCTTTTTCATCCTTTCCTTTGAAATCAAAGCCGGACATTTTTCTTGTCATGATTTAGAGGAATGGCAACAGGATATATTAAGGAATAGTATGGGAGGATTATTCAGCACTTCAAATGATCCAGAAAAAGATAATGATAAAAATCAAAACAAAAAAGATTATTTATCAAAATACGGAGAATACTTTGTAAACATCATTGCATATAGAAACATTTTTTCCGAGTTGATGCTGTCTCATATTTTGGAAGATGGGTTCTTTCCTGAAGACGACATCAAACAGGAATTGGATGATCTTCCTGTTTATTTTCCATCAAAGGAACCATGGAGAAATCTATGGCACTGGAGAGATCAGAAAAGCGAAGAGTTGGATTCTATGTTGGAACAATTTGAACAAGATTTTAAAGAGAGAAAATATTCTGATATAGGTGTCATTCTGCACGTTTTCGGGTTGAGACTCTTTTTTTCAAAAAACGGTTTGCTTACCCAAGGAACCGCCGAGATTGGAAAAGAATGCAGACAGTATGTTGATGAAATAGTATCGTCCCTATCAGAGGAAAATTTTGATTTTGAAACATCTCGCCTTACAGGGATGTACGGACTTGGATTTTATAAATCGGATTCGGAAGAATGGTTGGAATTAAAAGATTATTTGAAAGATAAATTCTTGGATAAAATTAATGACAGATTCAGAAAATCATTAAGAGATCAATTATTATATAAACAAGAATTGACAGGAGATCAAATCAATAAATTGAATAATACAAATTTTCAAAATATTAGCATCCTTGAGCTATGTGGTGTTTCTTTTATTTGCAATTACCTAAAAGATGCTTCTTACGACAACGGGCTCGGATTACTCTATATCATAACAAATAGATTTTATCGAGAAGGGACTGATACAAAATCAAGGGAATGGGAATGTCTCCAATCTATCAGAGAGAATCTTGATACAATTCAAAAAAGAGCTTCAAGATGGGACAAGTTGAAGATACAAAATTACATCCAATATATAGACAATGAAGCTTCCAAAAAAATTGGCCCACCCAGCGTTACGAAAAGATGTAGTGAAGAAGAGTCAGCCCCCTCACCATCGCATTCCGTTGAAAAATCCTGATGAAGATTTCCCTCCCTCCAGCAAAATACTCAATGTCCTCTGACGGCAGTCTTTCCTTTCCTGGCTGGAAAGCAGAATAAGCCCTTTCTTACCTGGCGAAGTGACCCTCTTTTGAGAAAAAGATCTCTTATGGATAACTTTCTTGATTTCAATCACAATAAGTAATTCTCCAAAAATCGGTTGATATATTATCATTCTATGATATGTTGAAATTTACCGTGAAAGCTCTCATCTCTTCATTCATATTCTGGATAATGTTGTCCATGGTCTTGGTATCAGGAGCAACTCCTGCCTCAGATTTTTCATCTCCGGCGGCGGCTTCCTCCTTTCAGTCAGGAGGCAACATGCAAATATCTCCGAGCGATCTGGAACGAGCCAGCGCTATTCTGAAAGATAAGGAGAGCATGATGCTGGCAGCCCGTTCATCCAGTTGTTCTACCCGGTGCTCGACAAGTTGCTCCACAAGCTGCTCAACCCGGTGTTCGACAAGTTGCTCTACCAGCTGTTCCACAAGTTGTTCGACGAGGTGTACCTCAACGCGTAGGAGCACTTCCTATCCTTCTCGTACATCATCTTATACCCAACCTTCTAAAACAGTGACCCCGGTCGCTCCCATATCCCAGAAGGAACCAGAAAGACCGAAGATCCAACCAGACCAACAACGGGAAATTTACTGGGAAGACGGATACTCTTGGAAAATCCATAATGCCACCTGTTCTCAATTCGCCAAAGGAAAAGGGTCTCCGACCACGGTTCCACTTGGAGAAGATTGCCCCAAATGTGGTGGCAAAAAGAAGTCTCCCATGACGGATGGAACAGTTAAATTGATAATTTCTCCTGCGGCGCAGACATCGTCATTATCCCCTAAACCATCCCCCGAAACAACTGTATCGCAAAAAGCTGTTTCTTACTGGGTGACTTATTCTTCAGGGAAAATTCACAATCAATCGTGCCGGTATTACCAATCTTCCAACGGATATCTGACAACTTCTCCTCAAGGAACAGATTGCAAAATTTGTGGCGGGAGAAACGGCAAATAATGATTGCCTGAATTTGGAGTAAGTCAGAAAAGCGTTTCACTATTCCCATTCTGTCATCATGCAGAAGAATCGTGTGAAACGCTTTATCTTGTTCTTTTCCCTCTGTTTTGTTGCGGGTAATGGCTTAGGCCATGCTTTTGTTTACACGGCAATTTTGGGGATAGTTCTATCCCTTCTAGTTCTTGAAAGTTACCCTGAGCGTCCCAAAAATTTGTTCAGCTGTATTGCCGTCCTGACGGCTATATCCTTGGAGCCTTCCCTGGGACATTCGGCAAGCCTTTTAGCTATACTTCTAATAGTTACAGGGCATCGTTCCTTGGCAGCCTCCTTTCTTTTCTCTCAACTTCCGACGTTAATCAGTCCATTTCTTCCTTGCCCTTCATGGGTTGTACTCTCCCCTTTCCTTGGCATTGGCCTAATGGTGGCAGCAACGATTTTCTTCCTCTTCTTTCCAAGATTTCTCCGTTGGGGATTCACAGGAATATGCATGATTTACGGAATCTTGTTGATATTCACAACTTGTTCCTCATGGAATCTTTCACCGGTCCCTGAAAGAAATGTTGCGCCTGGATATCAGATTGGGAGCGCCTTGGAAAAAATCACGGGCAAACCGGGGACGGGTGCAGGGCAGCTTGTATATAATAATACAGAGTATCAAAAAGTCACTCTGGCAGGGACTCTGTACCTAGATCATGATGCTTATACGGACTGGGACGATGGCAATTTCTACCAAGGCCGTCCTTGGAGTAGAAATCTCATCATGGCGGGAGAACCTTGGCGTATGGCCGTCCAAAGGGATGGTATCCTCATCTCCAACATTGGTTCTGCTCTCAAACAGGATTCCTACCATCCGCTCTATGGGCAAATGGACGGCTTTACCGTGGTCCCTTTGGCTCTCAATGAACAATATAAATTGATTCTAGCGGATTCCGATTTCGTCGTAAATGGTATGGCTCCCTACCAATCTTCCCTGATCCGACGAATCACAGGAACAGATCCGGGATTTCTGGCTTTCCATATCATCTGTTCTTTAATCCTCTTTATCTTGCCATGGTATGTTTGCCCCTGGCTACCCTTATTTCCAGTACTGGCTTACTTGTGTGCGGTTTGGTGGCCAATCCAAGGTGAAATTCGTTATATTGGTAATCATCACTACTGGCCCCACACTGAATTGGGTGAGGGCATCGTTCGTCATCTTCAGGATTGTGGCATGAATGTGATCTTTGGATCAGTAGGAACAAAACTACTCGTTGTAGGTTCAGATTACACTGCGTCCTGGAAGAATGAAAAAATCATCATCCTAGAACCGGGAGCCAAAGTGAAAATCAAGGGAACAATCTATGAAGCTCAGGATGTTCCTATGGGTGAGTGGGATGGAATTCTGGATGCCCGGTCTATTCTGAAAAATGGAGAAAAACAACCTTCCCCCATCATAAAACTTGAGCAGGTTACCATAATAGCAACCGGTTCTCCAACAACATTGGAAACCCAATATTTTCGTTCTCTCTTATGAATACCATGCGCTTGCTCACTTTGGTAGGTCTCGTCTTCTGCATGTTCAATGCCCTCATCTGTTCCTATTCGGCAGGGATTGTTTGCATGGTCGTTCTTATTGCAAGTACGCTGGCGTATCGCCCCACTATATCTTGGAAGATTCTGCTGCACACGGGGATCATCTTGGGCACAGTAGCGTTGCTCATGGCAGGATTGCCTCACGGCCCTTGGGTCTATTGGAGTATTCCCACAGCCATCTGCTTGTTGGCAGCTCTATTGATTCGCTTGGCGGAGAAATATCCCCAAGAACGCCTGCTGGGAATCATTCTTCTTTTTGGTGCGGGATGGTGTTTAATGCATTCTTCTCTTCCCTCACTCCTGTTACAACAGACGCAGAGTCGGTCTCTTGCTTATTTGGAAAGAGGGCATTGGGGGATATCCCAGTCGCATGACAACTCACTTGTCATTCGCAGTCAGTACTCCTACGATATGGTAAAAAAGATCATTGGGAGTCGGGATATTCCCAATCTATCCAGGTTGGAGGCCTATACGGATTTGTGGATGATTACTCCAACTCAGCCGTTCTCCTCACAAGAAATAGAAAAAATACGAAAATGGGTTCTCAGGGGAGGCCGCTTGGTTGTAATCACGGACCATACAGATCTATTTGGTCATGCCTCTGTACTCAATCCTCTTTTAGAATCCATGGGACTCCGTATTCAAAAGGACTGCATCCTTGATTCGACAGGGGACGGTGGCACTTATCAAAATCTCTTCCAAAAATTTAAAGGACTCAGTGCTAACAGTTTTTCTGGACGGGGAGAAACTTGGTTGGTTGAAAATGGATATTCGGAACGTACTGACTACAGCAAAAATTCCTTCTTTTCAGATAACCAAATATCAGATGAAGAAATACCTGGTATCTATCCTATTGGCCTCACTTCTCCTTTTGGTTTAGGAAACATCGTCCTTTTTGGAGATAGCACTCTGTTTGCCAATTTTGCACTGTCTCGTCCCTCTGCTCAACACCTCTTGCAAAAAGTCGCAGATGCTGGGCCTCCGTTACCATTTCACACAGGCACAGCTATGATGCTTCTCCTGTTTTGGAGTGTTTCCAGAAAACGGAAGATAAAAATCCTGGCAGGCATGATCTCTTTTCTCTTGTTGATTGCTATGGTAATACAACTTTGTAGACCGGCTTATAAGCTTTCTTATGCCTTTTCCCCCATCCTGAACGTATGGGGTGATTGGTCGTTAGCTGAAAACGACCACGCCAAGTATTCGACTCTCTTTGCAACAGCTTTTTCCAAATCTCCCATGTTCCCCGTATGGAAAGAAACATCTCGGAATTCCAATCGCATCGTATTTTCCAATGGATATACACTGGAAAATTCAGTTTCTGAGGAATGGTTGCCGGACCCATCTTGGGAAAAACGTTTGAATATGAACCCCTCCCTCAGCATGGAACAATTTATGACAGCATTGGACCACGATTCATGGCTGTCGTCTTTCTGGTTTGATGATGGAGTGGGCCTCTTGAAAAACAAAGCCTACGAACAATTTTGGAAACAGGTTGCACAAGTTGAATCAAAAAAGGAGAATTTAAAACTATCCTTGATGAAACAAGTCAAAGGAACCTTGAATTTCAATGGAATCACAGTTCCTGTGACGGTAAAGCTGTTTCATATTCAAGGACATCATCCATGGGTGATTCTTGGCGATTGGATCATAGGTAAGGAAATATCATCAGGAATGATACTCATTCGTTCCAACTGGCAGCATCCTTCCTGGGGTGACAAAGATGCAGTTTTTCAATACATCCCTTAAAATCAATTACCTCCTCCTAAACGAAAATTCTCTCCCTTTGCCTTTTCCGGGGAAATCGTGGCATCTGTTTCCATCTTCCTTCCTAATCTTTTCTTGATTGGAAAATTATTTATTTTGAATCTTGACACAAGGGATTTGAAGATTGATTGTGTAGAGTGACAGGAAGGTTTTTATTCCTGCTTTTCTGTCCTGTGTGTGCTCAAACCATTCATTTTGCGTCCTGTCATGAATACGCCTGTTTCAGATTCCGCCTCTCCGGCCTCCAATCCGGAAAACGCCACCCCCGCCTCCCGTCTGCCCGGGGCGGCCCCCTCGCTCTCCAGCAGCGCTGCTCCGGTTTCCAGTTCCTCTGCTCTTCCCTCGTCTTCGGCAAGCTCCAGCGCCCCCTCCTCATCGGCTAGCTCAAGTTCTCCGTCCTCGTCGGCTAGTTCCAGTTCTCCCTCATCTTCGTCAAGCCCTCCCACGTCCTCATCGAGCAGCAGTGTGCCCTCCTCTTCGTCAAGTTCCAGCGTACCATCCTCTTCGTCGAGTTCCAGCGTGCCGTCTTCCTCGTCAAGCAGCAGTTCTTCTCCATCTTCTTCGAGCAGCAGTTCCTCCTCTTCCTCCAGCAGCTCCTCTTCGGAGCCTTCTTCCAGTTCGTCCTCCGAGTCATCCTCCAGCTCCAGCAGTGCTTCCCCCACCCAGGAAGACACTCCATGCCAGCCCTGCAACGATCCATGCAATGAAAGCTGCGCCAACGGGGACGGGGACTATGCCGGGCGCATCGGCTTTGGCGGCACGCCGGATGGCGGCATGTGCGAAGGGTCCGTCAACGTTGGCGGCGCCCCCTCCGGGGACAACCCTGCCCGGGTGGCCAACTCCCCTCTTGCGGATGCGGGGGATGTCAACTGCGCCGTCAAGGTCGGTTTCGCCACTCCCATGGGCATGACCGTCCGCTACGATGCTTCCACCAGGTCCGTCCAGGTCAACCAGTCCGCGGGCGGCTCCCTCTTCTTCAAGGGCATTCCGGGGAACGCGACGGCCAGCCGCGACGGGATCACGCGCCGGGGCATTGCCCTCGGACAGTTCCTCAAGGCGGACATGACCCCCTGTACGGACAATTCCCCGGCCTTCGTCAAAATCGTCCAGGGGGACGGTTCCTCCCAGACGCTTGACCTGGCCTCCGGGCAGGTCCACTCCATGACCACCAGGACCGGGGCCGTCATTCCGAAAAGCTCGTTTGACTCCCAGGTGGAAGTCACCAGGAACTCCCTGGGGGACATCGAACGCATCGCCAGCTCCAGGGACGGCGTGCTGGAATTTGCACGCACGCCCAACAAGCTGACCATCTCCCACTTCCCCCCGGCACGGCTCGCCAGGAACGCCCGCGGGGAAACCCTCCCCCAGGGCACTCCCGTCAAGGTCTACACCTATGAATGGAACCCCTCCGTCAGGACGATGAACATCACCACCCAGGAGGCCGGGCACGAAGCCCTCGTCAAGGAACGCCGCATCGAGGGGAACAAGACCATCATCACCGAAGGCTCGGGGGACGAGCGCATCGTCACCACCTATGAGCGCAACATGCTTCCCGGAGACAAGTGGGAGGAAATCAAGACCGTCCAGGGATTCCGGGAAACGGCCCCCTCCTTCTGCGAGCGCGTCGTGAAGAAGTACACGGACGGCGGATGGCTCGTCCTGAGCCGCACGGAGGGCTACGGCACCGCGCTGGCCCGCACCACGTCCTACACCTATAACAGCCAGTTCCGCGTCTCCGTCAAGGCCCTGCCGGACGGCGGCTACACCCGTTACGAGTACGACTCCCAGGGGCGCGTCACCATGGAAGCCTCCCCCTGGACGGACGGGGACTACGAATACGTCGTGCGCACCACCTACGCCGACCTGCGCTTCAACGACTGCCGCCCGGCCACCAGGCAGGTCTCCCTGGAACACGTTTCCACCGGGCAGGAGACCGTACTCAAGACGACCACCTTCACCTACGAGGACTCCCCCCTCCTCAACCGCATCACGACCAGCATCCTCGCAGCCGGGGAAACCGTGCCCCTCGTCAAAATCCGGGAACTCTACGGGGAACAGGCCTCCAATGAATACTCCCGGGGGCGCACCCGGATGAAACAGGGATTCAACGGCGTCCAGAAGGTCGCTGTCTATGAAGACACAACCTCGTACGGCGCCCGGTGGAAGGTTACGACGGAAACCCGCGTCAACGGCGCCGTCATGCCGGGCCGCAGCGAACGCACAATCCAGTACATCGCGGAGGATGAAACCCTCCTGCGCAATGAGAAATACGTCCACACCGGCCAGGGATGGAGCCTCGTCTCATCCGCCGGTTACGAGTACGACGGGGAAAAACGCCTGATCAAGACCACCCGCGGCAATGGCCGCGTCAGCACGGCGGAATGGGGATGCTGCGGCCCTCTGCGCCGCGTGGACGAGGATGGCGTGATTCTCTCCTACGGCTACAACTCCGCCCGCCAGCTTGTGGAAATCATCCGCTCCGCCACGGCGACGACTCCGGAATCCATCACCACCTACACGCGGGACTCCTTCGGCCGCGCCCTCTCCATCCGGGAAGACATCGGCGCCATGAGCCGCACGACCGCCAGGACCTACGACATTCTCGGACGCCTGACCTCGGAGACGGACGCCCGGGGCCTCACCACTGCGTACAGCTACCAGAACAAGGGGCTGCGCAAAATCGTCACCCTCCCCGCGGGCGCCCAGGAAACGACCGACTACAACAAGGACTCCTCCCTGCACGCCCTGGCTGCCGCCGGGAAGCGTCCCGTCTCCTACTCCTATGCCGCCGAGGAGGCCTTCTGTACGACCATCCGCAGCTATTCCTCCTCCCAGGTTCCCGGCAGCGAGGAGACCGACTGGCTCGGCAGAAAACGCCGTGAATACCTCGCCCCCGTCGATTCCTCCCTCGCCATGCAGCTCGTCGCGGAGAAGAGCTACAACGCGAAAAACCAGCTCGTCTCGGAGAGCAGGCTCGGCGTCCCCTTCCTCTACGAATACGACGCCATGGGCAAACTCTCCCGCAAGCTCATGCCTCTCTCTCCCGAGCCCACCCCGCAGAATTCCCGCATCGTGGAATACGTCCGCACCTATGAAGAGCGTGCCGACGGGGTGTACTCCGTTGTGACCGCCACCTCGTATGACGCCTCCGGCCAGCCCCTCTCCCGGTCGCGGGCGCAACTGGTTTCGGAACTCAGCCCCACGCTGGAAAGCAAGACCGTCTCGACGGATCTGTACGGCAACGTCACCATCGAGTGGACGCAATACGACGGCGACGGAAAGCGCACGTGGCGGCGCACCATCCCCACCTCCTCCGTCATGGCGGAAATCCGCCTGGAGGACGGCTTCGCCACCTACCGCAAGGACCACTCCGGAACCGTGACGACCGCCTCGCGCTCCTTCACCTCTGCCGGTACGACGGTGACGGAGACGGATGGCCGCGGCATTGCCGTCACCGTCAAGCGCGATCCCGCCGGGCGCGTCGTCCTCGTCAGGGACGGCGCCGGGAAGGAAACCGCCACGGCCTATGACCCCGTCACGGGCCTGCCCTCCCTCGTCACCAACGCCCTGGGCTTCACCACCTGCTATAAGTACGACTCCTGCGCCCGCCTCACCGCCGTATACGGCACCGGGGTCCAGCCCGTCTGCTGCGGGTATGACGCCAACGGCAACCTCTCCTCGCTGACGACCTCCCGCGTACCTTCCGGCTCCATCGTCACGGACCCCACCGGGCGCACCGACGGGGACACGACCACCTGGGTATACGCCTGGCAGGGGGACCTCCCCATCCAAAAAAACTACCCGGACGCCACTTCCGAGCACATGGCCTACGGCGCCATGAACCGTTTGATCTCCACCACCAATGTCCGGGGGGCAACCTCCTCCCGCACCTACAACCCCCTGACCGGGGAACTCCTCTCCATCGTCTCTTCGGACGCCGCCACGCCTTCCGTCACCTACTCGTACAACCACCTCGGCTGGATCACGGGCGTGACGGACGGTTCCGGAACCCGCACCGTGGAGTATAACCACTACGGGGACATCACCGGGGAGACCTTCGCGTCGAATGCTTCCGACTACAGCCTCCTCAACAGCTACGACGCCCACGGGCGGCTGGATGAATACGGCCTCTCGTCGGCCACCTCCAGCCTGTTCTCCACGGCCATCGGATACGCGGCGGACGGCAGGATCGGCACGGCAGTCCTCACCTCCGGCGCCCTGGAGCAGAGCTTCGCCTTCGATTACCTGCCCGGCTCCGAATTCATCCGGAGCATATCGCTCCCCGGAAGCCTCCTGGACGAGCGTTCCTACGAGCCGGACCGCGACTTGCTCGCATCCGCCCGGATCAGGCCATCCTCTTCCTCCTCCCCCCTGGCGGAGCGTTCCTACTCCTATGACGATCTCTCCCGCCTCACCGCCCGTTCGCAGAAACGCGGTTCCGGTGCGGCGGCGTCCCACTCCTTCTCCTACAATGGCCGCGGCGAACTCATCGGGGCCACCCTGGGGACGGACGCCTACCAGTACGCCTACGACAACATCGGCAACCGGCAGACGGCCATGGAGACGGGAACCTCCACGGCCTACACGGCCAACTCCCTGGACCAGTACACCCTGCTTGAGAAGACGGCGGAAAGCTTCACCCCGGCCTACGATGCGGACGGAAACCAGACGAAAATCCTGACTCCCACCGGTATCTGGAACGTCCTCTACGACGCGTGGAACCGTCCCGTCCGCTTCACGTCGTCGGACGGTGCCACCGTCGTCGAATGCGGCTACGACGCCGAAGGGCGCCGCCATTCCAAAAAAGTGACGCTCCAAGGCTCCGTCATCATCCTGCATGAACGCTACCTCTACCGCGGGTACGTGCAGGTGGCCTCCCTGAACCTCCAGAACGGCAGTTCCGTGAACCACGCCCTCCTGTGGGACCCGACCGCCCCCCGGGCGACGCGTCCCCTCGCGCTGGTGAAAAACCACCAGGCCTACCTCTTCGGGCATGACCAGAACAAGAACGTCACGGAAGTGTTCGACATCACCGGGCGGCTCGTCGGCCAGTACGACTACTCCCCCTTCGGGAAAAAGGCCTTCTCCGGCACGGTCGCCAGCCCCGTGCAATGGGGCAGTGAAGTCTGTGACGAAGAGACGGGCCTCGTCTATTACAACTACCGCTACTACAACCCGCAGGACGGCAGGTGGGTGAGCCGCGATCCCCTCGGGGAGGAAGGCGGCCTCAACCTCTACGCCTTCGCCGGGAACCGCATGGTGTCGGACTGGATGGGCCTGGAAGAAGAATCGGGCAGTGGTTCTACCCCCGTTGTTCCCGGAGATCCCGGCACGCCCGCGCCGACAAACGGCCAGACTTGCCCGAATCCTCAACCCGAACCCGAAGAACCAAATGCGGGAAACGATGATGATGATGATGATGAAACTGATGATCCGACTACCCCGGAAGACGAGGACGACTCGAAGAAGAAAGAAAAAGAGACGGTGGGGATGGTGGGGATGGTGGGGATGGTGGAGAAACTAAAGTTCCCCCCAGCGCAATTAGGGAAAAACCTAAAGGAGATCCACCTATTAAAGTTCAGCTTACTGATGATGGTGTGAGTGTAACAGGAACAGGAAAAACTCCTGGAGGAACAAAAATTCAAGGAACTTCTACTCTAAACACAAATGGGGATGTTGGAGGAAAAGCAACTGTGACAGTGCCTCTAGGAGGAGTAGATGTAGGTATAACAGGTTCGGGGTCATCAGCTGGTGGAGGCAGCGGTTCAGCAGGAGTTGATGTGTCAGCTTCTGTAGGTGGTATCAAAGGATACATTGGAGCAGGGTATGATACCAAAACCGGTGCAACGGGCTCAGCGGGAGTTAGTATACCATTGAGTCAACGTTGGAGTATGAAAGCTGGAGGAACGACGGATTATAGAGGTAATCATTCAGGGGTCCTTTCTTTTGACTACACTTTTTGATTAATTGAACCATGAAAATAAATATATTATGAAAAACATGACATTCAACTTGTCTTTGGCTGCTGCCAAAGACAGAACTCCACAAGACATCCTCTGGCGTTTTCCTGCCCGGCTGTCTCTCTGTTTGCTCGTTTCGGGACTGTTTCTTCAAATGCCCGCTGCATTAGCCCAGCAACAGGAAACACCTGAAAAAACAGTTGTTACGCAGGAATCTCCGTTTGGTACATATGGCAGTTTTGAGAAGCTCTTACGGGCTGCTGAAGAGGGCAATGCAGATGCGCAGGCTCAAGTGAGTATCTGCTATGGGAAAGGTAACGGCGTCACTCAGGATTACGGGAAAGCGTTTACCTGGGCAATGAAATCTGCCGAACAGGGGAATGCCAAGGGAGCATCTATTGTTGCTAGTTGTTACCTGCAAGGGAAAGGAATCAGGAAAGACATGCCCCTGGCGGTAGAATGGCTTCAAAAAGCTGCCAGACAGGGGGATGCTGAAGCGCAATATAATTTGGGAGTAACGTATTATTACGGAGTTGAAGGAATTCCCAAAGACGAGAAAAAAGCTTTCCCCTTGTTTGAAAAATCAGCAAATCAAGGAAACCGGAATGCTCAATATAATCTGGGCTTAATGTATTATTTAGGAGCCGAAGGGGTTCCTCAAGACGAGAAGAAAGCTTTTTTCTGGTTTGAAAAATCAGCAAAACAAAACCATCCGGATGCTCAATATTATATGGCAGCATGTTATTCATTGGGAAAAGGTGCAAAAAAAGACATCTCTCAGGAATTTTATTGGTTGGAAAAATCAGCGGAACAAGGCCATCCGGATGCTCAATATAATTTGGCTTGCTTATACTTCAATGATAAAGATGTACAGGAAATTCTGAATCAATCGTCGAAACTGATATTTGAAAAAACAAAAGACCAGTCACAAGAAATTGCTCAAAAAAAATATTCGCAGATAGAACCTGAAGTACAGAGCAAGATTGAGAAAATGGTCTATTGGTTCAATAAAGCAGCGGAACAGGGGGATGCTAATGCCCAGAACAATATGGGAATATTCTATATTCTGGGATTGGGAGGATTGCGCATGGACACAATTAAAGCAATGGAATGGTGGAAAAAAGCGGCAACACAAGGACACGCGGAAGCGCAATATCATTTGGGAGGCTGTTATTCCGGGGAAATACCATATTTTAAAGATATTCCTCGTGATATCCAGGAATCACGGAAATGGCTTCAAAAAGCGGCGGACCAGGGACATGAAAAAGCTAAGGAAGCATTGGAACGTCTCTTCCACACAAAAGCTTCTTCCTGAGAAACCTATTTCCAATACCCGGTCAGTTCCGGAATGCCGCTGGTTATGTCGCTTCCCTTGTGGTTGGTCCGGACGAGCATCGGCTTGGCGGCCAGGATCAGGTCGCCTCGCCGGACAAGGGGAGCCCAGATGCGGTCATCCTCGCCTCCCCAGGAGGAGAGGAAATCTTCCATCGCCTCCGCGTACGCCGGGCGCACGGCAAAGGCGGCCATGCTGCGCAAGTCTCCCGTGACTTCCTTCCATTCCCCGCAATCAAGGACGGCGCTCCCCTCGTAATGCAGCATCACGGCTCCAGCGGTGGCTGGCGCCTTGCTGAGGATATCCCGCAGCTTCACGTCAAACTCCGGCATCACCCGCGCGTCGTCCTGGAGGATGACCACCCATTCCTCTTCGCAGCACGCGGCCCACGCCAGCGCATTCCGCATGGCCCGCTTGCAGCCCACCGCGCGGCGGATGTAGTCCGGGTCCGTCTTCAGGCGCGGAATGCGGTAGGCCTCCAGGTCGCTGTACTCCTCCGGCGCAGCTTCTTCCACGGCTTCCAGGCGCACGCCGTCCACCCACTCCCAGGCCAGCCCCTGTTCCAGGAGCCGGGCGCTTAGGGCCTCCCTCTTCGGGGAGCCGGGCAAACTTACGACGAGTATCTTGTACATGGCATCCGCTCTTTTGCTGTTGTCTCAATCCCCGGCTCTAGGGGTTCCCGGGGCCTTGTCGATCCCGGGGACGAGAACGTCAAATGTCTTTTCGGAATACTGGGCCTGGTACACCTGGATAGGCCCGTCTCCGTCTTCCCGGAAAAGTTCGACAATCTTCTTAACGCTTTCCGCGTCCTTCCGGCATTTGATTCCCAGGATAATCCCCGTCAAATACTTGTGGAAGCAATCTACGAAATAGTCCTCCTCCTTCCTAACATCCTTCTCCGGCAAGGGGATGAATATCCGCAGTTCTTCCTCATAGCTCCAAGCCGGGTCTTTTGTAACATAGGCTTTGTCAATGCCGCAAACTCCACCATTTCCGAACGTAGCCAATGCAAATCCAAACTGTGCTCGTTCTTTCCGGTAGATCATGTCTAAGAGCAGCCAGCGGTTTGTCACTGCATCACGGACGGGAGAAAAAGAAAACTCCTTCATATCCACGGATATGTCGAGGATGTGATATTGGAAATCCTTTTCTTCTTCATACGGAGAGGAAGAAATCAGGGGAAAAGTAAACTCCAGGCATACTCCCTTGTGTTTGTCTCCGTAATGCCCCCACATCGCTCCGGAATTGTAAAGGGAGGAAAAACAGATAAAGCTCAGTTCATAAATTTCCTGGAGGGCTTTTCCTTCCGCTCCGGCGGGCATGAACTCATAGGGATCGTTGCACTCGTCAATGGTGCGCACCTTCAGGGCTCCTCCGGCCAATATTTTGAGCATGTTCTCATACGTCATGTAGATATAGGCCTTGATCTCCTTGGACTCCGTACCGTCAGAACTCTTTTCCATCCCGCCTTTTTATCTTTTTTTGGAAGTGCTGTCACGCCCGGAATTGCCTTCTTTTCTGACTCCAAATAGAACAAAAACCATAACAACTGCTATACCGGCTCTCTCCTAAGAGAGTTGATGAAGAAAAAGAAACTTCCCTTGATACTCGTTAAATGGCTTGAGCAATTACCTTAAAATACCATAATCAAAGCATGGTCAGTACCGATGCTACTACATCACTTACAGTATTCATTTCATACGCATGGTCAACGGAAGAGCATGAGAAAAAAGTTTTCGAGTTGGCGGAACGGTTGATGTCAGATGGCATTTCAGTGATCTGGGATAAGTGGGATTTAAAGGAAGGACAGGATAAGTATGCTTTCATGGAAAAGTGCGTCGTCGATACCGGTATCAAGCGGGTGCTGTTGATATGCGATGAAGTCTATGCGACGAAAGCAAATGAGAGAAAAGGCGGTGTGGGGAATGAAACAACTATTATATCTTCCGAGGTTTACGGAAAGGCTGCACAGGAAAAATTCATTCCTGTGATCTTTGAAAAAGATGATAACGGAGAAGCTTATTGCCCGGCCTATATAAAAACTCGAATCTACATAGACCTTTCTGATCCTGATATATACGACCGGGAATATGAAAAACTTTTGCGGAACTTGTACGACTGCCCGGCTTATCAAAAACCGGCCCTTGGCCGCAAGCCGGAGTGGCTTGATGAAAAAAATGTGAATCTATATTCACTGGAAAGAATGATCAGGCAACTCAAGTCGGATGACGGCAGAAGCAAAAAAAAGCAGGATATGCTGCTGCGGCAGTTTCGGGATGAATTCATCGAAAAACTTTCCCAATATGAGATAGCCGGAAATATAACCGGTACGCAGGTCGTCGATAAAATAAGCGAACTAAAACCCCTCCGGGATATGTATATGGAATACCTCTCCACAATCATTTCTCTGGAGGTTTCCTTGGAAGATCTCATAACGGACTTTATGGAAACTTGCTATAATAGAATCCATGAAAAACCTTCATCTCACCAATATGGTGACGATCATTATTTATTTTTTATCTGGGAAATTTTTATATGTACTATAACGACTCTGTTATACTATGAAGAATTTGAAGTTATATATCAACTAATCAATCATACATTTTTCTTGAAACGATACGGAAATTTAGAAGAGGAAACAAATTTTATTAAATTCAGATGTTATCTTGAAAGCATAGACAAAATTTATCCTGAAGAAATAAATCAATCGCCTTGTAGATTTTCAAATATGGCAGACATTTTACTCGCGAGAGAAAGTAAGCCAATCCTGACGCGTAAAAATCTGATCTTTGCAGATCTATTGCTCTTCCAATTATCCAATCTTTTTCTAGATAATGAATTTCGTCTGTGGTTCCCTGGAACGTATTGTTATGATGGATACGGATGGGAGCAAAAAGAAAAATGGAGAAAGATGAAATCTCGAAAATATTGTCAGAAAATTCTCCCCCTTTTTGGAGTCTCAAGTATTGATCAACTTAAAAAGTTAATGAGCGGAGAAAAAGTTCGAGAAGAATACAGATATAGTGGAAGTTTCGAGAGGGCGTTAGTTATTTCCGATAGTATTAAGATCGAAGAAATCGCTTCACTGCCATAATTGCTTTTCGGCGACCATTCTACTTGTCGGAGGAACGGTTTCTCCCAATCGTTTTACGTTTCTGACGGGCTTTAGCCTTCTAAAAATATTCTGTTCATACATGAAGAGGCTTCACTACTCTTAGCAGAATGATTCCAGCGCTCCTTCGTCCGGAGGCGGCAGTTCCCAGAGCGAGCGGGAACCATCCAGCCTCGCCAGGGTCACGGAGGGGCCTTGGAAATTTTCCCCCTTCCATTCCAGTTCCATCGGGTCCCACCGCTTCCAGGCCAATGTCAGCGTGTCCCGGGTCTCCCCGCCGAGTTTCCACCATCCGAAGTCCGGGGAGGACGCCCTCCGGAACACCCCCTCCCGGTAAAAGAGGAAGGAGTCGTCCCAGTGGGGGTGGATGCCCCGGTACACGGCGGCGGGCGTACCGTGACGCAGTACGTCCATGGCGCGCAGCACGGAGGGGATGCACCAGTGCGCCGTCACCGTATCGTTGTCCGGCAGCGGGTAGCGCACGTTGGAGAGGAAGAGCCTCGGCGTCACCAGGTACTCCGCCCCGGTTTCAAGGGCCAGCTTCCCGAAGATGAGGTCTTCCGCCCCTGTGAGCGGCACGTCCGGCCTGGCGGCAATCTCCTCCACCACCGCGCGGGAGAGGAAGTAGCCCGCCCCGCCGCTGGGGGCTTTCCGCTCGCCCAGCAGGGCATCCCCGATCAGCCCGTACCGGGAGTCCGCCAGTTCAGGCAGCCGGGAAAGGTCCAGGTATGTGTCGTCGTCGCACTTGAAAATCCAGTCAAAGTCGTAGTGCTCAAGTCCGTAGCGGAAGAAGGCCAGCACCTTGGCCGGAAGCCCGTTGTACGTGTCCGGGGCGTCCAGCCCTACGGTATCGCCCCGTTTCCTCTTCCGCCGCTTCGCCGCCGATGAAGAACAGGCACTCCACGCCCTCCTGCGGGTGCCGGAGCCAGGAGTCCCGCACGGCGTTGCGCCGTTCCTCCAGCCCCTGGCCGGAACAGATGCCCACCAGGATGGAAACTTTCTTCTTCTCGTTCATAAGCTCGTTTCGTGTCATTGAGGGGGAACCCAAGGTTTCGGATGTAGGGACTCGCTACCCTCCTGTCCCTATTCGGGCAGCTTCGCCATCGCGTCGAACACTTCCTCCCAACTGGCGGACGACGCTTCCAAGCCGCCGAGTTCCAGGCCGCGCTCCCGCGCCGCCTCCGCCATGTCGTCGCGCCAGTGCGGCTCGTATGCCATCCGGGAGGCGTAGTAGATAAAGTCCCTCTCATGGTCGCAGAGCCAGCCGGTCCTGCCGTGTTCCACCATCTGCCGCCACCCGCCCCGGTTATCGACAATCAGCACGCTGCCGGAGGCCATCGCCTCAAAGCCCACGCGCGGCCAGTTCTCCGTCGTGTCCGTGGGTTGCAGCACGATCTTGCAGTGCTTGTAAAATTCCTGCTGGGAAACTTCCGTCTGGTCCCGCGCCGTTCTGATCCAGTCGTAGGGCTTGCCGATCTTCTCCTCGCTCCGGTGGTCGAACCCCAGGAAGAGGCCGCGCTTGGGCACCGGGGAGACGAAGTATTCATAGATTTGCAGCGTGTTCCGGGCGAACTTGTCCGCGTCCTGGCGGGAAATCCGTCCGCACCCGAAGTACTCTTCCTCCCTCCCCCGGACGAACGGGAAGGCGTCGCTGTGGAAGTACGGCTTAAACGTCATGAACCGGACGGACGGGTCCGCGTTCAGTCCTTGCAGGAGGGGCATGTTCTTCTGCCTCACTTCCTCGTTCTGGTAGAGAAACATGGCAATCAGCCCTTCCTTCATCAATTCCTTCTCCTTGTCGAAGAGCCATGTCATGCAGTTCACAAAGACGGTGCGCTTCGTATGTTTCCGGATCTCCGGGATGGCGTCCAGAAACTCGCTGTTGCAGAACCCCATCACCGGGTCGCCCGGCTCCAGAGCCGTCCAGTCGTCCGCCGCGTGGATGACCACCCCCAGCCGCAGCAGTTCCACATAAAGGCCTTCCGGGTAGAAACCGTCCCCGGTCGGGATGAGGTGGACCTCCATCCCCATCTTCCGCCACACGATCATCTGGTGGTGCAGCTCCGTCCCCGCCCCGCCGTAAAGCGACGGGAACCCATGCACGAAAATCCTTTTTAACGCCCTGCTCATGGTTGATCAGGCTCTCACCTTACCACATCCTCCACGCGCCGCCAAGAATCCTCTACATTTTTTCCCTTCCTGGCGCAAAAAAACCAGCCGATCCCGTTGTCCGAGATGGCATTGTTCGCTCTACCACAGGATGTCCGTGCCCTTGGCAAGGCCCTTGTAAGGAGAGGGATGTTCCTCCACTTCATCCTGCCGCCAGCCGAGTTGTTTTGAGATATAACCGGCTTCGTGCGCTTCGCTGAAGGTGCGCAAAGCATCGGCGGCGTGGGAGCTCCGGGTGCCGTTGGCTCCGGGATGGACGGGCATGTTGGAATGTGTTATCAGTATAAGAACAACTATTTTTTGTGATGAGCTATATACCGTGTCAGCCAAGCCCCCTTATGGAGAATGCCAAGGGAAGTATTCGAATAGGAATAGAAGATTATTTTCTGGCGAAAGACAAGCATGACCGGGATAAGAAATTCCGCATGATTTCCGCGCTCAGAAATATCTATGCCGGGATTCTAATCATGTTCAAGGAACGGCTTTTGAGACTGTCTACAGACAGGTGTCTCATCTTTCTGGAATCGGACAAGGAATCAAACAAGGCATGGCTGAATGAGAAAATACTGAATAAAAAGGCAAAAACCGTCAATGTCCATGAGATTAAAAAATTATTCAAAAAATTTCATGTGGATTATCAGAAAAAGTATTTGGATCAACTCAATCAGGCACGAAATGAATTGGAACATTTCAGCGCGGATGTTTCCGATGATTATCTGGAAGAGCTTTTGGTGAAAGCTCATCGTATTATTTTAAATTTCATTAACGGATTTGAAGATGAGACCATTGAAAACTGGATAGACAGAGATCAGTGGAAAAAGATTGAGCAATCCTACCAACTCGTTCAGGAAGAAAAAAAGAGGATAGAAGAGGAGTATAAGAATTTTTGTTTTTTCCCAGAACAATTAGAAGCGAGAATGAAACATTCGTTATGTCCTAATTGTTTTTCTTCCTTATTGAGTCCGACTGGAAAGAAGGATGATCCGGTTATGGAATGCCGTTATTGCAAAAAGAAATATTCTCCGATAGAAATAATCCAGAGTGAGCATGATGAGCACTACAATATCAAGAACGGCGGTGATCCTACTTTAGGGATATGCCCTCAATGCGATGAAGAAACGCTGGAAGAAGACGGCGATGAAATGATTTTCAAATGCGACAACTGTGGATATGAACAATCTAATTGTTGCGAGTGTTGTGGTTCTTCAATTCCCATTGAAGAAGTTAGCGAAGATGATAATTATTGTGGTCCTTGTCGTATTATGTTGAATAAAGATGATTGATTATAATTTTTATTATTTTTTAATTACCAGAGTATGTCCGTGCCCTTGGCAAGGCCCTTGTAAGGAGAGGGACGTTCCTCCACTTCATCCTGCCGCCAGCCGAGTTGTTTTGAGATATAACCGGCTTCGTGCGCTTCGCTGAAGGTGCGCAAAGCATCGGCGGCGTGGGAGCTGTAATTGGAGAGGGCGCTGACGCCGGAGAGGTAGCCTTCCTTGATGCCCTCGACATTCGTTTTCTCCGAGCATCTGGCGTGGATGACGGCGTGGCGCAGGAGGCGGCGGGCGGCGTCAATGGAGGCCCAGCGGTCCCGGGTACAAGGGATGCGGAGGCAGGAAAACCCGGCGCGCTCCAGGGAGGCGAGGAAGGAGGTGCCGCCAGGAACGCGGTTTTCACAGTCGTGGGGAAGGAGGCAGTCCCGGATGTGGTAGCCGTCCCGGGCTTCGCGTTTGTGGATTTCAGCGATGTACCAGTCCAGTGTCAGGCCGTTGGCGGTGATGTTGTCCAGGAAGTAGAATTTGCCGTCCGATCCGGGCTGGATGATCCAGATGGACATGAAGTCCGCCACCCCGATGTCCCACGCGGCATAGACGGGCAAGAAGGTGTCCACCTCAAACTCCGCCGTGAGGCGGCCCAGTTCCCGGAGGCGGTTGATTTGACTTCCGAAAATGGTGCCTGCCGCGATGGGGTTGAGCGCTTCATCCGGAACGGTGGGGTATTCCTGGCGCATGAGCCAGCCCTGGGTGCGGGCCATGGATTCATACCAGGCTTTCTGTTCATCATCGAGAATGATGTTGTAATCCTTTTCCAGGGATTTGAAGTATTTCTGCATTTCCCGGTCGCCGGAGGGCTTGCAGCCTTCCAACCGGTATTCATGCTGACGAATCCAGGAGAAGAAGAAGAAACGGAAGTCCAGAGGAGAGAGGGGCTTGCCTACCATGTCCATGGCGGCCACCGTGAGAGAGTAGTTGAGGCCGTATTGTCCGCCTTCGTGGGTGGATTCCTTGATGATGATGCCGGTTTTGGAGATAGTGTTGAAGCCGCCGGTCATGATTTCCGAGGCCTTTTTGGGATCGTGGGCGGCAATGGCTCCCAGTTCCGAGATATGGAGAATTTGAAGGGTTCCGCCACGCAGGGAGGTGGCGGCATAGACAGTGGAGCCGTTCGGGAATTTGACATCGGACTGGGTGAAGGCCGCCCCTTTCATCTCGTCCTTGATCAGGGAGCCGATGAAGGCGATGAGGCGGTCCCGTTCCGTGGGGTTTTCCGGAAGGTAGTCCAGGTGGTCGAAAGCGAAGTGCATCTTGTCCATCTTCTTTTCCGCCTCCGGGCGGGTGCGGTCGATGACGCCGCAGGTGATGTTGGGGGTGAAGAGGGCGGCGTCCAGCTCCAGGATGGCAGCAAAGGTGGAGATGCCAAGCTGGCGCACTTTCAGGATGTCGTTGCGGTAGTGGAGCTTGTCGTAGAGTTCTTCCTGCGCCCAATTCATGCAGAAACGCTGGAGCAGCCCCTCCTTGTCAATGATCCAGTAGAGGTTGTTGAGACGCCACTTGCGGTCATCGAGCAGCGTCTTGATTTCCTGGTACTGTTCCGGAGTCAGTTCCATGAGCGAGGAGAGGAAGGATACGGGAGGCGGACAGGCGGTTATCAGCCCTGGAGGGCGAGAAGGCGCAGGGGGCGGTCCCCACGGACGCGGAGGCCGACGACGGTTTCGTAATCCCAGTGGCCGGAGGTGATGAGGTTGTTCCAGCCGGTAGGGAGCATCCTGTCGTTGCGGTCCAGCTTGTCCCAGCGCACACCGTCGCAGGAGACTTCCACGCCGTCCACCAGCGTTTCCCCGGCCAGGCAGACCTGGACGGTGGCGACGGGGGCTTTCTGCACTTTGGCCTCTACGGAGGTAAGGGCGTTGGTGACGAGGGTGGAGGTGTAGTCCTCCCGGTCATGGTCCACATATACGTCATCGTCCCGGATGACTTCGAGATACCGCCCCTCTTCCCGGTCTACGGCCAGGAAGAGGGAGTCGCTGTCCGTACCGTTGGGGAGAGAGACGACGGAGGTGATTTTCCCCGCAGTCTCATACCTGTGCCAGCAGTGGACTTCGTGCATGGAGTTGTAGGTCATCAGGGCCAGCGTCCCGTCTTTCAAAGTGAAGACGGCGCGGGCTTCCGGCTTGCGCAGGATGGTTCCCCCGGTGACGCCGCCGCCCTGCGCGAGGATGTGATCGGCAAAGACGGTGAGATCCCGCGAGACGTAGGAGTCTGACTGGAAATCATAGCCGTATTGATACAGGCGGCCTCCTCCGCGTTCGCAGTAGAGGACTTTGTCCACGGCCATGATGGCCGGAACAGGGGCGCTGCCGACGTAACCGTGGTTTTCCACCCGGACGGTAGCGTGCGTCAGGGAGGCGGCGTTGCCCGAAGAGATGATGTATTCCGCGTCCGCCGTGCCCAGCAGCAGGCGGAAGGAGTGGGCCATGAGCCAGCAGATACCGTTCTGGGAGGTGGTGGAGAGGGTGAGGGCCAGGGCGCTGTCATCCTGCGTGCCGGTGTCAAAGTTGTTGAGGTCGTCCGTTTTTGACATCCAGAGGGATTGCGGCTGGGCGGCGGTGGAAGCGAAGACGAGCCGCTGGCCGAAGATTTCCGCGAGGATGGGGTAGCCGTAGGCGGGGCGGAAAGCGCACCAGCTCCAGTCGATCACCTCCCTCCGCCCGGTGAAGCCGTTCTTGATGGGGCTGACGTACTGCCAGCCGGAGGTGACGGGAACGTCCGTGTCTTCGTCCATAGTTTCCGTGTATTTCAGAAGCATGTCGTGCTTGTAGGAGGAGACGACGAGCTTGTTGGAGCAGGTGTCGTCCGGGAACCCGTTTTCCAGGGAGTCATCCACGTATTTGCTGCGGGTTAGGAAGAGGCGCACATGGCATTCCTCCCCGGATTCCGTACCGGTGATGAGCGTATTGCTGGCAGCGCCCAGGCGGGAGAAGGAGGAGCCGCGCGTTTCCCATTCCCGGTCCAGGCCGGGGCCGTCATAGGAACGGCGGACCTCGTAGGAGCCGTACCAGCCGCCGGAACAGTAGAATTCCCAGTTGCCCTTGCACGGCAGGGCATCCCCGATGGGTAGGCCCCTGACGAAGTGGCCGGGGTAGTCGGCAGGTGAAACGGCCCCTTCCACGTAGTCGTCCGCACCGGAGAAGGCGCGGATGCAGGTGAAGTATTCCCAGTAGCCGGATTTGAGGACGAGTTTTTCGTTCTTGGTGTAGTTGCGTTCCGAGAGGCCGGAGATGGGGGTAAGGGAATCGAATCCGTCCGTGCTTTCCGCTTTCAAAAAGTTGTCCGGGTAGTTTTCCGGAGCGTTGAGTCCATTAATGAAGCTGCCCGCCTCCAGGTCCTTGATGCAGACGTAGTAGGCTAAACTGGAGTCTCCTCGCAGGGCGAGCCTGGCGCCGGAGGCGAAGGAGGAGGTAGGGGAGAGGAGTTCCGTTTTGCGGACTCCGGCCAGCAGGGAGGAACGGTAGGAGAAGGCTTCCTGTTGTTCTGTGTAGAAGGAGGCGCGCAGGATGTCTCCGCTTTCCATGGAGCGTTCCGCGTCCGGGAGGGAGTCCGGCAGGACGACGGAATAGGAGCCGTCCGCCTGGGTGAGGATGAGAACGGGATCATCCCGGTAGCCGGTGTGCCGCCAGGGGTGGGCCTTGAAGGAGAAGGGCTCAAACTTCCATTGGCTGTTTTCCCGTTTCAGGACATGCGGAGGGCATGCCGGATGGGTGAAGAGGAGGAGGTTGTTGACCTGCTTCCAGCGCAGGGATTCCACCTCTCCGAATTCAGCGTCAAACCGGGCCAGTTCCTCGCCGGAGTCCGGAGAGAGGACGCGCAGGGCATCCCCTGAGACTTCAATGAGGAAGCGTTCGTTGCCGGAGTTGGAGTAGATGTAGGGGGCGAGGCGGGAATGTTCCCAGGCCTCCGCGAAGGGAAGCATGCCCCTGCGGCGTCGGATGCCTCCCATCTGGGAAACGTCCCAGTTGATGAGGGTGGAGGCGCCCCGGTGGAAGGCGTCCAGATCGGAGCGCTGGAGGAGTTCCGGGGAGAGTTCCCCGGCGTTGAAGGAGATGCGTTTCATCCCCCCAGCATGGGGGCTGCCTAGTTCCGGGGGGAGGGGTCATGTCATGCAGGGGGTGGTGTGCGTGATGTGAAGGGGGGAAGAGAAGAGTTAACGGAATTAGAATTTTTGGGTTTGATTCCGGTAGTTTTTACTTGATGAATACTGAGACTGTTATACGCTCAAGGATATGAGCGTAAGCCATGTTGAGAATAATAGTTAGGTTCTCGGCTGTCGCTCAATAAACGATAACTGTTGATTATGAATACTATGAAAGCTTCCTATACTATAAGAGTTCTTTCTGGCAGTAAAGACTTGGATTTCAATAAAGCTCTTCATATTTATACGGAGAGTATAGATATGAGAATACTAACATCACCTCGTGAAATTACGTATTGGATCGATAATTATAATAATAAAAGTAAAAATAAATTTATAATATTTGCTTTATACTTAAATAATGAATTAATAGGTTATTCGCAAGTTGTTTATTTTTCAAAATGTAGATTTATTTTTATTGATTACATTGCGATAATGAAAGATTATAGAGGGAGAGCTTTTTATGAATTTGTTCATCAAATAAGGGACTATTTTATTATAAATGATGACTATGAGATATCTTATTTCATCGCCGAAATTCCTATATTCAACGATAGCTGTTATGGAAATTCATTACTAAGATTAGTTAAAGAATTAGGTTTTTGTATAGTAAAAATTCCTTATAAGCAACCCGAGTTAGGAATTAATAACCGTGAAACTGAATTAGATAGTTTTCTCGTATTATGCCCAAATAATGCTACTATTAATTCTATATCAGTTGAATCTATCAAATGTATACTTGATACAATATTTTTTGATCATTATGCATTTTGGTACAAAGATTTTTTAAAAGAAGATCAATATAATGAATATTTTCAATATTTGTGTAAAGAGCGTGATAATCTAAGTACTTTTTTAAAAGGTAAAGAAAAAATTGATTTGGATGGAAGCTCCTCTTCTTTTATCTCGTTAGGAGATGGAGTGCTTCCTGCATTGCCACAAAAAAGCACGATAATCATATCATTTGTTGTTTATATTTTTAGTGCTGTGTCATTAATATTAATGGATTCTAACTTTTTTGGAAATAATCACCATGTTGGTATTCTTGTTATCATTATAATGCCTATTTTGCTTGCTCTCTTTACTTATATTACAATTGGGTGTCTCATGCGTGATCAAACAATATTTTCTACTATTCCTGCATTATTTAAAGAGATTAAACACTGGAAGCTAAAAGAATAATATTGCAAGCATATTTTCTAATAAATGGAATATGCTTAGCTATATTATCAACTTTAGAAAATTTACTTGAAAAATTACTTTTTTTAGTAAAAAAGTAAATTAATGGAGTTAGTATATGAAAATATGTTTTATTTAATATATTGAAATTGTTTTCTTTCAATATATTATTTATATATGATTCAGAATATACCCATATTTTTTCTTCTTCATTTTGATAAAAACTGGATACTACAGTGGCACTTTGAGCATAATATTTTGAGAATAAAAATTCAAATGATCTGCTTGATTCAAATTCAAGTATAAAAATTCCATTTTTATTACATAACCTCTTTGCCTCTTTTATGACCAATGATGGATCACAGTAATTAACGACACTTCCAACACATAAAATTACATCAAATTTACGATTGTTTATATTTATTTTTTGAATATCGGATACTAAATAATTTTTACATGCCTTTATTTTATCTTCAGCAATATCGACATGCATAACATTATTTTCATTGAAACAATGATTATTACCGCCAGAACCTAAATTTAATATGCTTTTTCTATTTTTCAGATAATTTTTTGAAGCATCATTAATAAATTTTTCAATGCAGGAATGAGTATATTTATGCCACAAATCACTATCAGGCCATATCTCTTTAATATTATTATATCTATTTTTTGTATTATTTAGAGATAGAGGGTCGTTGTTTTTCATACTATAATCAACAGTTATCTTCCCTTCAAAAGGAGACATCTAAATTTCGCCTGGGATGGTAATCCCTCAAAATTTCTTTTTGTCGAGTGGAACTGACATGCGTATAAATCTGGGTTGTAGACAGAGAACTATGCCCCAGAATCGTTTGAATATATTTAATATCTACCCCTTCTTCCAGTAAAAGTGTGGCAAATGTATGTCGAAATGTATGTGGAGTTATATGTTTATTGATACCTGCTTTATCTGCAAGTTTCTTTACCAGCACTCTGACCGATTGAGGAGAAATTCCGCCATTTAATCTGTTTACAAAGAAATTTATATTTTTGGAATACTTTTCAGGCAGTTTTTGAAACTGTTCTCTATATTCACTGAGAGCCTCCAGAATAGCAGGTTGACAGATCTGAACGATGCGTTCCTTGCTGCCTTTTCCGTACACTTTGACAAAACAACTTTTTAAATCGACATCCGTTACAGATAAAGAACACAATTCTGAAACACGCAGGCCTGTTCCGAATAGTAATTCCACGATAGCAATATGCCTCAATATCTCGAAATATTTGTAGTCTTCCTTCCTTCTACATAATTTTTTTTCCTGATACAGCTCCCTTAACAGAGAAGCAACTTCGTCTGCATTCATGACATCAGGTAGCAAGAATGGAACTTTAATCTGAATTCGAAGCCTTCTCATCGGATTATAGAAACTCTCATCTTCCATTTCGACAAAGTTGAGCATTGCCTTAACGGATGCCATTTTTCTTTTGATAGTTTTGGGCTGGAACTCCGATAGTGATTTCAAATAGTGCTTCATGGAATCAGGTCTGATTTTGCGTAAATCTTTTATGTTTAATGATTCGTTCATATAATTTTTAAATTGCTCCAAATCAGTGGAATAGGCTTTAATTGTTTTCTCATTGAGATTTTTTTCATAGCGGCAGTGGAACAGAAACCGTTCCGTGGTTGTTGCTAAATGCAGGATTGGTGAAGGATGTTTCATCATCATGATTGGGGTTGGTTGAACGAGGGAATAATAGAGGAACACACTTTTCCTCTTTTCATTTCTCTTGCCTCCATATGACAAATAACAGTGGCATTCCGCAAGCACCTACCCCTCATTCCGCGAGCAGTTCCCGTTTTTCAGAAACCATGGAATATCAAAAACCATGGAACTCACACCTGACATCACCAAGATGTTCCGCACCAAGCAGGAGACATTGTGGAATACAGTCATCCAGCAGGATATGGAACTCATCAAGCCCTTCGTCACCCTCCATCCCAACTGCCGGGGCAAGAGCGTGGAACTGCCCTTCCACGGCAAGACGAAGATGAAGGAATATACGGGGCGCCTCTTAAAGATCGAATGGAGCGAAATGGATTTTGGCAAGCGGCACATCAAGCCGCGCAAGTTTTACGATTCCATTCCTCTCTCCGAGGACGACAAGCTGGAAATGGACACGCTGGACCTGCGGGCCGCGGAAGTGATGGGTGAGCAGCGCAACGCCCTCTCCCGGATGCACGACGAGGTGATTCTGGGCGTGACGGAGGACACGGACAACACCTATCGCATCCGCACCCAGGAGGACGGCATTTGCGGCGGAATTTTTGGAATTAATTATACGGGAGACGACGGTTCTACGGTGGAGGCCATTGACACGTCGGAAAATTCTTTCCAGGTGATCCCGGTGGATTTTGTCGCCAAAGGCACCAAAACAGTTGCGGGCATGATCATCGACAAGATTGCCGAACTGAAGTGCCGCTACCAGATCATCAACGCCTGGCGCGCCGGAAAGGGGGACGACATTGTGGTGGCTATTTCCCCCAAGCAGCACATGGATATGTTGCTCATGGAACAAACGCAAAACAGGAACTACGGCTTTTCCTCCCTGACTAATGGGGAAGTCAACGAGTTTTTAAAAGTGAAATTCCTGGTGACCAACATGCTGCCCATTGATGAGCAGGGCAACCGGCTTTGTTGCGCGTGGCTGCGCTCGCGCGTCAAGTTTGGGGTGTGGCGGGACGCGCAGTTCCGCGTGGAAGCCCGTTCCGAATACGTGGACGTGCGCGAACAGATCACCGTGAAAGCTGCCCTGGGCGCCACGCGCCTGGACAACAAGACCGTCTTCCTGATGCCCTGCAAAGAGGCATAGGTATAAATGTGCGATAGCATAACGTGTCCGGATGTTTGCCTGTAAAGTAAAGATCATCAATTATTCAGACAATACAAAAAATCCATTATTTTACAAAATATCCAACGTTATGCTATCACACCCCATGAATTGCCGAGGGAGATAACCCACTGCACTTTTTTTTCTGTTTATTTCTCCCGGAAAGGTCCCTGGCAGCCGCCAGCCTTCCGGGCATTTTCCAGGGCGGCTGCACCATCATATCAACATCAACAAATTAAATTAAAATCATGAAAACAAATAATTCCATGAACATTCAGAACGGAGTTTCCTCCGTTCCCGTCTACCAGAGGTGGTATTCCAGCCCCAAAATGGTTCAAGTAGCCCGTGGAAGAGCCATGGTTCTGAATGAGGAACCTGAACCGGAACCTGAACCCTGGCATGTTGTCTGGAATAAAAGCTTTTCAGACAGTTACTACAAAGGGAAGCCCTCTACCAGTGGAGACCACATGGAGACAGCCGAAAAATCCTTTACCGTACCGTCGGCTCCCACTCCACAACCGACAGAAGAAGACCCCACCCCCACTCCCCCCGAACCATTGGAAGCGACGTGCAACATGACCCTTACCGTGGATGACTGGGGCAAAATGTCCGTGGGACAATCCAGCACGGTTGCCCAGGAAATCGACATGACTTCGGGAGGAGAAGGCCCGCAGGGAGGGCATGCCAAATGGACCAAGGAAAGCGGTGAGTTCACCTTGAAATCCGGTGAATACACCCTGCATGTGGAACAGAGTAATATCGACTATGATCCTCCGGAAAATAATATTTCCGTATGTGATTACGAATTTGAAGCCCACATCGACAAGGAAGGTCCCGCTACCGCAGGCGGCAAGAAAAAGCCAACCTGCGATTGTTGCAATTTTGATGGTCAAGGAGGGGGCTGTCCTCCGCCCCCGGCAGGAAGATCAAGAAGCGCGGCCCCCGTTTTTGGAAACACTTCCTCCGGAGGTGAAAACGCACAGGCAATCAGCGACGCTTCCCTGATGTACTGGGGGGCGGACTTCGGCCATTTCCGCGGGCTGGGCGGCATTCCCACCGGCTCCATTGAGTTGCTGGCGACCGATTCCACCGATGGGCTGAACCATCCCCATGCCCTCTGCTACGACTCCATGTTGGCAAGCTTCCTGGATATTCCGGAAGTCGGCATTGTGGCTGGAGGCACGTTTGATATTGTCACGGGAGCCGGGCGTGTTTGCGTTCAATGTGAAGTGGACAGGGAAACGCTGACGATCGTCGGCGAGTTTACGTCCTCCGGGAACCGTGCCTTCTTCACAACGGTGGACGGTGTTTTGTGCGTCCAGTGGATGAAGACGGACAAGAGCGTTGCCGTGTATAACGCCAGAACCGGAGCCCTTGTTTCCTACACGACCAGGTGGGGCAATATTTACACAGCCGAGCAGATTGGCGCCTATCTGCGCGTCAACAGGGACAGTGCAGGAGACCTCCTCCAGGTATGGAACCTCTGGGACGGCCTGCTCAACATTGAAGCCGTCACGGCTGACGGCTATACGATTGCCCTTTACACTCCCTCCCAGATTACCGGGCAGGATGAACAGGGGCTTTACACTGTTACGGGAGAACCGTTCAAGAAGTTCGTGATGGCCGGAGATGCCGCCACGGGCCGTTTCTCCGTCACCGAACAGACGCCGGGAAGGCTGGATTTCAAAACGGAATGGTGGCTTAACGGCAAAGCCTGGAACATGGCGCAGGGAACGGATGCTGAAGCCATCGTGACCCGCCGCACGCGGACGGAACTGGAGAAAGATACCTGGCAGCTCGTTACGGCGGTTTCCAGGGGAGAAGACGGAGCTGCCGCCTCCCATGTCTGCGAAGTGTACCAGACGACGGCTTATGGCGACCTGCTTCTTACCAAAGTGGATGGCTATGGCAGCGATCTTGCACAGACGACCACCTATGAATACGACTACTACGGCAGGAAGAAGAAGGAAACGCGTCCGGATGGAGGCGTATGGGAATGGTCCTACGACATGCTGGGACGCCTGACGCTGGAAAGGCAGCCCTGGTGCGGCGGCAAATCCCAGGACACGACATACCGGTATGTGACCGGGGATGGAGACAGCGAGGTAAGCAGCGATGTTGCCGAAGAACGCCGCCTCATGCGCGACGGTTCCAATAACCCCATTGAATTGTGGAAGAAAACCTACACGTACAGCCAAGCCGATCATGTCAGGCGCGTGGAAATCCGCACGACCGCTCTTGAGACGGAGACCGTCCAGCTCGAAGTGCAGGAAACGTGGCTGGGGAGCGCTCCCAACAGCTACGCGCAGGGCCGCACCAAGATGACCCAGGCCGTCAATGGCGTGCAGACCCATTATGAATATGCCGCCACGACGCAGCATGGAGCCGCTTATACGGAAACGCAGGAAACCCGCGTCAACGGAGAAGTGGTTCCGGGATTGAGCGTCAAAAAGGTCTCCTTCATTACCCCCCAGGGCAATACGGTGAGGGAAGAAAGTCATGTACTGCTTTCCGACAATACCTGGACGCTTACGGACAGCGCGGACTATGAATTTGACACAATGAACCGCTGGACGAAGCGCACCCGTGGCAACGGGCGCGTCTCCGAACAGGAATCCATCTGCGACGGACGCATCCTTTGGGAAAAGGATGAAGACGGCGTGCGGACAGACTACGGTTACGACAGTGCGAGGCTGCTGGTTGAGACGATCCGTTCCTCCACAGCGACAACTCCGGAAACCATCGTCAGTTACACGAAGGATGCCCTGGACCGGACCACTGCGACCCGGACCGACACCGGAGCCATGAGTGTCACCACGGAAACGGCCTACGACCTGCTGGGACGCATCACCAGCGAGACAGACTCTCTGGGACGGATAACCACTCACAGCTACAGCGCGAACGGCCTGACGGAAACCGTCACGACTCCCATGGGAGGAACGCTCATCACCCAGCGCCATGCGGATGGAACGATCCTGCGCCAGCACGGGACGGGCCAGCAGGACCTCAAGTTTGAAACCGATATGGCAAGTGACGGCCTCCGCGTGACAACGACCGTTCTCAACGGGACGGCGCGCGTTGTCCGGGGACGCGTCATTACGGACGGCTTCGGCCAGCAAATCCGTGTGGCAACGGTGCATACGAGGAATGGCAGCAATTACCGCCATCTGACTTACAACGCCAAAGGCCAGCTTGTCCGCGACCAGCTTGAAACACTGGCTCCCACCCTGTATGAATATGATTCCTTTGGCAACAAGACGAAGGAAACCGTGGCTCTTTCCGATGAACCGACCACGCTCAATTCACGGGTTATGGAATATGCCTACACCCGTGAACAACGGGAAGAGGGCGTCTACGGACTTGTCACGACGACGGAATACGCAGCGGAAGGCACGCCCATTGTCCGGAAGGAAGCCACGCTGGTTTCTTCACTGAACCCCGTGCTGAAAAGCAAGGTGGTTACGACGGACGCCAGGGGGCATGACAGCGCCGATTGGACGGAATACGGGGAACCTGCCGCCAGGGTACGGAAAGTGACCCAGCCCGGAGTATCGGATGCCGCCGTGATTCATACCGTGGACGGTTTTACCACCACGGTGACCGATTATGCAGGAATCTCCACCAGCCAGAGCCGCGCCTATACGGCTCAAGGCATGACGATGGCCTATACGGACAGCTGCGGCAATACCACGACGGAAGTGTACGATACAGCCCTGCGCCTCCTTTCTGTGACGGATGCCGCGGAAAACAGCACATCCTATGCCTACGGGCAGCCGCTGGACCAGCCTACCTGCATCACCGACGCCATGGGCAAGACGGCCTGTTATGCCTATGACGCCAGGGGACGCAAGGAGGCCGAATGGGGAACGGCGATTCAGCCAGCCGTGTTCTCTTACAACGATGCGGACCAGATCACCGGCCTGACGACGTTCCGCGGTTCCTCGGAAGCCATCACGACTGATCCGCGAGAACGAACGGATGGAGACATGACTGCATGGAATTATAACGCCGCTACGGGATTGCCTACCCGAAAGACCTATGCAGACAACACCCATAAGGACATCAGTTACGATACGCTCAACCGCGTTTCCACCTTTACGAACGGAAGAGGAAATGTCATGACGTTCAGCTATGACGCCCTGACCGGGCTGCTGACAGGCGAGACTTATGGCGACGGCACTCCCTCCATCACGGCGGCCTATAACCATCTGGGCCAGCTCACCGGCATTACCGATGCCAGCGGGACGCGCAGCTTCACCTACAACCAGTACGGGGAAGTGGAAGGGGAAAGCACGCTGGGACTTGTAGAAAGTTCCCTGGCGGTAGTGAAGGACGCCTACGGGCGAGCTTCAGGCTACAGCCTGCAATACGGAGGCAGTACTGTTCTGCAAACGGGCTGGGGGTATGATTCCGCAGGAAGGCCTTCCACGGTTTCCCTCAACGCGGTGGCCACTCCGTTTACCTATGGCTACAATGCCGCCAACGGATTGCTGGAGACGCTGAACTATCCCAATACGTTGAAAAGACAGTACACGCTGGAAGAGAAGCGGGACCTGGTGGTCAAGATGGACTACCTGCGCCCAGGAAGCCAGAACTACCCGGCCAAGGTGGATTACACGTATGACGCCCTGGGACGCCCGGCGACGAAGAAGGATTATTTCAATACTCCTACTCCGGATCTTGTTCATACCTACACGTACAATGACCGCAGTGAAGTAATTGCCGACGCCCTAAGCCGGGGCGGAACATACACTTTTGCCTACGACAACGGAGGCAATCGGACAAATTCGCTGAAAGCGTCCGGACAGCGCAGTTACGCGAGTAATATGCTTAACCAGTATTCCTCCATTTGCGATGATGACGGCACGACGGTTTTCATGCTCTATGACGAGGATGGCAACCAGACAGCCATTCTCACGTCCACTGGAGAATGGATGGTTTCATACAACGCCCTGAACCAGGCAACCACCTTCACCCAGGGGAGCAAACGCATTGAATGTGTGTACGACTACCTGAACCGGCGTGTGGAAAAGACTGTCTACGACGGGGAAACGCTGGTGTCCAGGAAGCGGTTCATTTACCTGGGCTATTTGCAGGTAGCGGAACTGGACGCCACAAATGAGACGGAGACGGCCTCCCCCATCCTGCGCAAGACCTATCTGTGGGACCCGGTGGAGTCCGTAGCGACTCGCATCCTTGCCATGAGTGTCTTTGACGAAGCCGGTGTTTATCAGGAAGACCTGTACTACACGCACGACTTGCTCAAGAACACGACGGCCTTGTTTGGCATCCAGGGAGGAAGGCGCGCCCTGTATGAATACGGACCCTATGGAGACATCATCAAGATGGAAGGAAACGCGGCGGAGATCAATCCGTTCCGCTTCTCCAGCGAATATCTGGATGACGACCTTGGGCTGGTTTACTACAATTACCGCTACTACAACGTACTTGATGGACGCTGGATCAATCGCGATCCGATGGCGGAAAATGCCGGGTTCAATCTCTACTGCTTTGTAAGTAATAAGTTGTCGATAGATTATCTTGGATTAATTGAGCTTGATAATGTCTTGAAGCAACTTAAAGAAAGACTGGAGAAGAAGGCTCGGGCAGAAGCCCAGCAGAGATGTATTGCATTTTGTAAAAAGCATGCTCCCAAAGGAACTCCGGATGAAGTTTGTACCCAAATCGGCAAAGATCTGGAAAAGAAACTGGAAGAAATTGCCATGATGATCGCCAAAAAGGCGGAAGATAGTTTGGGGAAGACTACTTCAAAAACTGGAGGAACAGATAAGGGAAAAGGTGGCGGTGATGACTCTGGAGACCAAGGGACTAAAATTAGTTTCACTGGCACTTTTACACAGCCTATCGGAAATTCTGGATGGGGGGGATCTGCAACTGGTACCGTGAACATAGGTTCAAACGGGATTACGACAGGTGGAAATATCAGCCCAGTCCAAGGAACCATCCCAAGCGTTAGTTTCGGGGCAAGTGCCAGTGGTTCTTTTGGCAGTAGAGGTGGTTCATGGAGGGTTGGTGGAAATGTTAATATTCCAACTAATGGAGGACATGTAGGATATACGTTTTTTGGAGGGATAAGTATTCCTTTGTAAAAAAATATTTGATATTTTGGTGTTGTGATATATATGTATATCGTAATGTCAAATTATCCTGATGCTATTCCATTTCTTAATCTCCCTTCTCTGTTGAAGCGAAGGGAGATTAAATTTTATATATATAACATATTTGCATGTCTTTTTTTGACTTCGGTTGCATATCCTTCCCAGGAAGCGGCTCTTCCTTCTGCCATGTCTCAGTCATCTTCTTGTTCTAGTATTGCGCAGATAGATTCAATAAAAAAGTCGGCTCAACAGGGAGATGCTAAAGCCCAGTGTAATCTTGGAATCATGTATTCACAGGGACAGGGGATTGCAAAAGATGATAGGGAAGCATTCAAGTGGCTTTCAAAAGCTGCGGAGCAACAATATGCTCCGGCTCAACTTGAGCTTGGCGTGTTGTATTCTCAAGGTCGAGGGATTAAAGAAGACTTGAAAAAAGCATTTGAACTGTTTTTTTCTGCGGCCCACCAACAATGTGCTCCGGCTCAGTACAATCTGGGCGCTTTTTATGAAAAAGGAACAGGAGTGGAGCAAAATTGGAAAGAAGCCGTGAAATGGTATACCGCTGCGGCCCAGCAGCAGTTTGCTCCAGCGCAACACAATCTTGGAGTATTGTATGCGCAAGGTCAGGGCGTTGAACAGGATTGGCTGGAAGCTTTCAAGTTGTTTTCTGTTGCGGCTAGGCAACAATATGCTCCGTCCCAAAATAATCTGGGTACTTTGTATGTCCAGGGAAAAGGAGTTGAAAAAGATTTAAAAGAAGCGGTCAAATGGTTTTCCCTTGCGGCTCAACAGGGATTCGCTGATGCCCAAAATAACTTGGGAATGTTGTATTTTCAAGGAAATGGTATTCCCCAAAACGCTCAGGAGGCTGTGAAATGGTTTTCTGCCGCGGCTCAACAAGGGCATGTGGATGCTCAATATAACCTGGCATGGATGTACCAGGAAGGCTCCGGAGTAGAACAGAATGATCAGGAGGCATTCAGATGGTATGGAAGGGCGGCCAGATCAGGGAATGCTAACGCGCAATTTCGATTGGGTGTGCTTTATCAACTAGGAAGGGGAACGGAAGAAAATGAGGCAGAAGCCCGGAAGTGGTTGGAAAAAGCGGCCCAGCAAGGGCATGAGCAAGCCCGGGATTTGCTTAAACTACTTGATAACCCTTTGTAGAGATAATTTTACATAAGCGTCGAATTAGAATATCAATGAGGAATCGGTATCATTTTCATGGTGGATTTTCTTGGAATAAATCAGTAGGATTAGGGACTGTTTCCCTGTCTCTCCATGAATACGCCTCTTCATTGCCTGCTGCTCCAGGCGCCGGGAGAACTCCTGGAAGGTGAAAAAGACTTCCTCCGGCTGGGGTATGCCGTGGAAGCCTTTCCTTCCAGGCAAGACGCCTCCTGCCTGGATGATACGGAACCGGAAGAACTTCCGCTGCATGCCTATGCCCCCGACTGGCGCCATGGCGACCTGCCGGAGGTCCGCTCCCGCCGTGCCTCTCTGGCCCGGATGCTGGCCGATCCCCGCTGGCAAAAGGAGGATTTCCTCATCTTTGGAGAAAGTGACGCCATGCCGCTGGTGGAAGCTGCTACTCTGCGCGCCGCCCTGGAAAAGGAACTGAACGCTCATCCGGAGACACATCTCCTGCGCCTCTTCCATCACAAGGCCCATTCTCCCAACGATCCCCGGAAAGTGGTGGCATCCCTGCGTTTTTCCGCTTTTCAGCCCGGCAGGGAACGGAGCAAGGCCTCCCTCTACGTCTCCGGCCTGCACGCCTTCGTCGTTCCTTCCGTTCACCGGAAGAAGGTGGCGGATGTCCTTTGCAATACGCCGCTGCCTCCGGACCGCGCCCTGGAACTGGCCGCCGCCCGGGGAACGCTCAACATCCGGGTTGCGGAAAGCAACCTCTTTTACCAGAAGCCCAGGACGCAACGGGCTCAAGCTGTCTCTGAATCCGATACTCCGGAGAGCTCCATCGCCGTTTGCCTGGTCGTACGCCATCTGGAAAACCTGGACAGGCTGCTCTCCCTCTTCATGGCCCAGCCTTACGGAAACTGCCATGTCTTTGCCGCCGTCAAGGGAATGACGGCGGACAACTTCTCCTCCCTCGTCCTGCCGCGCTATGAACACTGGATCAGGCAGGGGCGCGTCACGCTCCGGCATTATCCGGGCAAGAACCAGGTTTCCGATCTGATTGACACGATAAGAGGAGTGGAACTTTCACCGTACGACCTGTTTGTCTTTCCCAGGGAAGAACTGCTGTGCCCTTCCGGACTTCTGGAACGCATCAACCGATTGCATGCCCGGCTCTCCCCGCATCACTGTTCCTGTGAACGGGGGGAATGCCGTATGTTGACGACGCGCAACGGCGTCCAGTACGCGGAACCTCCCGCCAAACCCGCCAGGCCGCTCTTCTACACACTGACCAGGGAAGCGGCGGAATGTCTGATAGCGTGCGAACGGAACCCGGCGAAGATTGCCGGGCTTTACCCCGACCGCCAGGACCCGGAACACGGGGCCTACGGACACGATGCCGATGCCCTGATGATGCAGCTTGTCCGCCATTCCGGAGGCTGGAACCTTTCCGACATCGAAAAAGAGACATTTCTCATGGTACGTCCCTCTCCAGCGGTCAGCCTGAACAATCCCCTGGTGGAAATGGAGGAAAACCTGCATGAAGCCATCACGGACGATCCGGCCAGCGCCGAATACCTGGTGGAACTGGAACATCCGTACTGGACGGACAACTTCCGCATCCTGGGCGTGAACGGCTGCCGCGTGAAACTCCCGGAAAAAGCAACTGTCCTGCGCTTCACGGAGCGGGAGCTTGTCCTGCAATGGGAGCGATGGGGAAGGGAACAATTCATCCGTGACAAGGAGGAGGGGCCCTACCGCCTGCACCATACCGCTGCCCTGCGCAGGAAGGCGGCCTTCAATCCCGGCAGGAGGCAGGAATCCCTTGACCTGGTGGAGAGGGCTTTGGCCGATCCTCCGGTGCGCTGGGGCGTGTGTGCGGTGGCCTTGCCCAGGGAATCCTACTATTGGCTGCGCGACTGGATCGAATTCCACCTGCGGGCTGGAGCCTTCCGCGTCGTGATTTACGACAATACGGGCAGCACTGGGAGCCGCAGGGTTGATTCCGTCTTCCAGGCGGGCCAGTTGCAGCGCAGCGGAATAAGCAAGAGGGGAGAGGAATATGGAAGGCTGACGGCACATTTGAGTGACGAAGATATTAAAAACAAGCTCGACGGTCTGGCGGCCCGGTACGGCAGGGAGCGGGTGCGCATTGTGCCGTGGCAGCCGAGAGATCCGGAGACGGGGCAAATCATCCACGGCCAGGTGGAGGCTTATGAAGACTTCATCCGCCGCTGGAGGAAGGAACTGGACTGGTGCGCGTTCCTGGACGTGGACGAATACCTCTACTGCCGACCCAGAACGAGTGTCGGCGCCATTCTGGAACAGGTGGAGTCAAAAACGCCCGACGTGTCCCGGATCATGCTGAAAGCCTGGAAATTCCGCCGGAGATGGAGCAAGGACGGTCCGCGGGACATCCGCCGTGACACGGCGCACCTGCCGCAGGCGGACGGCGGGGAGAAGAATTTAGTGCGTTTACGCGACGTCAAGGCGGCGGACATCCACTGGTACTGGCAGATGAGGCATGGAACCCGGAGAGTAACCGCCGATCCGGAAGGGCTGGCCTTTTGCCATTACAACGCATCCGACAAGGAAATGGAGAAAGCCCTCCTCCAGCCCCAGATTCGACCCCGGGATTTTCTGACGGCGGAAGTGGATGAGCGTGCCGCCGTGGAGATGAAGTAAGGGAGGTTTCCCTCCCCCTCATTCCATGAGGGGGGGATTCATTCTGCGAACCCTTCCGTGTATGGCGGGGAGCACATAGAAATGCTCTCATGACCATGAAAACATTATCGGGAACTTTTATTGCCGCAGAAGATGTCATCGAAGAACTTCGCCAAATCCACCATTTGCTGGACCTCCTGTCCCAGCAGGGGGGAGGTTCCGGTGAGGTGGTGTGGGCCAGCCAGGCGACGCTCGCCAAGCGTTATGACATGTCCAAGTCCAACATGTGCCGCCTGTTGGCCGGTGGAATGGAAACGGGAAAGATCAGGACAAGACAGCCCAACGGGGGAGTGCGCAAGTACAATGTGGAAGATGTGGATGCCTATGTCCTGTCTGTTTCCTGTGACGTGGAATACCGCCTGCGCCGCTGAAGCCGGTTATGCCAGCGTCAGTTTTTCCATGGCTTCAGCTATCACTTCATCATCCGGGCGGAAGTAGATGCGTTCGATGATTTCACTGCCGTGTCCCACGATGACCCGGCACAAATCTGCCGGGACGCCCGCCAGGCGCAGGGCGGTGACGGCAGTAGCCCGCAGGCTGTGGAAGCTCAATGTGGAGAGTTGGCGGCGCATTCCAGGCAAGACGTTTTTTTCTGTTTCAATGAATCCGAATTTTTTCAACAGGATATTAAATTCAATAGAGAGCTTGCTGGAAGTGTTGTTTGCCTGGGCATGACGCATGGCCGCTACGGGGAACACGTAATCACTCATGCGGCAGGCAAGGCGTTTTTCAAGGACTTCTTTCAGTGGTGCAATAACGGGCTTGTTCATGCGCCGCTTGGTTTTCTGGGTGGTCATGGAGATCAGGCCTCCCTCTAGGTTGATCTGCTCCCATTTGAGGGTGGCAATGTCCCCCAAGCGCTGGCCTCCCGTATAGAGGCAGACGCGGATCATATCAGGCCATTCTCCGGGCAGAATTTCAGTAAGACGTTTGACTTCCTCCATGGTGAAAGCCCTCCGTTCCATGGTGTCACTTCTGTCTATTTTGGAAGGTTTGACGCCCTTGAAAGGATTATAGGGAAAGAGCCGGTTATTGACCGCCTGCTGGAAAGCAGTGCTCAATCCCTGCATATAGAGTCCGACGGTGCCGGAATGGAGGAGTTCCAGTTGCTGCTCCATGAACTTTCTTGCATGGGCTTCCGTGACTGCATCAAGAGGCATGTCCTGATCCGTTCCCAGGAAGTCGAGGAAGTTTCTGACTGCCTTGGCATAACGGTTGCTGGAACGGAGACTGGGGCGTTCTGAGAGCCATTTATTCAAATGTTCTCTGACGCTGGGCATGTATCTCTTATTGCGCAGGACGGACTTTGCATTATTTCCGGCGAGGGAAACAATGACTTCCACATTCAGGGTTGCTCCTTTTGCTTCTTTCTCCAGTTCTTCTGCAATGATGCGTGCTTGAAGTTCTGATTCCCTCATCACGGCATTTTTTGATTTGCCCGGAGGCACGGAGGGACAGACCTTGATGCCGGTGGTACGAACCTTGAGTTTGCCTCCAACCCGGAAGCAGGCGTACCATGTTTTCTGACGTTGTACGATTCCAGCCATAATTGTGGTGTATGTTTGAGTTTAGGTAACTGCTATACATCAGAGAGGAGATGTATAACAAAGTGCATAGCAGAACCATGCAATCAGGTGGAATACCTCACAAGCTGAAAAAGCGCGAGGCCTTGTAGAATGAAGGGTTCTACGAGGCCTCGCAAATGGAAAATTGGTCGGGAAGACAGGATTCGAACCTGCGACATCCTGCTCCCAAAGCAGGCGCTCCACCAGGCTGAGCTACTTCCCGTATAAAAAGGAGGGATTAGAAATTGGGAGAAAAAATGGTGGCTCGGGACGGGATCGAACCGCCGACACGGGGATTTTCAATCCCCTGCTCTACCGACTGAGCTACCGAGCCACTTGCCTGCACGCAGAACGTGCTTGCGGGGCAGAATCTATCATCCTCTTCCCAATATTGCAACCACAAAATATTATTTTTTCAACTTCCCTGTATTTTGCCGCGCTCCATAGCAGGAATCCGCCCAGCCAATCAGGAGGAAGCCTGCGCCAGAATACCGCTCAACAGCAATGGGAAAATCAGTGCCGCCCAGGATAGCGTGTGCAGGAGGAGGGGAGGCATGTTCATCTTCAGCCTGTCCAGCACAAACATGAATGCCCCCGCCATTGCCAGCCCATAATAAATCCACGCATCCCCGGTATATTCCCTGGCGGCGGCGGCCAGACAGAATACAACGTAAATGACTATCACCCCCATCCATACCAGGGATACCATGTCGCGGTCGGCGGAATCCTGCCCGTCCTCATCCTCTTCTTCACTCCACCGTTTGCGGCTGAACATGCAGAGGATGACCAGCGCTACCAGATACCAGGTGGGTTCGGAAAGCTGGCCTCCCCAGCCGCCGCCTACCGTCCCGTAAAAGTAGGCCGGTATTCCGGCACCCGTAGCGAAGGAAACGGCGGCAAAAAACGCCCCCATGACGAATCCGGAAGACAGGCTCCCTTTCTGATGAGGGTTGGAAGAGAAATAGAGAAAGAGCAGACTGCAGACGCCAGGCAGAAAGGCAAATTGAAAAATAACCACACCCAATTGGAAAAACATGATCCAAAGCCCCGTCACGGCCGCCACCATAATGAGCAGGGAGATAACGAAACAATGCTTTTTGGCAAAAAGCAGGCATTCATCCGTGTAGACAGCGGAACCGCCCCGGAATATTTTCAGCACCCGGTCCAGCATATTGACGCACCAGACAGCCACAAACAGGAATTGATACAGCCAGGGGGAGGAAACTACCACCAGATGGGACTGACTGACGGCAAAAGCCCAGGCAATGGCGGCAGAAGGGATTTCCAATCCCATCAGGGAAAACCACGCCCACCAGGGGGGCCTCTTCAACACCTGCTCCATTTTTCCGTCATATCATCTCCACAACCGTTCCTTCCGCAAGCTCCCGAACCGTCATCCACAAACTTCCTTATTTTTACGCGGGGATGCTTGACATGCAATGAAACATATTTATACTTGCGTTCCCCTTGCGTCGGAAACGCAATACATCACCATGAAGAAAGATATTCACCCCCAGTATAATCCGGTCGTTTTTGTTGACATCACCACCGGACGCCGCTTCATCACCCGTTCCACTGTTCGTTCTCCCAAGACGGAAGTTATTGACGGGGTTGAACATTTCGTGGTTTCCTGCGGTATCACCTCTGATTCCCACCCGTTCTTCACCGGCAAGAACCAGTTTGTGGACACGGAAGGCCGCATCGACAAATTCCAGAAGCGCTTCGGCACCGTCCGCCGCAGCGGAGGCAAGCCCAAGCTCAACAAGTAAGAACTGCCTTCAGCAATTTTCCAACCCCGTTTCCTTCCCGGAAAACGGGGTTTTTATTTGCAGGCTTCCTTTGATCTCTTTTTCCTGATTCACTCGCAGCAGCACCATGTTGACACCGGACCATTTTGACAGCCAGTCCGCGGAACTCCTCCGCTCCGGCCGCCCCGTCCTTGCCGGAATCAGCGGGGGGAGGGACTCCATGGCTTTGCTTTCCCTGCTGTCCGGCATGCCGGGATGCAATCTGGTTGCATGCCATGTAAATCACCAGCTGCGTCCGGAAGCGGAGGAAGAGGAAATGTTTGTGCTCCGTTACGCCGCCACCCTGGGTATTCCCTGTGTCCGGGAACGCGTCAATGTCCGCAGTATGGCCCATACCCGCGGAATAGCCATTGAAGAAGCGGCCAGGGAAGCCAGGCAGGCCTCGTTTCTGAAATGGGCCGCCGGTTACCCGGGGGCTCTCGTGGCTCTGGCCCACCACCGGAACGACCAGCAGGAAACGGCCCTTCTTCACCTCTGCCGCGGTGCCTCCGGCATTCACGGTATGTTCCCCGTCTCCACCTGGGCCAACGGATTGACCGTCGTACGCCCCATGCTGGATTTTTCCCGGGAGGATATCACCTCCTATCTGGAGCATCGCCATATTCCATGGAGGGAAGATTCCAGCAACCAGTCTGCCGAATATACCAGGAACGCCCTGCGCCATGAGATTATTCCCAAATTGAATGCGCTGTTCCAAAGGGACACCAGCCTTCCCTTTTCACGTGCCTGCCGCCTGGAAAATCAAATCCGCACGGCGCTTTCCCAGGCGCTGGACTCCATGAACCTGACAGATCCCCAGGGGCGCCTGTTCCTGCCGAAAATCAACCTGCTTCCTGCGGAGCTGAGACAATGCGCCGTGCATGATTACCTGCGCCGGCAACATATTCCGGACCTGACGGAAAACGCCGTACTCCGGGTAATGGACATCCTGAATACGGACGGCCCTTCCCGAACTTCCCTGCCCGGCGGAAAACTGGCCGTACGCAAGGAAAAGCGCCTGCTGGTCACGGACACGCCGCGCCCGGTCAATAAAGCGGAGCAACCCCCTGCGGATACAACAGGTGGAATTTAATGGCTTCATTCCCCACCACCAGCGCAGTACCGAACATCCTGTCTTCATCTGTCAGCCGCGGCAGCTGGGCAATCGGGAAGAGCAGACCGCCCAGAATAAGGCCATAGTTGTATACGGACGGCATCATGCACAACAGTTTTTTGGAGATATCCGCAGCATCCAGAGTCGGGAAGACCCAAACCTCACTTGGCTGAAGCATGGAGTTGCGGTGCACGCGCACGCTGTAGGAATCTGACGACAGAGCGGCATCAATCTGGATTTCCCCCTCTATGGAGATTTCATTGTTCAGGCAATCCTTCTGCACCATGCTCTTCGCCAGCGCCGCAGCGGCCCTGGTGCGGTCCGCAGCCAGTTCCGGAACGGAGCCCGAAGTGGACGCGCTCAGCATGGCGACGCGAACGCTTTTACCCAGCATGTGGCGGGCCATTTTGGCCGTCTCTACGGCAAAATAGGCCATATTTTCCACCGTGGGTTCAGGGTTTACCCCGGTATCCGCCAGAAAATAGACGCCGCGGCCGCCGAATTTCTTGGAAAATTCGGGAACGAGCACAATGGAAATGGCAAACAGGGGCTTGGTGGGAACGGGATCCTGCCTGTACTTGTTTACTGCGCGGAAAACGGAAGCCACCCTTTTCATGTTCCCGGCCACAATGGCGTCCGCCTGGCCGTAGAGCACCATCATGGCGGCAAAATGAACCGGTTCGGAAACAATTTCACGGGTATTCATAGGCAACCCGTTGCCGAACATCTGCTCCGCCCGTTCATAACGGTCGCAGAACATCTGAAGATCCGAGCTTTTTTCCGGTTCAATGATACGGACGAATTTCAGGGAAATTCCGTTCATTTCCGCCATTCTCGTGATGACTTCCCTCCTCCCCAGCAGGATAGGCGCGCCGGCCTGCTCTTCCACAAAGCGCTGGGACACGCGCAGCACGCGGACATCCTCCCCTTCCGGAAAAACAATGCGCTTGGGGTGGCGCTTCAGGTTATCCAGGAGCGGCCCTGTAAAATCATTCAGCGGGGAAAAGCCTTGCCAGTCACTCATATGTCACGTGTCCTATTTAACGCAACTCTAAAAAATCCTGTCCATAAAATCAACTCATAAAGTCAAAGACGGCAAATAATGAACAAAGACATCCCTCCGGGTTGAACCGTCCGCTCCGCCATGCTAGCATGGGCATTCCCCTCCATGTACTGCGATTACCATACCCATACCCCCCTGTGCCTGCACGCCTCCGGCACTCCGCAGGAATATGTGCAGGCAGCCGTCCGAGCCGGACTCCGGGAATACGGCATTTCAGACCATGCCCCGATGCCTGGGGAACCTTTTGACGACTGGCGCATGAAGCAGGCGGACATGCCGGCCTACCTGGACTGGCTCACGGAAGCCCGTGAATGCGCCGCGCTGCACGGACTGACGGTCCGTTCCGCTCTGGAATGCGACTGGTTTCCCGGCATCGAACCATGGATAGAGCACCTGCAGGGCCTGCACGCATGGGATTACCTGATCGGTTCCGTCCATTATCTGGGGGAAAAGGAGGAATTCGACAATCCCCACAGGATGGATTTCTGGCACCGGACGGATGTGGAGGACGCATGGGAACAGTATTGGGAACGCTTCCGGAACATGGCCGCCTCCGGAATGTTCCACATCATGGGGCACGCGGACCTGATTAAAAAATTCGGCTTCCGCCCTTCTGGAGACCTGCGCCGTTATTATGAACCGTCGCTGGAAGCCATGCGGGAAACCGGAGCCTGCCTGGAACTTAACACAGCCGGTTGGCACAACAAGTGCGGGGAACAATATCCGGACGGGCAATTCCTGAAAATGGCGGCGGAGGCGGGAATTCCCCTCACCATCAGTTCAGACGCCCACAGGCCGGAGGATGTAGGGCGGGATTTCAAGCGGGCCGGGGAACTGGCCCGGCAGGCAGGATTCAGGCATCTGGCCTCCTTCCAGGGGGGCCGCATGAAACTGTTCCCCCTGCCCGGAATCTGATGCTTTCCCTCCGCGGCAAAGGAATGTTCCGGCAGGCCTTGGCGGCAGCCGCACGGGCGGCCTGTTCCCCGTATTCCCATCCGTCCGTCCCTTTTTCCAGTAAACGGCACAGGCCCATGGACAGAAAAGGGAACGCTCCGGAGCATCTTTAACTTCTGTACAAACTCGGCTTTACGGGCAAAGGTATCGGACGCGGAGGCACGGGACGGGGAGGGGGCGGCTGGGGCCGGATAATGACAGGCGGCGGCGGGTAATTCCACGTCCTGATAATCGGAGGGACAATGATGCGTTCCGTTCTCGGCTGGCTGGCCACCTCCCTCACTTCCCCCTGCAATTGGGAAACCTGCTTATTCAAATCTGCAATCTTCTTCTGGGTACCGTCTTTCAAGGCCAGGTATTTCTTCTCCAAATCCTGCCAATACTGTTCTGCGGTTTCCCTTTTTTTACGGATGGCGCTTATCTGCTCCTGATAGGCTGCCGCCCTTGCGCGGAAAACGCGGGCGTCTTCCGGCAAACCCACACGGTCCGCTTCCAGGGCATTCCACTGCAGAGCCATAACCTCCGCCTCCACCTTGGTAAGTTCCCCCATCAGCAAAAACATGCGGGAAATATCCGCCCCTTCCAGATAGCGGGGATGCCGCTCCGCCTCAGACAGGGACTCCCGGATCTTCCTGGCTTCTTCATCGGCCGCCTTCCTGGCTTCTTCCGCCTTCTTTCTGCGCGCCGCTTCCTCCATCCTTCGCTGGTCCAGCCTGGCCTTCACTTCATCCGGCGTCATCCTGTAATCCCTTTGCTGGGCATCCGTCAAATCTTTATAGGAAACCTTGGCCACCCCGTCCGTGTACTGGATATTGACAAAATCATCTCCGGAAGACACCACAACGGCGTCTTTCAGCACCCTGCCGGACCGCAGGGACATATTTTCCGCCAGGGCGGCAGGAGCCAGGAGGCATAAAATCAACAAACGGGTTCCTGTTTTCATATGATTAACCTCTTCTACGTTGGTAAGAGGCGCAAGGAAAGGAATTTATTCAAAAAAATAGGACCAGAGGTTAATACTGGCGCAGCCGCCGGTTTTTAGCTAGTATATGGCGAGTCATTTACACGTATTATGAGCCGCTATTCTTCATCCTGGACACCTTTACCCGCCCTTCCCGATCCGGAAGGCTTCGCCGGCATGTACGCAGGGACCTGCGGAGAAATAATGATTTGTGCAGGAGGTACCAATTTCCCGGGAAAGCCCATGCTTGAAGGGGGAGCCAAAACGTGGACGGACCGTATCTTTACGCTCTCTCCGGGGGAAAACGAATGGAAAGAGGCCGGCACATTGCCCGTGCCTTATGCATACGGCGCCTCCGCCGGCATCAGGGAAGGCCTGCTGTGCATCGGCGGCTGCGGCAAGGAAGGGCACCGGAAAGACGTTTACCTGCTGAATCTCGCGAAGGGAACTGTCACCACGCATCCTTTCCCTTCCCTCCCTATCGCCCTGGCATATACGGCGGCTGCCGTCCTGGACGGGAAAGTCTATCTTACAGGAGGGTGCGAACGCCCCGGCGAGCAGGACTGCACCAACCGGGTCTTCATGCTGGACACACGCCGGACGGAACAGGGATGGCTGGAACAGGCCCCGCTGCCGGGCCGCGGCCGCTTCCTGCATCAGATGGCCGCAACAGACGGAGCCCTGTACGTGCTCGGCGGCATCGGCCTGCGGGAACAGGACGGCCAACAGGTCCGGGAACTGCTGAAGGAAGCCTGGAGCTATACTCCGGAACACGGATGGACGCGCCTGCCGGACATGCCTTACGCCATCGCCGCAGCCCCCACCCCGGCCCCGGTTTCCGGAAACGGCGTCATTTACCTGCTTGGGGGGGATGACGGCTCCGGAAAAAAATACACTCCCCAAACTAATCCCGGCTTCAATAACCAATCCCTGTGCCTGGACACGGCAGACATGACATGGCACGACGCAGGCCCCATCGCCGCGCCCAGGGCTGTCCTTCCGTGTTGCGCGTGGCAGGATCGTTTCGCGGCCGTGAACGGAGAGCTCAAACCCGGCAGGCGCTCTCCTGAAGTGTGGAGCATCTCCCTCCCCTGATTTGACCGGAATCCAATTAAACCTCTCAACATATGCACATGACACGCTCCCTTACCCGAATTTCCAAGGCTTGCGGCTCCGCTCTGGCAGCCCTGCTTCTCATCGCGGCTCCGGCCGCTGACGCCTCCTTTTCCGTGGATGTCCGGACGTCCGGAACTGTTCCCGACCTTCCGGACCCGGCAGGCCGCGCCGGCATGGTTGCCGGAACCGTCACGGAAGACGACGGCAGCCAGTCCGTCATCGCCGCAGGGGGCGCCAACTTCCCCCAGGCTGCGCCGGGCGCCTCAACTCCGGAGGAACGCGGCCCCAAAACCTACTACCAGGATATTTTCAAGCTTCGCAACGGCCAGTGGAGCAAGGCGGGAACATTGCCCGTCCCGCTGGGTTACGCCGCCTTTGCCAGCGTGGGCAAGGGGCTGGCTGTGGCCGGAGGCCACAATGCTCAGGGCATCCTGAAAGATGCCCTGCTGATTAAAACGGACGGCTCCGTAGAAAAGCTTCCTCCCCTTCCCGTCCCCGTAACGGAAGCCTCCTGCGCCGCCCACGGGAACAAATTGTTCGTCATCGGCGGCAGAGACCGGGAGCAGCCGGAAACCGCACTCAATACCATCTACATGCTGGACACCACGCCGGACACGGATAAAATGAAATGGGTTTCCCTTCCCCCTTTTCCCGGAGAGGGGCGCATTCTCTCCACCGCTGCCGTCTGCGACAGCACCCTGTTCATCATAGGCGGCTGTTCCCTGTCCAGGGATAACTCCGGAGAAACCTCCAGGACGTATCTTTCCGACATGATCGGCTACGACATGACGTCCAAGGACCCTTCCAAATGGGGCTCCTCCGGCAGGCAGCAGCTTGCCGGACCGGGAATGCCCGTAGCCGCCGCCGCGGGTCCCGCCCCGGTGCGGGAAAACTCCATTCTCCTGATCGGCGGAGACAAGCGCGGCAACTCGCCGGACCCGTCCAGGCCTGTGGCGCAGTCCCGGGATATCCTGGTCTACGACGTCATCGGAAACACATGGACGCGCCAGGGGGAATGGCCCGTGGGCATCGCCACGGTTCCCGCCGTTGTCAGGGGCTCTGAAATCATGACCATCAGCGGGGAAACGGCCCCGGGCGTCCGGACTCCCGTAAACGCCTCCGCCTCCGCAGGTTACCACTTTGAAATGAGCACGGTTGATTACGCCGTTCTCATTCTGACCATCATCGTCCTGGCGATCATCATCGTCTCCGCCGTGCGCAACGGCGTTAAAAATGTTGCCTCCGTCACGGACCCGAACACCAAGCCGGGCCTGTGGGCCTGGGTAGCCGTCATTGTCCTGTGGTTTGTGGTCATGCTGAACTATTTTGACCGCCAGCTCCTTTCCGCCCTGCATGAACCCATCGTACGGGACATTCCACAGACGGAAGCCCAGTTCGGCATGGTCACCTCCGTTTTCCTGCTGATTTACGCCCTGCTCAGCCCGGTGGGCGGCTTTCTGGCGGACCGCTACAGCCGCCGGCTGATGATCCTCTGCTCTCTCGTCGTCTGGTCCGTGGTCACATGGTGGACCGGCCATGCGGAAGATTACACTTCCCTGCTCATTGCGCGAGGCGCCATGGGCATCAGCGAGGCGTTCTACATCCCCGCCGCCCTGGCCCTGATTACGGACTACCACCGCGGCAGCACGCGCTCCATCGCTACGGGCCTGCACATGAGCGGCATCTATGTAGGCATGGCCGTCGCCGGTTTCGGTGCCACCATGGCTTCATGGACGGGATGGCGCATGACATTCGCCCTGTTCGGCCTCATCGGCGTGGCGTACGCCGTCATCCTCATCCTGTTCCTGAAAGATCCGTCCAAAGCCCCGGCGGATACGGCCCAGGCAAAAAAACCGTCCGTACCGGAGAAAAAAACGGTGCTGCTCAATGTGGACAATGACGAACAGGCCATCAAGGAACCCTCTTCCAAACTTTCCACCGGAGCCGTCCTTTCCAGCCTTCTGAGCGGACGCCCCATGTGGATGCTACTGGCCGTAGTGGCCTTTGCCGGAGCCGGAAACTGGTTCCTTCTCACCTGGTATCCCACCCTGCTTCAGGACAAATACCAGCTCTCCTCCGCGGAAGCGGGCCCCGCCGCCACCCTGTGGAGCTCCGTGGCCAAATACGTCGCCGTGCTGGGAGGCGCCATCCTGGCGGACATGTGGTACAGGCGCAACGCCCGCGCCCGCGCCCTGGTGCCGGGCATCACCTTCACCATATCCGGCCCATTGGTGGTTCTGGCGCTGCTGCCCGGCATCTTCGGCTGGGACATCACCGTCCCGCTCGTGCTCATGCTGGGTCTGGTCGCCACGCAGGGGCTGGCGCAGGGATCACTGGACGCCACCCTCATGCCTGTGCTACGCTCCCATATCGACGAGCGTTATTCCGCAACCGGCTATGGCCTCCTCAACCTCACATCCGCCGGCGTGGGCGCCCTCATCTCCTTCTTTGGGGGATGGTTCAAGGATCAGGGCGTTCCGCTGACCACCACCCTGGCGGCGGCAGGATGCCTGATGCTGTTCTGCGGGCTGCTGCTCCTGATGCTGCCGCGTCCCAAACATTAAACGCAATTATGTTCATGCCTCCCGTCTTACCCCTGATGAAAAAGCCCGCACGCCTCTGCCTGGCGGCGGGAACTCTGTTCGCCCTTTTCCTTACCCCCCTTGCACAGGGGCGCACCTGGACCAACCTCCAAGGGAAAAAACTGGAAGCAGAATTCATCAGGCTGGACGGCCAGAAAGCCGTGCTGAAACGTTCCGGCGGCCAAACCGTCTCCATTCCCCTCTCCCAGCTCTCCCGGGAAGACAGGGATTTCATCGCGGAACAGGAAAAAGGTGGGGCACTCCCCTCCAATACGGCGGACAATTACCACCTGCCGTGGCCCAGGAGCGTCAAATGCCCGGACAATTTCAAGGTGGAAACCATCAAGGAGGAACCGGGAGAATATATTTATGAAACACCCCATTTCCGCTTTATCTGCGACGCCAAGCTGGGCACCGGCATGATCAAGCGCCTGGGCCTCCTCTTTGAGGCCACCCACTTGGCCAACAAAACCCTTCCTATAGGAAACTCCCCTGCCCATGACGATTCCGCCAAATTCCCCGCCTACCTGTATGAAAAATTCAGCACCTATCTGGAAAACGGCGGACGCGAAGGCACGGCGGGCATCTTCCTGGGGACAACGCGGCCAGGGGACCGCGGAAGAATTCTGGTTCCGTTCGATTCCCTGGGAGTCAAAACCATGGGAAGCACATACGTCATTGACCGTGACAAGGACGCTTCCACACTCATCCATGAACTGACGCACCAGCTCATGTCTTCGCAGGCTAAGCAGGCCAGCTGGTTTTGTGAAGGCTCCGCGGAATACATGGGCATGACGCCCTATGCCGGTGGCCGCTTCAACTTTGGAGCCAACCGATCCCACATTGTCTCCCGCGTGACGGAATACGGCAAAAAAAATACGGGGGGACGGGCCCTTGGGGATGACTTTGAGGCACCCGGCCTGGAAGCTTACATGAACATGCCCTATTCCCAGTTCACGGGAGAAAACGCCAACCTGAACTACGGCCTGGCCGCCCTGATGGCCTACTATTTTTACCACATGGACGGCAAGGGCGATGCCCGGCGCATCAAGAATTACATGAAAGCCATTCAATCCGGAACCAGTGAAAAGGAAGCTCAGAAACTCCTCCTTGACGGACGGAGCTATGAAGAACTGGCCAAAGAAATTGAACAGAAATGGCGCAAGGCCGGCGTTAAAATCCGCTTCCGTTCCTCTTCCTGAACTATGCCGCGGCGTGCCGTGGAAACAGTCCCCCGACGGAAAACGAAGGGCGGTTTGTGCCCTGAAAAACCGTTGACACGGGAGGGAAAGGCGGCACACTTCCCTCAACAGGGATTCACAGACACGCATGGCAGAAGAAGCTTCCATATCCGCCCTGATGGACAGGGTAGCCCGTACCGCCCCCTTTCACCGGGAACTGGCAAAACTGGGCACAGAGGAACAGGCGGTTTTCGACCATACTTCCCTGCCCGGGGTGCCGTTTGTAGCGGCCCTGTGTATCAGAACCCTTCCGGATACCGCACGGGCCTGGGTGGTCGCGCCCCATTTGCGGGCTCAGGAAGCCCTTGCAGCCCAACTGGAAACCTGGGGAGTGCGCCACCTCCTCTTCATTCCGGAAAAAGAGGTGGCCCTGGGGGAGGAAATGGGGGACCCGGAGCTCGCCGCGGAACGTCTGAATATCCTTCACCGCATCTCTTCCAGCCGCACGGGCGGGCAAACCATCATTTTAACGGAAGGCAGCCTGAACGATGAGGTTCCGTCCCCCGACGGCATGCAAAACCAGGGGATCACCCTGAAAACGGGGGAGACGCACGCACCGGACGACTTGATACGGCAGTTTGGGGAAGCGGGATTTGAAGGTGTTCCACAGGTCATTTCCCGCGGGCAATGGTCCCGACGCGGCGGCATCCTGGATGTCTTTCCTCTCCAGTCCTCCCACCCCGTGCGCCTGGAGTTTTTTGACGACGAAATTGAATCCATCCGGGAATTTGATGTGGATTCCCAGATTTCCTTCCGCAAGGCGGAACACGTCAACCTCATACTGACGGAAGCCGAGGGCGCGGAAACCCTGCGGGACTGGATCAAACCGGGCGACCTGGTTATTACCGCCCCTTTCTGCAAGGAACGGGGGAACGTATGCATCCTCACCTCTCCCCCGGAAAATGCGGCGGGGGAAGAAGACTTCTCCCTTGCCATCCATGACAATCCCCTGGGCAGCTTTGAGGCGGGGGACTTCGTGATGCAGGAAATGCGCCGTGAACTGGCGGAACGCCAAATCCGGGAATGGCTGGACCGGAAATGGAATGTCAGCATGTTCTTCCCCAATGAAGGGGAGGAAGAACGCTTCCGGGACATCTGCGCCGGAACGCCCGCTCTGCTGTCCATCACCCCTCTTCGCGGAGAACTTCCGGCAGGGTTCAGCATCCCGGAAGCGAAAACGGCCGTCCTCTCTTCCTCGGAACTGTTCGGCAGGTACCAGTCCGCTACGGCGCGCCGCCGCGCCAGCCGGGAAGACAAGGCGCGCAAGGCACGCGCGCAGGCATCCCTGAAAGACGTCAATCCCGGTGATCTGGTGGTGCATACCAGCTACGGCATCGGCAAATTCATCAACATTTCCGCCTCCCCTGACTCCGGAGACGAGGAAATGAACATCCTCTACCGGGACAACACGATCCTGCACGTCCCCCTCAGCCAGGCTCACCTGGTTTCACGATACATAGGCCTGGGAAGCAAAACGCCGGAACTCAACAAACTGGGGGACTCCAAATGGCAGCGCGCCAAAAAATCCGCAGAACGATCCGTGGCGGATTACGCCGCCCAGCTCCTCAACGTCCAGGCGGAACGCCAGACAGGAAAAGGCTACAGCCACCCCCCGGACAGCAAATGGATGTGGGAATTTGAAAGCTCCTTTCCCTTCCGGGAAACCCAGGACCAGCTCCGCGCCATCGCCCAGACGAAAGCGGACATGGAATCCACCCGCCCCATGGACCGCCTGATCTGCGGAGACGTGGGCTTCGGAAAAACGGAAGTTGCCATCCGCGCCGCCTTCAAATGCGTGACGGGAGGCCGCCAGGCGGCCGTGCTGGTCCCCACCACCGTATTGGCGGAACAGCATTTCCGCACGTTCAAGGAACGCATGAGCGAATACCCCGTACGTATTGAAATGCTCAGCCGCTTCAGCAGCGCGGCGGACATCCGCTCCACGCTGGAAGGGCTCAGAACGGGAGCTGTGGACATCGTCATAGGCACGCACCGGCTCATTTCCGATGACGTATCCATGAAAAATCTGGGCCTGGTAGTCATTGACGAGGAACAGCGCTTCGGCGTCAGGCACAAGGAAAAATTCAAGGAACGCTTCAAGGGAATTGACGTGCTGACGCTGTCCGCCACGCCCATTCCCCGCACCCTGTACATTGCCCTGATGGGAGCACGTGACATGAGCTCCATTGAAACCCCGCCCGTCAACCGGCAGCCCGTCCAGACAAGCGTGTGCCCTTACGACGAACGCATCATGAAAAAGGCCATGGAACGCGAGCTGGAGCGCGGAGGACAGATTTTCCTGCTGCACAACCGCGTGAAAACCATCGAACTGTTCCGGGACCGCATCCAGGCCCTGGTGCCCAAGGCCCGCATCGTCATCGGCCACGGCCAAATGCCTAAAGAAGAACTGGAAAAGGTCATGCGCACCTTCGTGCAGGGGAAAGCGGACATCCTGCTGGCCACCACCATCATCGAATCCGGCATCGACATTCCGAACGCCAACACCATCATCATTGACCGCGCGGACCGCTTCGGACTGGCGGACCTTTACCAGCTCCGCGGCCGCGTGGGCCGTGCGGGCCACCGGGCCTACGCCTACCTCATGCTCCCCAGATCCGCCGCCGCCACGGGAGACGCCCGCAAACGCGTCTCCGCCATCAAACAGTATACGGAACTGGGTTCCGGCTTCAAAATTGCCATGAGGGACCTGGAAATACGCGGTGCGGGCAACCTGCTGGGAACCCAGCAGAGCGGCCACATCGCCGCCATAGGCTTTGACCTGTATTGCCAGCTTCTCCAGCAATCCATCGCCCAGATGCAGGGCAAACGCACGGCCCCCCGTCCGGATGCGGCTCTAAGAACGGACTTTATCATTAACAGCGAAACGCAGTTCGCCGCAAAATCCCGCAAGGACTATCTGGGAGCCTTCCTTCCCAGGGAATACATTAGTGACGCGGCCCTGCGCATCTCCGCCTACAAGGATCTGGCCACCGTCCGGACCCTTAAGGAAGCGGACAATCTGCTCCGCGCCTGGGAAGACCGCTTCGGCCCCGCGCCGGAAACGGTGCGCCACCTGCTGGACTCCCACAAAATCAAAATCCTGGCATCTCATGCCAACATCTCCATGGTGGAAATCAGCGGGCAGCGCCTGATGCTCACCAGAAACGGGGATTTTATCCTGTTGTCCAACAAATTCCCGCGGCTGGCAAGCGCCGCTCCCGCGGACAAACTCCGGGAAACGCTGGACATGCTGAAAAACATTTAAATCCGCTGCGGTCATCTCGTGGCTGAATTCACCCATGGGAAAACATGAAAACCCGGAAAACAGTTCTTGCCCCTTTCCATGCCGGGAACGGGGTTGCGGCAGGAATACGAAACCGCGTATCCGCCAGACCGCTCCGGCAGCTTTCCATCAAATCTGCTTCTCTTTACCGTTGGAAAGCTCCTTTTTCCGCATCATTTCCATGATGCCGCATGTGTTGGCCGGAGCCATGATCACTTCTATTGACCACTCGAAATTCTCTACATTCTCTGCGTAATCATCCATATTCATGGACACCTCCAGAACAGGAGATTCCTGGGTAAGAGCCGAACGGAAAGAACGGGACATAACTTCCTGCCCATCCCTGAGCAGGATCACCTTGTCAATAAAGAGACTTCCCCCCTCTTTGGAAGTCCGCACCAGACGCACGCCTGAAAATTGGTTCATCTTCCTGTCCGGAATGGAACAGCACATCCGCGTATAAGTTCCCTCCTGCTGACCCAGAAGCTCCCAATGGGCTAAAATGGGGGCGGACAAAGTGAGCCACGACAAATCATAACCGGAACCGGCCAACAGTTTGGACAGCCTCATGACCATCTCTGCGGAATAATCCACCCCCCACCCCTGGGAATACAAAATGCCCAGCATTGTGACCAACCATAAATGCTTGAAAAGGGTTGAATTCTCTTGAAGAAGCTTGAAAACGGTTGAAAATACGTGCGTTCCGGGGAAAAATGGAAGGGTGGCGCAAGAAGTTAAGCCCATAAATGCCCGTAAGGGTCAATTTTGAAAAATCGTAAGGGTCATTTGTCCCATGTGAGACACTCCCGC